>NZ_JBYSZX010000009.1:0-240359 GCF_058787615.1 Pseudomonas sp. FW305-3-2-15-C-LB1 | reverse complement strand
AGGCCAACCTGGTGAGAATTAGGGCCTGCCTGACGGCAGGCCGTTACCGGCCCGCACACAAAAAATCTGACAGTCCCCAAAAGTCTCCCGCACACAGCCGCCATAAAACGCTAAAAGCTAACAGATGCCAGCTAATACTTTTGGGAGCGGTGCCACTCTTGAGGCTCGGATCGCTAAACCCGGTCGCTGATATGCAGCGACCCAAAGAGGCTAATGATCCAAACGGTACGGCACAATAGGCCAGAGATTCTCTAGGAAACGTCCTGCAATTTAAAGCGAATCGTCGTTGATGCCCCTTTGACCCAACGCCATTCTCACCTCCCTTTCACACCTCCCCGACAATTACCCTTCTAGACTTCCCCTATCAGCCGTGAAACGGCCAGGGAGTACGCCATGTGGCGGTGTGCGGTAATGATGTGTGCATTGGTGGTGTTGGCGGGTTGCCAGTCGACCCATCAAGAGTTGTTGGCCAAGGGTTACCCACCGGCGTTTGCCGATGGTTTTGATGACGGTTGCAGCAGCGGTCGCCAGGCGGCCGGGGTGATCAGCGGGGAGTTCCGCAAGAACGTGCCGCGTTATCTCAAGGTCCGTGAATACGCCGAGGGCTGGGAAGATGGCTTTCGCCAGTGCAAGGCCATGCGCGAGAACGAAGAGCTGCGCGACTACAAGGACAATCACTGGGATGACCGCGAACGCGTTTGGCAGCACGAGAAGGACCGCGACGCCGCCCGGGCCTATCGTTCGCAGTAGGTCGCTTTCAGACATCCATCGAAACTAATGCGCGGCGATCATGGCCCAAACTCCATTGAGGGAGAACGTGATGAGCCGAGCTTTTGTAAACGAGGACAACGCCGCTGCCCAGGCCGACCAGCCGGTGGAGCGCCAGGTCAGCGAGCAACCCAACCGCCTCACCGCGCAAGGGCTGGCGCAGTTGCAGGCCAAGGTTGCGCAGTTGCAGCACGAATATGGCCTGGAATCCGCCAAAGGCGATAAACAGCGCCAGGCGGATCTTGAGCGGGATTTGCGTTACTTCAACCAACGGGTGCAAAGCGCCCAAGTGGTGGCACCGGCGACGTCCACCGACAAGGTGCAGATCGGCAGTTGGGTGACCTTCGCCAATGAGCTGGACGAACAGCAACGCATTCAGTTGGTCGGTGAAGACCAGGCCGATGCCGGCGCAGGCTTGATCAACTGGGGCTCGCCCCTGGGCCGCGCCTTGCTGGGCGCCCAGGTCGGCGACGAGGTGTTGTGGCAACGCCCCGTCGGCGATCAGTTGATCGAAGTGCTGCGGGTCGAGCCCGAGGCCTAGACGATGCCTTGGGCCAGCATCGCGTCGGCAACTTTGACAAAACCTGCGATGTTCGCGCCTTTGACGTAGTTGATGCGGCCGTTTTCTTCGCCGTAGTGCACGCAGGCATGGTGGATCGACTGCATGATGTTGTGCAGCTTGCTGTCCACCTCACCGGCGGTCCACAGCAGGCGCATGGCGTTCTGTGACATTTCCAGGCCACTCACCGCCACGCCACCGGCATTGGACGCCTTGCCCGGGGCGAACAGAATGCCGGCCTCGATAAAGATATCCACAGCCTCCAGGGTGGTCGGCATGTTGGCGCCTTCGGCCACGCAGATGCAGCCGTTGCGCAGTAGAGTGCGGGCGGCCTCGGCGTCGAGTTCGTTCTGCGTAGCGCAGGGCAGTGCAATATCGCAGGCCAGTTCCCAAGGGGTTTTACCGGCGCGGAATTCCAAGCCATAACGCGAAGCCAGTTCGCTGATGCGCCCGCGCTGCACGTTTTTCAGCTCCAGCAGGGCCGACCATTGCTCCTCGGTCAAACCGCTTTCCGCGTACAGGGTGCCTTCGGAGTCGGACAGGGAAATCACTTTGCCACCCAGGTCCATGACCTTGCGCGCCGCGTATTGCGCCACGTTGCCGGAACCGGACACCGCCACGCGCTTGCCTTCAACCCGCTGGTTGTTGCGCTTGAGCATTTCTTCGGCGAAGTACACGCAGCCAAAACCGGTGGCTTCCGGGCGAATCAGGCTGCCGCCGTAGGTCATGCCCTTGCCGGTCAGCACCGAGGTGAACTGGTTGCTCAGGCGCTTGTACTGGCCGAACAGGAAGCCGATCTCACGGGCACCTACGCCGATATCACCGGCCGGCACGTCCACATCCGCGCCGATATGGCGATACAACTCGCTCATGAAGGCCTGGCAGAAGCGCATGACTTCGGCGTCGCTCTTACCTTTTGGATCAAAGTCCGAGCCGCCTTTGCCGCCGCCCATGGGCAGCGACGTCAGGGAATTCTTGAAGGTCTGCTCGAAGGCGAGGAATTTCAGCACGCCCAGGTTGACCGACGGGTGGAAGCGCAAGCCGCCTTTGTAAGGGCCGATGGCGCTGTTCATCTGGATACGGAAACCGCGATTGACCTGGACCCTGCCATGATCATCCACCCACGACACCCGGAAGGTAATCGCGCGTTCCGGCTCGCAGATGCGCTCCAGGATGCCCGAGGTCAGGTAGTGGGGGTTGGCTTCAAGAAACGGCCACAGGCTGCGTAGGACTTCTTCTACGGCCTGGTGGAATTCCGGTTGATCAGGGTCGCGTTTCTTGAGGCGGGCGAGGAAAGATTCGACGGATTCGATCATGAAAAGTCTCGGCAAATTTTTAGTTGTTAACGGAGATTGAGCCGGACTTTATCAATTCATTCCGCACTACGACAGGGCAAAATGTCGCCTTTGTGAATTTAAATGGTGCGTTTTATATAAATGTATCCAGTTTTAGGGGCTTTTATGCACCCTTTCAGGGATTCAAATCAAACCGCATGCACCATCAATTTCCAGGCAAAAAAACGGAGCCCGAAGGCTCCGCTCTTTCAAACCACCAGCCCGGATCAGGCCAGTTTTTTGTGACGCACACGGTGCGGCTGGGCAGCAGCTTCGCCCAAGCGTTTTTTACGGTCCGCTTCGTACTCGGTGTAGTTACCTTCGAAGAACACCGCTTGCGAGTCGTCTTCGTACGCCAGGATGTGCGTCGCGACGCGGTCAAGGAACCACCGATCGTGAGAGATCACAATGGCAGCACCCGGGAAGTCCAGCAGGGCTTCTTCCAGGGAACGCAGGGTTTCAACGTCGAGGTCGTTGGACGGTTCGTCGAGCAGCAGGACGTTGCCGCCCTCCTTCAGGGTCAGGGCCAGGTGCAAGCGACCGCGCTCACCACCGGACAGGTCCTTGACGAACTTCTGTTGGTCGCCGCCCTTGAAGTTGAAACGGCCTACATAGGTACGGGATGGGATTTCATAGTTGCCGATGCGGATCTGGTCGGAGCCGTCGGAAATCTGCTGGAACACGGTCTTGCTGCCGTCGAGGTCTTCACGGCTCTGGTCCACGCAGGCCAGTTGCACGGTTTCGCCGACTTCGATGGTGCCCGAATCCGGGGTTTCCTTGCCCATCAGCATGCGGAACAGCGTGGATTTACCCGCACCGTTACCGCCGATTACGCCGACGATCGCGCCTTTTGGCATGGAGAACGACAGGTTGTCGATCAGTACGCGGTCGCCATAGCCTTTGGTCACGTTCTTGAACTCGATGACCTTGTCACCCAGGCGCGGACCGGCCGGGATGTAGATCTCGTTGGTTTCCGAGCGCTTCTGGAATTCCTGCGATTGCATTTCTTCAAAGCGTTGCAGACGCGCCTTGGACTTGGACTGGCGGGCCTTGGCGCCTTTGCGCACCCACTCCAGTTCTTCCTTCATGGCTTTTTCATGGGCCGATTGCTGCTTGGATTCGGCGGCCAGACGGTCGGACTTGGCTTCCAGCCAACCGGAGTAGTTGCCCTCGTAAGGGATACCGGCGCCACGGTCGAGCTCGAGGATCCAGCCGGCGACGTTGTCCAGGAAGTAGCGGTCGTGCGTGATCGCAACCACGGTGCCTGGGAAATCGTGAAGGAAGTGTTCCAGCCAGGCGACGGAATCGGCGTCCAGGTGGTTGGTCGGTTCGTCGAGCAGCAGCATGTCGGGGGCCGACAGCAGCAGGCGGCACAGGGCCACGCGGCGCTTCTCGCCACCGGACAGGTGTTCGACCTTGGCGTCCCATGCCGGCAGGCGCAGCGCGTCGGCGGCGACTTCCAGCTGGCGCTCCAGGTTATGACCGTCGCCGGCCTGCAGGATAGCTTCGAGCTTGGCCTGTTCGGCGGCGAGCTTGTCGAAGTCGGCATCCGGTTCGGCGTAGGCGGCGTAGACCTCGTCCAGGCGCGCCTGGGCGTCCTTGATCACGCTGACGGCTTCTTCGACCACTTCACGCACGGTCTTGGTCGGATCCAGGACCGGCTCTTGCGGCAGGTAGCCGATGTTCAGGTCTGGCATCGGGCGGGCTTCGCCTTCGAACTCGGTGTCGACGCCGGCCATGATTTTCAGCAGCGTGGATTTACCCGAACCGTTGAGGCCGAGTACGCCGATCTTGGCGCCAGGGAAAAAGGACAGCGAAATGTTTTTCAGGATTTCCCGCTTCGGAGGGACAACTTTGCCCAGCCGATGCATGGTGAAGACGTATTGAGCCATGGTGAACCTAGCGTCAGTGACTGATGAATTAAGCGGGCGAAGCCCGTGCCAGGCCATGCGCGGCGCGGGCCGTTGACTATCATCAATGCCAGCGTGCGGTATAAAGCCTGAATATCTGGGGCTGGAACGCCCCCGCGTAACCGGCAAAGCTACCTGAATGCGCTTGGTCAGTCCAGCCAGGCAAGGGCTGGCACTTTGCCACAAGTCAAGGCATGCTAGCCGCCCTCCGGGCGTCCGGCTTATAGTGCACGTCGCGCGCCAGTCCAGCCAAACCGCAGGATCACAGCTTGTCCAAAGTCACGCCGCCAACTCCCCTGCGCGCCGCTCATATAGCGCCGGGAGCGCCCCTGCACGGCACCCTCAAAGGCGCATTGGCGACGCTTGTCCTTATGCTGCTCGCGTTATTGTTCTGGCAACTGCTGGACCAGTTGCAGCAAAACCAGAAGAACCAGCAGCAATACACCATCGACTACAGCGCCGACCTGGCTGAACAGATCAGCCTGAACATGGCCCTCAGCGCAAAGATCGCCCTGAACCTGCTGCCGATGGTCGAGCCACCGCGTGACAGCGAACAGCAACAGGCCTTGATGCGGACCTTGCAACGTTCGCTGCCGGAATTGCGCAGCATCGCCCTGCTTGCCCCCAGCGGCGCGATGATCAGCGACAGTGCCAGCGACAGCCAGGACAGCGCCTGGCTCGAAGAACTGGTGCAACGCAGCCACGGCCAGTCTTATTACCTGAGCAACAGCAACGACGGCACCCTCATCTATCTACTGTTGCATCAGCCCAGTGGCGGCTCACGGATGTATTGGGCGCTGCGCCTGGCCCCCAACTACCTGACCAACCTCACCCGTCAGGACGGCCAGGGCCAGCGCCCGATGTGGGCCATCGAGAACCGCCTCAACCATCGCGTGGTCAGCCGCGACAGCGGCATGCCGGCGCAGTGGGCGTCTGCATTGACCCCCGACGAACTGAATAAAAGCGTACTGATCACACCGTTGAGCAAAAGCGACTGGCAACTGCGCGGGCTGTTCGACCGCAGCGCGGTGCTGGAGCAACTGCTGCCGGCCTTCATCGGCAAATGCCTGCTGGGCCTGGCGTTCTCGTTGATCCCGGTGATCGTGCTGCTGAACATGCGCCGCCGTCAGCGCCAGGTGCATGAGGGGCGGCGGCGCTACCAGGATATTTTCGAAGGCACCGGCGTGGCCCTGTGCGTGCTGGACCTGTCGGGGCTGAACGCGTTCTTCGACAAGACTCGGCTGGAGACCCGCGAGCAGCTGCACGCCTGGCTGCAGCACAACCCCAGCGAGCGCCAGCAACTGCTCAAGGAGCTGCGCGTCACCGAGGTCAACCAGGTGGCGGTCAGCCTGTTGAACGTAGGTTCCTGCGAGCAG
The DNA here is from genome assembly GCF_058787615.1 of Pseudomonas sp. FW305-3-2-15-C-LB1. NCBI lineage: Bacteria > Pseudomonadati > Pseudomonadota > Gammaproteobacteria > Pseudomonadales > Pseudomonadaceae > Pseudomonas > Pseudomonas sp. FW305-3-2-15-C-LB1. The sequence goes on along the minus strand of NZ_JBYSZX010000009.1, from coordinate 234,412 downwards.
GCCTGGGAACGCCTGATCGATGACTGCCCACGCAACGCCACGTCCATCGGTTACCAGATACTCGAAGCCGTGCTGACCCGACAAAGCCAGTTGGAGCTGGAAATCCAGCTCAAGGACGTGGCCGGCAACGAGCAATACCTGTGGCTGGTGATGCGCCTGCCCGAGCAGCAGGACGATTTCAAGGCGGTGATCCTCAGCATCAGCGATATCACCAGCCGCAAGCTGATCGAACTGTCGCTGGTGGAACGCGAGAGTTTCTGGTCGGACGTGGTGCGCACCGTGCCCGACCACCTGTATGTGCAGGACGTAATCAGCCAGCGCATGATTTTCAGCAACCACCATCTGGGCCACACCCTCGGCTATAACAAGGCCGAATTGCAGCAAATGGGCGAGTACTTCTGGGAAATCCTGCTGCACCCCGAAGACGCCGAGCATTACCACGACTTGCGCCAGCAACAGCGCCAGGTCGGCTACACCACCCAACTGCAATGCCAGTTGCGCTTCCGTCACCGCAATAATGAATGGCGGCGCTTCGATATCCGCGAACAAGCCCTGGCGCGGGACAAGACCGCGCAGATCACCCGCATCATCGGCGTGGCCAAGGACATCACCGACCAGATCGAAGCCAGCGAATCCCTGCGTGACAGCGAACAACGCTACCGCATGCTGGCCGAAAGTATCAGCGACGTGATCTGTTCCACCGACAGTCAGTTGGCCCTCAACTACGTCAGCCCGTCGGTCAACGCCGTGCTCGGCTATGACGTGGACTGGGTGTTCAAGAACGGCTGGCAGTCGATCATCGCCAACCCGCAGCAACTGACCGGCATTTACAGCCTGATGGAACAGGTCAGCCGCGCGCTGGGCGATCCTGATGCACTGAACAGGCTGCGTGATGAGATCCAGACCCAGCTGTTCCTGTTCGACTGCCTGCGCGCCGACGGTCGCAAGGTGCCGATCGAACTGCGCCTGGTGCTGGTGTGGGACGAACACGGCGCTTTCGAGGGCATCCTTGGGGTGGGCCGCGACATCAGCCAGCAACGCCGCGCCGAGAAAGACCTGCGCATGGCGGCCACGGTATTCGAGCACTCCACTTCGGCGATCCTGATCACTGACCCCGCCGGCTATATCGTGCAGGCCAACGAGGCGTTCAGCCGGGTCAGCGGCTATGCGGTCAGCGATGTACTCGACCAGTTGCCGAACATGCTCACCGTCGATGAACAGCAGGAAGCCCACCTGCGCTATGTGCTCAAGCAATTGCACCAGCACAGTACCTGGGAAGGCGAAGTGTGGCTCAAGCGCCGCAATGGCGAGCATTACCCGGCGTGGGTCGGCATTACTGCGGTGTTCGACGACGAAGGCGACCTGGCCAGCTATGTATGCTTCTTCAGTGACATCAGCGAGCGCAAGGCCAGCGAGCAGCGCATCCACCGCCTGGCCTATTACGACGCCCTGACCCACCTGCCCAACCGCACACTGTTCCAGGACCGCCTGCACACCGCGCTGCAGTCCGCCGAACGGCAGAAGTCGTGGGTGGTGCTGATGTTCCTCGACCTCGACCGCTTCAAGCCGATCAACGACTCCCTGGGCCACGCCGCCGGCGACCGCATGCTCAAGGAAATGGCCACCCGCCTGCTGGGCTGCGTCGCCGAAGACGACACTGTGGCGCGCATGGGCGGTGATGAGTTCACCTTGCTCCTGCAGCCACGGGTCAACCGTGACATGGCACTCAACCGTGCGATTCATGTGGCCGAGCAGATCCTCGCCAGCCTGGTGAAACCTTTCGTACTGGAAGGTCGTGAGTTCTTCGTGACCGCCAGTATCGGTATCGCCCTGAGCCCGCAGGACGGTAACGAACTGAGCCAGTTGATGAAAAACGCCGACACGGCGATGTATCACGCCAAGGAACGCGGCAAGAACAACTTCCAGTTCTACCAGGCCGACATGAACGCCAGCGCCCTGGAACGCCTGGAGTTGGAAAGCGACCTGCGCCACGCCCTGGACCAGAACGAATTCGTGCTCTATTACCAGCCGCAGTTCAGCGGCGACGGCAAACGCCTGACCGGCGCCGAAGCCCTGCTGCGCTGGCGCCACCCTCGACGCGGGCTGGTGCCGCCGGGAGACTTCATCCCGGTGCTGGAAGAGTTGGGCCTGGTGGTGGACGTGGGCGACTGGGTAATCAGCGAAGCCTGTCGCCAGCTCAAGACCTGGCACCAGAACAAGGTGCGGGTGCCGAAAGTCTCGGTGAATATCTCGGCGCGACAATTCTCCGACGGCCAGTTGGGTACGCGCATCGCCACCATCCTCAAGGACACCGGCCTGCCGCCGGCGTGCCTGGAGCTGGAGCTGACCGAAAGCATCCTGATGCGTGAGGTCAACGAGGCCATGCAGATCCTCGACAGCCTGAAGAACCTGGGCCTGAGCATTGCGGTCGACGACTTTGGCACCGGTTACTCGTCGCTCAACTACCTCAAGCAGTTCCCCATCGACGTGCTGAAGATCGACCGCACCTTCGTCGACGGCCTGCCCTCCGGCGAACAGGACGCCCAGATCGCCCGCGCCATTATCGCCATGGCCCACAGCCTGAACCTGGCGGTGATCGCCGAGGGGGTGGAAACCCATGAACAGCTGGATTTCCTGCGTGAGCATGGCTGCGATGAGGTGCAGGGCTATCTGTTCGGGCGGCCGATGCCGGCGAATCGGTTCGAAGCGCAGTTCAGCAATGATGCGCTGTTCATGTTCGACTGAAATTCTGCGGTGAGGCCACTGGCCTCATCGGGGGCAAGCCCCCTCCCACATTCTGATCTGCGAACACATTCAACTGTGGGAGGGGCTTGCCCCCGATAAGGCACTCACAGCCACCGCCTATCCCCAGATGAGCCCCACTTGTCCGCGACATGATGTCCTTTCATATGCCATCTAAAACCCATTGGGTTAGAATGCCCTCCTTTTCTGCCCCCGATCCTTGAGGACCGCCATGTTCAGCCGTGATTTGACTATTGCCAAGTACGACGCCGATCTCTTCGCCGCCATGGAGCAAGAAGCCGTGCGCCAGGAAGAGCACATTGAGCTGATCGCTTCGGAAAACTACACCAGCCCTGCGGTGATGGAGGCTCAAGGTTCGGTTCTGACCAACAAGTACGCCGAAGGCTACCCGGGCAAGCGCTACTACGGTGGTTGCGAGTACGTCGACGTGGTTGAGCAACTGGCCATTGACCGTGCCAAGGAACTGTTCGGCGCCGACTACGCCAACGTCCAGCCGCACGCCGGTTCCCAAGCCAACAGCGCCGTGTACCTGGCCCTGCTGCAAGGCGGCGACACCATCCTGGGCATGAGCCTGGCCCACGGCGGTCACCTGACCCACGGCGCCAGCGTTTCCTCCTCCGGCAAGCTGTACAACGCCGTTCAATACGGTATCGATGCCAACGGCCTGATCGACTACGACGAAGTCGAGCGCCTGGCGGTTGAACACAAGCCAAAAATGATCGTGGCCGGTTTCTCTGCCTACTCGCAGATCCTGGACTTCCCACGCTTCCGCGCCATCGCTGACAAGGTCGGTGCGTACCTGTTCGTCGACATGGCCCACGTGGCCGGTCTGGTCGCCGCTGGCGTCTACCCGAACCCGGTACCTTTCGCTGACGTCGTGACCACCACCACCCACAAGACCCTGCGCGGTCCACGTGGCGGCCTGATCCTGGCTCGCGCCAACGCCGACATCGAGAAGAAGCTGAACTCCGCCGTATTCCCAGGCGCCCAGGGTGGCCCGCTGGAGCACGTGATCGCCGCTAAAGCGATCTGCTTCAAGGAAGCGCTGCAGCCTGAGTTCAAGACCTACCAGCAACAAGTGGTAAAGAACGCCCAGGCCATGGCCAGCGTGTTCATCGAGCGCGGCTTTGACGTAGTGTCTGGCGGTACTGAAAACCACCTGTTCCTGCTGTCGCTGATCAAGCAGGACATCTCCGGTAAGGATGCTGACGCGGCCCTGGGCAAAGCCTTCATCACCGTGAACAAGAACTCCGTGCCGAACGACCCACGTTCGCCGTTCGTCACCTCCGGCCTGCGCTTCGGCACCCCGGCTGTGACCACTCGCGGCTTCAAGGAAGCAGAGTGCAAGGAACTGGCCGGCTGGATCTGCGACATCCTGGCCGACCTGAACAACGAAGCCGTGATCGACGCGGTACGTGAGAAGGTCAAGGCCATCTGCAAGAAGCTGCCGGTGTACGGCGCTTGATTGCAGTTGCTTGACTAAAAAGCCCGGCTCTTGAGCCGGGCTTTTTTATTCCAAATTCCAATTTGAAATACAGTTAATTGTGGGAGGGGGCTTGCCCCCGATAGCAGTGTGTCAGTCACAGAGTTATCTACTGACACACCCTCATCGGGGCAAGCCCCCTCCCACATTGGATTGTGTTTCAAGTCAGGGTTGGTAGACCTTGGCAAAACCTTCGCGAATCTTGTCTTCGGGCAACTCATCGGCAATGAACACGATCACACTCTCTCGCACCTCGCCTTCGGCCCATTCGGTATCCCAATCGAAACCGTAGAGCTTGAGCACGCCCTGGAACACCATGCGCCGGTCTTCCCCGGCAATGTTCAGCACGCCTTTGTAGCGCAGCAGTTGCTTGCCGTGGTCTTCCAGCAGTTCGTTCATGAACTCACTGAGTCGGTCGATATCCAGCGGCTGGTCGGTGCGCAATACCAGGCTGGAGATACGGTCGATGGACGGCGCCTTGCTCACCGGACGCAAGCTCATGCCGGCATTGAGGTTGAAGCCGCGCACATCGAGCAACTCGGCCAGGTCGATCTTGCCATGATCCACCACCCGGATCGGCGCACGGCGATTGATGCGGGTCAGGCGTTCACTGAGCGCATCGAAGGTAGCGTCATCCACAAGGTCGCGTTTGCTCACCAACAGGCGGTCGGCAAAGCCGATCTGGGCCTGGGCAATGGTCTGGGTCAGGTGGTGTTCGGCGTGGGCCGCGTCCACCAGGGTGATGATGCCGTCGAGGATATAGCGCTCGCGCAGTTCCTCGTCGATGAAAAAGGTCTGGGCCACAGGTGCCGGGTCGGCCAGGCCGGTGCACTCGATCACCAGGCGGTCGAAGGCGATCTCGCCGCTGTCCAGGCGCTCGAGCAGCAGGTACAGGGCCTTGGTCAGGTCGGTGTGGATGGTGCAGCACACGCAGCCGTTGGACAGGGTCATGACTTGCACCGGTTCTGCGCCCAACAGCTGGGTGTCGATACCGGCGTCACTGAATTCGTTTTCGATCACGGCGATTTTCAGGCCGTGCTCGGCTTTGAGCAGGTGGCGCAGCAAGGTGGTCTTGCCGGCACCCAGGAAGCCGCTGAGGACCGTGACTGGAATGGGAGAGGACAAAAGAAATTCTCCTTGAAGGAACACAGAAACAAATGTGGGAGGGGGCTCGCCCCCGATAGCAGCGTGTCAGGCACTTACCTGTCACTGACACACCGCTATCGGGGGCAAGCCCCCTCCCACAGGGATATTGCGTTAACTCAACAGCACTTGGGCCCACCCTTGCCGCCGTAACGGGCTTCCTGGCGCTCCCGGAAGAACGCCTTGTAGTCCATCACCGGCTTGTCCGGGTGTTTGGTTTGCATATGCTCGACGTAGGTGTCGTAGTCGGGCATGCCGACCATCAGGCGCGCGGCCTGACCGAGGTATTTACCGAGGCGACTGATGTCATTGAACATGGTTGCAACCCTCGATTACGCGTCCGGTACAGCCTGGAACGGGGCTTCTTTATCCGTACGTTCTTTGTTGCCCCAGGCGGCGACGCCGACCTTGAGCGCATAGAACAGGATGCTGAACACCACGAACAGGAACAGCGCCGTCAGCGTTGCGTTGGTGTAGGCGTTGTAGATTACGTGCTGCATCTGGTCGATGCTCTTCGCGGGGGCGAGGATCTGGCCGTTGGCCAATGCATCGCTGTACTTCTTGGCCAGCGACAGGAAGCCAATCGCCGGGTTCGCGTCGAACAGCTTGATGAAGCCCGCCGTGGTGGTGCAGATCAGCAGCCAGACGGCCGGCAGCATGGTCACCCAGATGTAGCGTTGGCGTTTCATTTTGATCAGCACAACGGTTGCCAGCATCAGCGCGATACCTGCCAGCATCTGGTTGGAGATACCGAACAGTGGCCACAAGGTGTTGATACCGCCCAGTGGGTCGATCACGCCCTGGTACAGCAGGTAACCCCACATCGCCACGCAACCGGCGGTTGCAATGAGGTTGGCGGTCCACGACTCGGTGCGTTTCAGCGCCGGCACGAAGGAACCCAGCAGGTCCTGCAGCATGAAGCGGCCGGCACGGGTGCCCGCATCCACCGCCGTGAGGATGAACAGGGCTTCGAACAGGATCGCAAAGTGGTACCAGAATGCCATGGTGTTTTCACCCGGCAGTACGCTGTGCAGGATCTGTGCGATACCCACCGCCAATGTCGGCGCACCACCGGCACGGGCCAGAATGGTGGTTTCGCCGATATCATGGGCCACGGCTTGCAGCGCCTCAGGCGTGATCGCAAAGCCCCAACTGCTGACGGTTTGCGCCACGGCCACCACATCACCACCGACCACAGCGGCCGGGCTGTTCATGGCGAAGTACACGCCAGGTTCGATCACCGAAGCGGCGACCATCGCCATGATGGCCACGAACGACTCCATCAGCATGCCGCCGTAACCGATGTAGCGGGCGTTGGTTTCGTTATCCAGGAGCTTGGGCGTGGTGCCCGAGGAGATCAGCGCGTGGAAACCCGAGACCGCGCCACAGGCGATGGTGATGAACAGGAACGGAAACAGGCCGCCCTTCCACACCGGGCCGGTACCGTCGATGAACTGGGTCAAGGCCGGCATTTTCAGCTCTGGCATGGTGACCAGGATGCCGATCGCCAGGGCGATGATGGTGCCGATCTTGAGGAAGGTGGAGAGGTAGTCACGCGGTGCCAGGATCAGCCACACCGGCAGAACGGCGGCGACGAAACCGTAGCCGATCAGCATCCAGGTGATCTGGATACCGGTGAAGGTGAACGCCTTGGCCCAGACCGGATCAGCGGCAATCTGCCCGCCCAGCCAGATCGAACCCAGCAGCAACAGCACGCCGATGATCGAGATTTCACCGATGCGGCCCGGGCGGATGTAGCGCATGTAGATGCCCATGAACATCGCGATCGGGATGGTCGCCATCACCGTGAAAATGCCCCATGGGCTCTCGGCCAGCGCCTTGACCACGATCAGCGCCAGCACCGCGAGGATGATGATCATGATCAGGAAGCAACCGAACAGCGCGATGGTCCCCGGGATGCGGCCCATCTCTTCGCGAACCATGTCGCCCAGGGAACGGCCGTTGCGACGGGTGGACAGGAACAGGACCATGAAGTCCTGCACCGCACCGGCCAGCACCACGCCGGCAATCAGCCAGAGCGTGCCGGGCAGGTAACCCATTTGCGCCGCCAATACCGGGCCGACCAGCGGGCCTGCACCGGCAATGGCCGCAAAGTGGTGACCAAAAAGGATGTGTTTGTTGGTCGGCACATAGTCCAGACCGTCGTTGTTGAGCACTGCGGGGGTGGCCCGCCGTGGGTCGAGTTGCATCACATTGTTAGCGATGAACAGACTGTAGTAACGGTACGCAACCAGGTAGATGGCCACAGCAGCGACCACAATCCACAAGGCGTTGATCGCCTCGCCGCGGCGCAAGGCCACTACGCCCAGGGCGCACGCTCCTACGATTGCCAGCACCAGCCAGGGTAGGTGGCGTAGCAGGCTATTATTATTTTTCATTTTTATATTCCAGCCAGGGTGGACAGAAAGGACAGCCATCCGGAGTTTAGCGCTACTGGACTTAAAGGCCACCCCCCTACGTTGGTCTAGAGCCTTCTGCGGACAAAAAAAGCAGAAAAACCGAGCCAATAGTGGCGCACGGCTACAATCCCCCTATCCCCGGAGGGCTTCACCATGACCGAGCAACCGTCTGACCGCCGTCGTTTCCGCCGCATCGCCTTTGATGCCAAGACCGAAATTCGGCAAAACGGCCGCGAATGGCCAGTGCAATTGGTGGACCTGTCGCTAAAAGGCCTGCTGGTGCAACGGCCGGAAGACTGGAAGGGCAACAAGGCGCTGCCGTTCGACGTCGATATACGCCTCGATCCGAAGGCGCATATAAAGATGCAAGTGCGACTGACCCATGAGGATCCTGGGCAACTGGGGTTTGTGTGTCAGCACATCGACCTGGATTCGATCAGCCACTTGCGGCGGCTGATCGAGTTGAACCTGGGTGACGAGGACGAGCTGCACCGGGAGTTGGCCGCCTTGCTGGAAGTATGACGGCTCAGGGAAATGCCGTACGCGCCGGGAAGTCGCTTTCCGTGTCCCAGTAACCGGCTTTCTGCGTCGATGCCGCCTGCCACTGGCCATCCACCCAACGGTAGGTCTGGTAACGCGTGGCAAAATCATCGTCACCGTCGCCGTCCATAAAGCACGAGATTTGCAACAGCTCATCCGCACTACCGTCGACGGGCGTCGAAACCTTCCAGGCCGCCTTGCCGGTGCTGGCCAGGGTCAGTGGTTTGAGTTTGCCGTCGGTGTCCTGGTAGCTCACCGGTTCCAGTTCCTGCTTGGCAGGCAGTAACAGTTGCGTGGCCGGGCCACTGTAGCTGCCCATGGGCGCGGTCTGATCAACGATCAAAAAATACACAGGCGCGGGCTGTCCCTTGAGCGGGGCTTTCTTGACCTTGGCCAGCGGGTAGCCGAGGTTCTTGCGCGCGATCACCTCGCCGGCGGCCGATACCAGACGCAGCTGGGCGTCGAGCAACGGGTTTTCAACCAGGTCACCGGGCTCGTCGAACGAGTCTTCGTCCAACCCGTTGCCCCAACTGTCCTTGTGCAATTGAGCGCTGATGCGCTGGTCTTCCAGCACCTGCAGCACGCTGCCTTCTTCCGTGACCAGCTTTTGCGCCAGGCGATATCCCGCCGGCAAGTCGGCCCACGCCAGGACAGGCAGACCGGCCAAGGTCATGAACAGGGCGAGCACGCCCCAGCGATTCGTTCGTTGCATTGCGCCCCTCCCTGTTTACTCGAAAAGTGCATCCAGTGCCTGCTCCAGGCGGGTCACCCCAATAATCTGTATCCCGGGCGGCGATTCCTTCGGCGCGTTGCCCTTGGGCACGATGGCACGCTTGAAGCCATGCTTGGCCGCTTCCTTCAAGCGCTCCTGGCCGCTGGGCACCGGGCGAACTTCACCGGACAAACCGACTTCACCAAACACCAGCAAGTCATGGGGCAATGGCCGGTTACGCAGGCTGGACATGACTGCCGCCATCAACGCCAGGTCGGAGGCGGTCTCCAGCACCTTGACCCCGCCGACCACGTTGAGGAACACGTCCTGGTCATGGGTCGGGATGCCACCGTGGCGGTGCAGGACCGCCAACAGCATCGCCAGGCGGTTCTGGTCCAGGCCCAGGGTCACGCGGCGCGGGTTGGCCAGGTGGCTGTCATCCACCAACGCCTGCACTTCCACCAGCATCGGCCGGGTGCCTTCCCACGTTGCCATCACCACACTGCCAGGGACTTCTTCCTGGGCACGCGTCAGGAAAATCGCTGATGGGTTGGAGACTTCTTTCAGCCCCCGGTCGGTCATGGCGAATACACCCAACTCGTTCACCGCCCCGAAACGGTTCTTCACCGCCCGCAGCAAGCGCAGGCGACCATCGGACTCGCCCTCGAAATACAGCACCGTGTCGACCATATGCTCGAGCACCCGAGGCCCGGCCAGCGCGCCTTCCTTGGTGACGTGGCCGACCAGGAAGATCGCCGTGCCGCTCTGCTTGGCATACCGCACCAGCAGCGCCGCACTCTCGCGCACCTGGGACACGCCACCCGGCGCCGATTGCAACTGCTCGGTGAAAATGGTCTGGATCGAGTCGATCACCATGACCTTGGGCTTTTCGATACGGGCCGTGGCAATGATGCTTTCGATGCAGGTCTCGGTCATGACCCGCAGCTGATCCTGGGGCAACCCCAGGCGGCGGGCGCGCATGGCCACTTGTTGCTGGGATTCTTCGCCGGTGACGTACAGCGCCGGCATGCGGCTGGCGATGCTGCACAGGGTTTGCAGCAAAATCGTCGACTTGCCGATGCCCGGGTCGCCGCCGATCAGCACCACCGAGCCGTCCACCAGGCCGCCGCCCAGCACGCGGTCCAATTCGCCGGATGCCGTGGAAAAACGCGGGATCTCTTCGACGCTGACTTCAGCCAGGGTCTTGATCTGCGCCTGCTGCCCGGTCCAGCCGGCCCGACCGGTGGGGGCCGCCGCACCGCCACTCTCAATCATGGTTTCAGTCAGGGTGTTCCACGCACCGCACTCGGAGCACTGGCCGGCCCACTTGGGAAAGGTCGCGCCGCACTCCGTGCAGCCGTACATGCGCTTGGCCTTTGCCATTTGAGAACCTCCAACCGAAAAACCGCGATGATAGCTCAGCGCGACGCCGGGGTCCGGATTTCACCACTGGCCAAGCGTGAAGCGGTGTTACCGACCGGGTCTTCGGCATTGAGATCGGCCCCCTTGGCCTTGAGTTCATCCAGCAGCTCGACACGCTTGAACAGCCCGGCGTACATGGCGGCGGTCTGTCCGGCACCGTTGCGTTGGTCGGGGTTGCAGTCGGTGGCCAGCAGGCGCTGGGCGATTTTCAACTCGCCCTTGAAGATCGCGCCCATCAGCGCGGTGTTGCCGCGTTTGTCCTGCACGCAGGCGTCGGCACCGGCGTTGAGCAGGCGCTCCACGAAAGGCCCCTGGCCGTGGTAGGCAGCGAGGATCAGCGCGGTGTAGCCCTTGTCGTCCTGGGTGTTGAGGCTGTAGCCGGAGTCGATAAAGGTATTGAGCATGTCGAGGTCGCCACGGCGGGCGGCGTCGAAATAGTAGTCCTGCAATTGGGCCTTGAGCGCCACCGGGTCGGGAGTCTCGGCCTGGGCGACAAAGGCCAGCATGGCCATCAGCAAGCCGATAGAAATTCGCATGGTTGTTCTCCTGCCAGGGGTCGACGCCCGTATCGGGGCGTCGACCGTAACTAACGGATCAGTCAGTCAGTTTTTCCGCCAGCGCCTTCACGCGCGCCAGGTCACCTTTGGCCACCTTGGCTACACCGGTGCCGTACTCCGGGTCGGCTTTGTAGAGGAACGACAGGATGATGTGTTTGCTCTCGTCATCGGTGGTGGCCAGCGAGCCGCCGAAGTTTTCGATCAAGTCCTGACGCTCTTTCTTGCTGTAGGAGCGGTACAAGTCACCCGCCTGCTTGAAGTTCTGCTCACGCTGGATCTTCGCCTGCTGGGTGCTGCCTGACAGCGCCGACTGGCTGTAGCGCGCGGTTTGCGGTTCTTCCCGTGGCAACAGGCGACTTGGCTGGTAGTTCACACCGGTGGTGGTCTTGCCGAAGTTCATCGCGCCGTCCTGGTTGCCGTTGTTGACGGTCACCCGTGGCGCGTTGATCGGCAGTTGCAGGGCATTGGCGCCCAGGCGGTACATCTGGGTGTCGGCGTAGGAGAACACCCGGCCTTGCAACAGGCGATCTTCCGACGGCTCGATGCCCGGCACCAGGTTGGCCGGGGCCATGGCTACCTGCTCGGTTTCCTGGAACACGTTGGCCGGGTTGCGGTTCAACACCATTTGCCCGACTTTGCGCTCAGGCACGTTCGGCCAGATCTTGGTGGCGTCCAGCGGGTCGAAATCGAACTTGGCCAGGTCTTCAGGCTTGAGCACCTGCACGTACAGGTCCCACTTGGGGAAGTCGCCCTTGTTGATGTGGGTGACCAGGTCATTGGTCATGTGGCTGTAGTCGCGGCCCTGCACTTCGGTGACCTGCTTGGGATCGAGGTTCTTGATGCCTTGCAGGCTTTTCCAGTGGAACTTGACGTAGTGCACTTCACCCTTGGCGTTGATCAGCTTGTAGGCGTGCACACCGTTGCCGTCCATCTCCCGATAACTGGCCGGGGTGCCGGAGTCGGAGTACAACTCGGTCAGCGTACGGGTGGCTTCGGGCACGTGGGAGAAGAAGTCGAAGCGCCGCGAATCGTCATCCAGGTTGGTACGTGGGTCTGGCTTGAACGCGTGGACCATGTCAGGGAACTTGATGGCATCACGGATGAAGAACGTCGGGAAGTTGTTGCCCACCAAATCCCAATTGCCTTCGGCGGTATAGAACTTGGTGGCGAAACCGCGTGGGTCACGCAGGGTTTCCGGGGAGTGGTTGCCGTGGACCACGGCGGAGAAGCGCACGAACACCGGGGTGGCCTCGCCGGCGGCAAACACCTTGGCCTTGGTCAGGTCGCTGAGGCTATCAGTGACGGTAAAGGTGCCGTGGGCACCGGTACCACGGGCGTGTACAACGCGCTCGGGGATACGTTCGCGGTCGAAGCGCTGCAATTTCTGAATAAGCTGCACGTCCTGGAGTAGCACCGGGCCATTGGCGCCGGCGGTTTGCGAGTTCTGGTTGTCACCGACGGCGGCACCGTTGTCGCGGGTCAGGTTGGCGGCGTGTACAGACAGGGAAAGCAGGCTGGCGGTCACCAGTACCAGCGCGGATCGCGCGGTAACAGGCCCGCGGCTCATTGGATTGTTCATCGAGGTTTCCTCTGGTTTTTTTAGTGCACATTCAGTTGTGCTTGCCAGAGGCTAGTGACCCGCGAGTCAGAAGATAAATAGAAAAGTCATAACAACCCGATTGATAAAATAATCTGGTAAGTCGCTGATTTGGCGGGTATTTCGCGCGCGATTGATGGCACTTTGCAAACTAATTGCGTTTTAATGTGTCGATAAAAGCTAACAGTGTGAGCGGTTGTTTCAGGCAAGCCCTCTACGACTGACTTACACTGGGTACCACCCTTCTCATCTGTAACAAGGAATAACCTATGGGCGTGATCAGTGAGTTCAAGGCCTTCGCGGTCAAAGGTAATGTGGTCGACATGGCGGTCGGTATTATCATCGGCGCAGCCTTCGGCAAAATTGTTTCCTCGTTTGTAGGCGACGTGGTGATGCCGCCCATTGGTCTGTTGATCGGTGGCGTGGACTTCGGTGACCTAGCGATAACGCTAAAGGCTGCCCAAGGCGATGTGCCTGCGGTGGTCCTGGCATACGGCAAGTTCATCCAGAGCGTCATCGACTTTGTGATCATCGCGTTTGCGATCTTCATGGGCGTGAAGGCGATCAATCGCCTCAAACGTGAAGAGGCCGTGGCGCCAAGCCTGCCGCCGACGCCGACCAAGGAAGAAGTGCTGCTGGGTGAGATCCGCGATCTGCTCAAGGCACAGAACGACAAGCCGCTCTAATCGAGCCGGCATGAAAAGGCGCCTGTTTGAGGCGCCTTTTTTATTACCAGTAGTTCTCCACCGCCACCTGGCCGGGTCGCCGGCTCAAGCTCAGGTTCATATCGCGCAGCTTGAGCAATTGGCGCGTGTCATCGACCATCTGCGGGTTGCCGCAAATCAGCACGCGGGAATGCTCCGGGGTCAGTTCGACGCCGGCCGCGCGCTCCAGTTCGCCATTTTCGATCAGCGTGGTGATGCGCCCATTCAATGCGCCGGGGTGTTGTTCGCGGGTAACAATGGGGATGTAGGTCAGTTTGTGCGCGTATTCGGTCAGGTATTCGCGCTCGCCCAACTCGTTGATCAGCTCTTGGTAAGCCAGCTCTTTGGCTTCCCGTGCGCTGTACACCAGGATGATGCGCTCGAATTTCTCCCAGACCTCGAAGTCTTGCAGGATCGACAAAAACGGCGCCACCCCGGTGCCGGTGCCAAGCATCCACAAATCCCGACCGTCGACGAAGCGGTTCAAGGTCAGGAACCCCGTGGCCTGGCGCTCCACCATCAAGGTATCGCCGACTCGCAGACGGCTCAGCTCGCTGGTGAACTCACCGTCCGGGACGACAATCGAGAAAAAATCCAGGTGCTCATCAAACGGCGAGGACACCAAGGAATACGCACGCCATACCGTGCTGCCATCCGCCTTGGTGACACCCAGGCGTACAAACTGGCCCGCGGTAAAACGAAAGCCCGGATCGCGGGTGGTGCGCAGGGTAAACAGACTGGGGGTCAGCGATTGCACGTCGAGCAAGATCTGGCGGGTAAATTTCTCAGCACTGGCCGTCATGGGGGGCTCCGTTCTACAAGTGCCCTAGTGTCGCTCAAAGTCGTGCGCGGAAACACCTACGATAGGAAGTGGCATCACACCAGTACGCAATGATGGCAAGTTGATTTCACCTTCGATCAATTCGCTATTAGCTTTAAAAACTACCTCATATAGCCGCTGTTAGTGGGTTGTTACAGGCGCTTCAACCCCCTAATAAATCGCGAGTTTCGAACTTGCCAATTGCTTGGCTAACTACCTTCCTGTGGAAAAATTCTTAAACCTTACAGCGCAAGAACGAAATTTTCCTCTCGCCATGTAGTACGTGTCCTACACTGATTTTCGTGCAACGTTGGGGATAAAGGACGTACCCCAAGTCACGGAGACCCCATGGAGATTTACCCATGCTTAACTGGCGAAATACACGACTCCACTCGCTGGAAGGTGAGGACGAGGTCACCAGCGTATTTGAAATGACCATCAACAAGGCCTACGAACTCGGTTTCCAATACTGTTCCTTCAAGATGAGTTCTCAACTCACCAACGGTGAAAACAAACCGGTGGAACTGACGAACTATCCAATTGAATGGAAAAATCTATACCACCAAGCGCACTACTTCGATGTAGACCCCGTAGTGAAACATTGTAGGGAGGGCGTGTTACCCCTTGTCTGGAAGGAGGAAACATTCAAAGACGTGCCCAGTCTTTGGTCTTTGGCCGCTACCTTGGAGGTACACAAGGCGTTGACCATCAGCGTGCATGATTTCCGGGGGGTCTTCAGCATGCTGACGTTGAGCCGTGGCAAAGGTGACATCAGCCCGGAAGAATTGTATGAAAAAGCAGGAATGGCGCTATGGCTTTGCCACGCCATGCATGCCGTGCTGGCGCAGAAGTTTGCCGAAAAACCCAGCGTCAACCCTGCAAGCAAATTGACCCCTAGGGAAACGGAAGTCCTTATGTGGTCTGGCATGGGCAAGACCGCAGCAGATATCGCCGCCATACTTTGTTTGTCCGAGCGTACGGTAGGCTTTCATGTCAGCAGTATCCTCAAGAAACTGGGCGTCAACAACAAAATCGCCGCCGTGCTTCGCGCCGCGCAGGCCGGGATTATTTAACCGGCCAAGAAACACCGCATGTAATCGCGCTGAAAAAAACGTAACATTTACCACCCACTCTGAGTGCTGAGCGACCCCTCCGGGGTGTCGCCCGTGGTTCACTCAGACGGTTCGGCAACCGCTGTCGAACACCCATCGTTTACCCAGAGTCTCCCCCGCCATGCCCCTGCTCGAAAGCCCCTTTGCCCAGCTCGATCTGATCCGCCAGCCAGAGCAACACAACGATCCGCTGCAAGCCTTCGATGCCGCCGACGAGTACCTGCTCAGCCACTTGGCGGAACAGCAGCCGACCGCACAAACCCGGGTGCTGGTGCTCAATGACAGCTTCGGCGCCCTTGCGGCCAGCCTTCAAGGCAACGTGCAACTGACCTCCAGTGGCGATTCGTTCCTGGCGGCGCAAGGCCTGGAAAAAAACCTGGTGCGCAACGGCAAGGCGTTTGACGCCGTTGCGTTCATCCCGGCCAGCCATATCCCCACCGGGCCGTTCGACCGGGTGCTGATCCGCGTACCCAAAACCCTGGCATTGCTGGAAGAACAACTGATTCGCTTGCAAGGCCAGCTGGCCCCAGGCGCCGAAGTGATCGCCGGGGCGATGATCAAGCATTTGCCACGGGCGGCGGGCGAGTTGCTGGAGCGTTACATTGGCCCGATGCACGCATCGCTCGCGGTAAAAAAGGCGCGATTGCTGATCGCCACCGTTGAAGATCGCCCTGCTGCCGTGTCGCCCTACCCCACCCGCTACACCCTGGACGCACCGGCTATCGAACTGCTGAACCACGCCAACGTGTTCTGCCGCGAAGGCCTGGACATCGGCACTCGCGCCTTCCTGCCCCACCTGCCGAAAAACCTGGGCAGCGCCCGCGTGGCAGACCTGGGTTGCGGCAACGGCGTACTGGCGATTGCCAGCGCCCTGCAAAACCCCGAAGCGCACTACACCTTGGTGGACGAGTCCTACATGGCGGTGCAATCGGCGGCCGAAAACTGGCAAGCCGCCCTAGGTGATCGCGATGTGGTCGTGCGTGCCGCCGACGGCCTGGCGGGGCAAGAGCCGCAATCCCTGGACGTGGTGCTGTGCAATCCACCGTTCCACCAGCAGCAGGTGGTCGGCGATTTCCTCGCCTGGCGCATGTTCCAACAGGCACGGGAAGCCCTGGTGGTGGGCGGCGCCCTTTATATCGTCGGCAACCGCCACCTCGGTTATCACACCAAGCTGGCGCGCCTGTTCCGGGGTGTCGAGCAAGTCGCCACCACGCCAAAATTCGTGATCCTCAAGGCGCGCAAATAAAAAAACCCTGCTTCTCTGGCGAAAAGCAGGGCTGGAAAGCCGGGCCGCAAAGCCCGGATCGGGATGTCAGTGGGTGGTCAGGCCGGCCGCATTCATAAACATGCGCATCAGGCTGGCCACGACGAACAGGGCCAGCACACTGCCCGTCCAGATCATCGCCAGCCACCCCAGGCGCCGCCACAACGGCTGCTTCTCGGCCTGTTCAATCTCGTGCAACGAAGGTTTGCCGGACATGGAACGCCCCTCCTAGTGGTAACCGTCTTCGTGGGTGACCTTGCCGCGGAACACGTAGTAGCTCCAGAAGGTATAGCCCAGGATGAACGGGATAATGAATAGCGTACCCACCAGCATGAAGCCCTGGCTCTGGGGCGGCGCGGCAGCGTCCCAGATCGACACCGATGGCGGAATGATGTTGGGCCACAGGCTGATACCCAAGCCGCTGTAGCCCAGGAAGATCAGCACCAGCGTCAGCAGGAACGGCGTGTAGTGCGCATTACGCGCCACGGCACGGAACAACCCGTACAGGGTCACCAGCACCAGGATCGGCACCGGCAGGAACCAGAACAGGTTCGGCAGGGTGAACCAGCGCGAGGCGATTTCCGGGTGCGTCAGCGGCGTCCAGATACTCACAATGCCGATCACCGCCAGCAAAACGAAGGCCAACGGTCGCGCCAGGTTGTGCATTTTTTCCTGAAGCGGGCCTTCGGTCTTCATGATCAACCAGGTGCAGCCGAGCAACGCGTAGGCCACGATCAGCGCCACGCCGCAGAACATCGTGAACGGCGTGAGCCAGTCCAGCGAACCGCCGGCAAACTGGCGGTTCACTACAGGGATGCCATCGATGAACGCGCCCAGCGCCACGCCCTGGAAGAACGTGGCGGCCAGTGAACCGCCGATAAAGGCCTTGTCCCATAGATGACGCTTGTGGTCCTTGGCCTTGAAGCGGAACTCGAAGGCCACACCGCGGAAGATCAGCCCGATCAGCATCAGGATCAGCGGCAGGTACAGCGCCGACAACACCACCGAATAGGCCAGCGGGAACGCACCGAACAACGCTGCGCCGCCCAGTACCAGCCAGGTTTCGTTACCGTCCCACACCGGGGCCACGGTGTTCATCATCACGTCACGGTCGGTCTTGCCCGGGATAAACGGAAACAGGATGCCGATACCCAGGTCGAAGCCGTCCATGACCACGTACATCATGATGCCGAAGATAATGATCACGGCCCAGATCAGCGGAAGATCAATACCCATCTCAATGCCCCTTGTGCTGGATGTGCGCGTGATCGTCGTCGCTGCCATCATCGGCGGCGGACAACGGACGGGCCGGTGTACGTTTCTGGCCCGGGCCACCATGGGTGGGCTCGCTGCCTTCGTGGGTCTGAGGCCCTTTGCGCACCAGGCGCATCATGTAGCCCAGGCCTGCGCCGAACAGCGCGAAGTACACCACCACGAACAACACCAGGGTGATGGTCATCTGCGCCAGGCTATGCCCGGAGGACGCGTCCGCCGTGCGCATCAGCCCGTAGACCACCCACGGCTGGCGGCCGATCTCGGTGGTGAACCAACCCGCAAGTATGGCGATCAGGCCGGACGGCCCCATCCACAACGCCAGGTACAGGAACGGTTTGGACGTGTACATCTTGTCGCCCCGGCGTAGCCAGAGGCTGAACAGGCCGGTGAAGATCATCAGGAAGCCCAGGCCGACCATGACCCGGAACGACCAGAACACGATGGTCGAGTTGGGGCGGTCTTCCGGTGGAAACTCCTTGAGGGCCGGCACTTGCTTATCCAGGGAGTGAGTGAGGATCAGGCTGCCCAGGTACGGGATCTCCACCGCGTACTTGGTTTTCTCGGCCTTCATGTCGGGCCAGCCAAACAGGATCAGCGGAGTCGGTTCGTTGCCGATGTTTTCCCAGTGGCCTTCAATCGCGGCGATTTTCGCCGGTTGGTGCTTCAGGGTGTTGAGGCCATGGAAATCACCGATCACCGCCTGGATGGGCGCAACGATCAGGGCCATCCACATCGCCATGGAGAGCATCTTGCGGATCGCCGGGTTGTCCTTGCCACGCAGCAAGTGCCAGGCTGCCGAGGAGCCGACGAAGAACGCGGTGGCCACAAAGGCCGCCGTGGCCATGTGCGCCAGGCGATAGGGGAACGACGGGTTGAAGACCACGGCGAACCAGTCGGTCGGGATCACACGGCCATCGATGATTTCAAAACCCTGGGGCGTCTGCATCCAGCTGTTGGACGAAAGGATCCAGAACGTGGAAATCAACGTCCCCACGGCCACCATCACGGTGGAGAAGAAGTGCAGGTTGCGCCCGACCTTGTTCCAGCCGAACAGCATCACGCCGAGGAAACCGGCCTCGAGGAAGAACGCCGTGAGCACTTCGTACGTAAGCAGCGGGCCGGTGACGGCGCCGGCAAAGTCCGAGAAGCGGCTCCAGTTGGTGCCGAACTGGTAGGCCATGACCAGGCCGGACACCACGCCCATGCCGAAGTTGACGGCAAAGATCTTCGACCAGAAGTGGTAGAGGTCGCGATAGGTGTCGTTGTGGGTCTTGAGCCACAAGCCTTCCAGCACCGCGAGGTAACTGGCCAGGCCGATGGTGATCGCCGGGAACAGGATGTGGAACGAGATGGTGAACGCAAATTGAATTCGGGCGAGATCGAGCGCCTCCAAACCGAACATAAGTCTTCCTCTGTCAGGTAATACCGGCTGCTGGCGGGAGCCTGCACCCACTGCCCCCACGGATATGGAGTCTGGCGAATTTCGATTCGTTTCTTTTTTTAGCCAACCGCGTAGGGAATCTGGCCCGCAGGCCACCAGGCCGATGCCCGGGCGGGCATTGATCTGGATCAAGCATTGCTGAAAGAGTAGTCCCATTTTCAGGAATGAACTGTGTGGTCTTTTGCCGCGTGACAGACTGCCTCAGCTCAGTTGTTGCAACTATCTGTTACAACTTAATGATAATCTCGGCGCTTCCTTTGGCTCTGATCTGAATTCCCCGATGCCTAGTGAACCCGCGTTGCTGTTGCGTCACCACCGCCCTTTCATCGCGTTCTGGCTGGCGCGCATCTTCACCGCCAGCGGCTTCCAGATGCTCACCGTGGCCATCGGCTGGAACCTCTACCAACTGACCGGCAATGTGCTGGACCTGGGGCTGGTCGGCCTCGTGGAGTTCGTACCCCGCGTACTGTTCATGCTGCACACCGGGCATGTGGCCGACCGCTATGAGCGACGCAAGGTGGCCGCCATCTGCCAGACCGTGCAGGCGCTGATTGCCCTGAGCCTGGCCATCGGCGGCCTGACCGGCAACGTGACCCGCGAGATGATCTTTATCCTCGCCTTCCTGCTGGGTGCCGCGCGCTCGTTCGAAATGCCCACCACCCAGGCACTGCTGCCAAGCATCGTGCCCAGCGCGCTGTTCCCACGCGCCGTGGCCTCGTCGCAGTCGGCCCAGCAACTGGCAACCATTGTCGCGCCGGCGCTCGGCGGTTTGCTCTACGCGTTCGGCAGCGTGTGGGTGTATGGCCCTACCGTGGTGCTGTACCTCATTGCCTGCGTGCTGACCCTCAACCTGCCCGCCCGCCAGACCCCATTGAATAAAGGCAAGGCCACCCTGGATTCGCTGCTGGCCGGCATCCGGTTTATCCGCAGCCGCCCGGACATTCTCGGCGCCATTTCCCTCGACCTGTTCGCGGTGCTGCTGGGCGGTGCGACCGCGCTGTTGCCGGTGTTCGCCAAGGACATCCTGCTGACCGGCGCCTGGGGCCTGGGCCTGCTGCGCTCGGCGCCGGCGGTGGGGGCGTTGCTGATGTCGCTGTGGCTGGCGCGGTTCTCGGTGGACCGCCATGTGGGCCGCGTGATGTTCACCGCTGTCGGTGTGTTCGGCGTGGCGACCATCGCCTTCGGCCTGTCCACCTCCTTCTGGTTTTCCCTCGCGGTGCTGGTGGTGCTGGGGGCGGCGGACATGATCAGCATGGTCATCCGTGCGTCCTTCGTGCAGCTGGAAACCCCGGATGAAATGCGCGGTCGGGTCAGTGCGGTCAACGGCCTGTTTATCGGTGCGTCGAACCAGTTGGGCGAGTTCGAATCCGGGATCACGGCCCACTGGTTCGGCACCGTGCCGGCCGTGGTCATGGGCGGGATCGGTACGCTGGTGATAACAGGCGTGTGGATCAAGCTGTTCCCGACCCTGGCCAACCGTGACCGCATGCACGTGCCGGTGGAAGAGCCTATTCAAAAAACCAGCGTATAACCCATGTGGGAGGGGGCTTGCCCCCGATAGCGCCATGTCAGTCACAGCATCGTTGACTGACACCCCCCATCGGGGGCAAGCCCCCTCCCACACTTGATAACCAGTGCTGGCTAGAGCGTGTCAGAGCACCTTATCGAGGGTGATGGGAAATTCCCGCACCCGTTTGCCGGTGGCGTGATAAATCGCATTCGCCACCGCCGCCGCAACACCGACAATGCCGATCTCCCCCACGCCCTTGGACCCCAGGGCGTTGACGATCTCGTCATGCTCCTCGACAAACACCACGTCGATCTCGCCGATGTCCGCGTTCACCGGGATGTGGTACTCGGCCAGGCTGTGATTCATGAAGCGCCCCAACTGATGATCCGTCTGGGTTTCCTCATGCAGGGCCATGCCGATGCCCCACACCACCCCGCCGAGAATCTGGCTGCGGGCCATCTTGGGGTTGACCACGCGCCCGGCGGCAATCGCACTGACCACGCGGCTGACCTTGATGGTGCCCAGGTCTTCGTCGACCCGGACTTCCACAAACACCGCCGAATGGGTCGCGGTGCTATAGCCCTCGCGTTTTTTGTCGGGCTCGCTGTCGACCTGCACCTCCAGCGCGTCTTCGCCACTGTCCTTGACCAACTGCGCCAACGACACACTCACGTCACCGGTATGCAACTGGCCGTCTTCAAAGCGTACGGATTCGGCCTGCGTGAAGACCGGGTAAGTCTGCCGAGCAATGACCAGCAGTTTGCCGGTCAACGCTTCGCAGGCCTGCTGCACCGCCGTGCCCACCGAAGACACGGTAAACGAGCCGCCCTGCAGCGGTGCGGTAGGCAATGAGGAATCGCCCAACACAAAGACCACGTCCTCGACCGCCACGCCACTGGCCTGCGCCGCAATCTGGGTCATCACCGTGTAAGTGCCGGTGCCGATATCGGTGGTGGCGCTGCTGACCGTCAGCTTGCCCTGCGCGTCGATCCGCGCCTTGGCGCTGGCCTTCATCTGCATGGCTTCCCACACCCCGCCGGCCATGCCCCAGCCGATCAACTGGCGACCGTCGCGCATGCTGCGCGGTTCCGGGTTACGCTGGCTCCAGCCGAAACGCTCGGCACCTTCGCTGTAGCATTCGCGCAGGGCCTTGCTTGACCAGGGTTTGTCTTCGTTCTGGTTGCGCTCGGCGTAGTTGATCAGCCGCAGTTGCACCGGGTCGATTCCCAAGGCGCAGGCCAGTTCATCCATGGCGCACTCCAGGCCGATCACCCCGAGCGCTGCGCCAGGTGCGCGCATGTCCAGGGGCGTGAACACGTCCAGGGGCACCAGGTTGTAGGTCAGTTGCACGTTGTCGCAGTGATAGAGCATGCCGCTCCACTCCACCACATGTTCGCTGAAATCCTCGAAGCGCGAGGTCTGGCCGATAGCGGTGTGGCCCAGCGCGAGCAAACGACCGTCGGCGGCCGCGCCCATCTGCAAACGCTGCAAGGTGCGCGGGCGGTAGCCGAAGGTGAACATCTGTTGGCGAGTCAGGGTAACGCGCACCGAGCGTTTGAGCGCCAGGGACGCCATCACCGCCAGCGGCAATTGGTACTGCGGGCGCAAACCTGAGCCAAACGCGCCGCCGACGAACGCGGCAAAGATGCGCACCTGGCTTTTATCCAGGCCGAAGACTTTTTGCACATAGGCTTGGCAGTTCTGCGGGCCCTGGGTCTTGTCATGGATATGCAGGGTGCCGTCCGGCTGATACAGCACGGTGCTGGCGTGGGGCTCCATGGGGTTGTGGTGTTCGACGGGCGTGCTGTAGTGCAGGTCCAGGCTGACGGCGGCGCCGCTCCACTCGGCCTGGAAGTTGCCGCGCGGCTTGGGCGGGGTTTGCGGCGAGGCATAGGCCTGTTCCTGCATGGCCAGCAGGTCGGTTTCGAAGGCTTCGGTTGCGTACTCGATCTCCACCAGGGAGCCGGCATGCCGCGCCAATTCGAGGTTGTCGGCGATCACCAAGGCCAGGGGTTGGCCGCTGTACAGCACGCGATCGTTGTACAGCGGGCGGAACGGCGAGCCATCGGCCGCGTCGTCGTCCTGGAAAGCGTCGTCGTAGCTGGAGATTCTTGGCCGGTTGAGGTGATCAATTACCGCCACCACCCCCGGCAGCGCCAACGCCCTGGAAGCGTCGATACGCAGCACGCGGCCCTTGGCGACGGTACTGGACACCACGCTGCCATGCAGCAGGCCCTCCTCGGGAAACTCACCGGCGTAACGCGCCTGGCCGGTAACCTTGAGCAGACCGTCGACCCGGTCCAAGGGTTTGCCGATGGCAGTCATGGGCGTTCTCCTGCAACAGCGGCGTCACTCAGGGCACGAATGATGCCCCGGCGCGCCAACTTGATCTTGAAGCCGTTGTGTTCCAAGGGTTCCGCGTCTTGCAACAGGGCGTCGGCGGCTTGGCTGAAGGTTTCGCGGCTGACAACCTGGCCGATCAGCCCGGCTTCCACCGCGCGGTCGCGCCAGGGTTTGTGGGCCACGCCGCCGAGCGCCAGGCGCGCATCAATGATGCGGTCGCCGTCCAGCTCAAGGGCTGCAGCGACAGACACCAAGGCGAAGGCGTAAGAGGCGCGGTCGCGAATCTTCAGGTAGTTGCTATGGCTTGCCAGGTTGTCGGCAGGCAGTTCGACGGCGGTGATCAGCTCATCGTCGGCCAGCAGGTTGTCCCGTTGCGGCGTATCACCGGGCAGGCGGTGGAAGTCGGCGAACTCGATGATCCGCGCACCGCCACGGCCCTCGACATGCACCCGCGCCGCCAATGCCGCCAGGGCGACACACATGTCCGAAGGATGGGTAGCGACACACTGCTCACTGGCACCGAGGATCGCATGGATGCGGTTCAAGCCGGTGCGCGCCGGGCAGCCACTGCCGGGCTCGCGCTTGTTGCACGGTACCGTGGCGTCATAGAAGTAGTAGCAACGGGTGCGCTGCAACAGGTTGCCGCCGGTACTGGCCATATTGCGCAGCTGCGGCGAGGCACCGGCGAGGATGGCTTGGGAGAGCAACGGGTAACGCTGTTCGATCAACGGGTGCCAGGCCAGGTCGGCATTGCTCACCAGGGCGCCGATCAACAGTCCGCCACTGGACGTTTGCTGAATGTCATGCAGCGGCAGGCCGGTGATGTCGATGAGGTGTTCGGGGCGGCTGATGTTCTCTTTCATCAGGTCCAGCAGGTTGGTGCCGCCGGCGATAAAGCGCGATGCGGCGCTGCTGAGGTGCACGGCCTCCTGTACGCCGGTCGGCCTGCTGTAATGGAAGGGGTTCATGGTTTGCCCTCCAGGACTTCCTCGATGGCATCGCGGATATTGCTGTAGGCGCCACAGCGGCACAGGTTGCCGCTCATCAGCTCCTGGATCTGCGCGGTGTCGTGGGCACGGCCTTCATTGGCCAGGCCCACGGCGGAACAGATCTGGCCGGGGGTGCAGTAGCCGCACTGGAAGGCGTCGTGCTTGATAAACGCCTGCTGCATCGGGTGCAGTTGGTCGCCGTCGGCCAGGCCTTCGATAGTGGTCAGCTCGGCGCCGTCGCACATCACCGCCAGGGTCAGGCAGGCATTGATCCGCTTGCCGTCGCGCAATACCGTGCAGGCGCCGCATTGGCCGTGGTCGCAGCCTTTTTTGCTACCGACAAGGTCAAGTTGCTCGCGCAGGAGGTCGAGCAGTGTGGTCCACGGCAATACATCCAGTTGGCGGTCCTGGCCGTTGAGGCTCAGGCGTATCGAGTGGCTGACGAACGGTTGGGCCGCCGCGCCATTGGGGGTTGCGCTCATAAACACCTCACGGGTTGGTGGACATCCGCGGCGTTCAGGGAAATCGCCGTCTCAGGGGTACGACTTCCCGGGGTAATGAGCGTTCAAGGTGATTGATCAGCGGATATTGAGCAGCGTCGTCAGGGTGTTCTGCGGGGGGTTGATCGAGGAATTGCTGTATTGGAACCAGCCCTGGGCCTGCACGTTCAGGTCAAATACATAGATGTAGCCCATCAGTGTGCCGGCCCCGTTGCAGGCCTCGCTGATGTTGCCGACCTGGCAGACCGCCGTGCGCTGCCCATTGAGCTCTGCGCCATCAAAGCGGCCCATGGGGTTGTTGCCCAGGCCGACTTCCATGACTGACACCTTGGTGGGCCCACGGTGCGTGCACATCTGCGTGCTTTGTGCGCGCTCGGGGATGGTTTCCGTGCACGCCGCCGATTCAACCTTGAACACGCGCACTTCGCTCAACGGCGGTGCAGTCGCGCCCCAGGCCGGTGCTGCGCCGAGCAACAGGCTGATACAGGGGATCAGGGCTAGACTCCACGGGCTGGCGTTTTTCATGTTGCAGATGACCTTGGTTTAAACGTCGGCGCAGTATGCCTCAAGGCCTCGGCTGCTGGTATGATGCGCCGCTTTTTCCGATCCTCTCTGAAACCAAAGGCGCTTGGCGCAGTTTGTGCTTTGACTTAGAGGTCAACAAATCACGACGCCACAGAGCGTCACAGGGAGCAGGCATGCTGGAAAAGCTGTTTCAACTCAAGGCACACAACACCAACGTGCGCACCGAGATCCTCGCGGGCATCACGACATTCCTGGCCATGGCCTACATCCTGTTCGTGAACCCGAGCATCCTCGGCGAGACCGGCATGGACAAGGGCGCGGTGTTCGTCGCGACCTGCCTGGCGGCCGCCATCGGCTCGACCGTGATGGGACTGATCGCCAACTACCCGATCGCCCTCGCGCCGGGCATGGGCCTCAACGCCTTCTTTACCTACACCGTGGTGCTGCACATGGGCCACACCTGGCAGGTGGCGCTGGGTGCGGTGTTCATTTCGGCGGTGTTGTTCTTCCTGTTGTCGATCTTCCGTATCCGTGAGTGGATCATCAACGCCATCCCCCTGCCCCTGCGCTCGGCGATTGCCGCCGGTATCGGCCTGTTCCTGGCTTTGATCGCCCTGCACAACGCCGGCATCGTGGTCAGCAACCCGGCCACCATGGTGGGCCTGGGCGACTTGAAACAACCGGCACCAATTCTCGCCACCCTCGGTTTCGTGCTGATCGTGGCCCTGGAAGCCCTGGCCGTGCGCGGCGCGGTGCTGATCGGCATCCTGGCGGTGACCCTCGTGTCCATCCTGCTGGGCGTCACGCCTTTTGGCGGCGTCACGTCGATGCCACCGTCCCTGGCCCCGACCTTCCTGCAGCTGGATATCAAGGGCGCGCTGGATATCGGCCTGGTCAGCGTGATCTTCGCCTTCCTGTTCGTCGACCTGTTCGATAACTCCGGCACCCTGATCGGCGTGGCCAAGCGTGCCGGCCTGATGGGCAAGGATGGCCACATGCCAAAAATGGGCCGTGCGCTGATCGCCGACAGCACCGCCGCCATGGCCGGCTCCCTGCTCGGCACCTCGACCACCACCAGCTACATCGAGTCGGCGGCGGGCGTGAGCGCCGGCGGCCGCACCGGCTTGACCGCCATCGTGGTCGCGATCCTGTTCCTGCTGGCGTTGTTCTTCTCGCCACTGGCCGCCAGCGTCCCAGCCTTCGCCACCGCGCCGGCCCTGCTGTTCGTGGCAGTGCTGATGACCCAGGGCCTGGCCGAAATCGACTGGGACGACATTACCGTAGCAGCGCCGGTGGTGATCACCGCCCTGGCAATGCCTTTCACCTACTCCATCGCCAACGGCATCGCCTTCGGTTTCATCGCCTGGACCGCCATCAAGCTGCTTTCGGGCCGCTACCGTGAGCTGAACCCGGCGCTGGTGATTCTGTCGATTCTGTTCGTGATCAAGCTGGGCTGGTTCAACGCATGACTTTTGACGCCGCACGCTACACCGCTCAACTGCAAGACAAGGTCACGCGCTTGCGTGACCTGTTGGCACCGTTCGACGCGCCCGAGCCGCAGGTCTTCGACTCGCCGCTGCAGCACTTCCGCCTGCGCGCGGAGTTCCGCCTGTGGCGCGAAGGCGGTGAACGCCACTACGCGATGTTCTCCCAGGACGACAAGCGCACGCCGATCCTGATCGAAGCGTTCCCCATCGCCAGCCAGCGCATCAACCAATTGATGCCGCAGCTCAAGGCCGCCTGGCAAGCCAGTGCCGCCCTGAGCCACAAGCTGTTCCAGGTGGAGTTCCTCACCACCCTGGCCGGCGACGCGATGATCACCCTGTGCTATCACCGCCCGCTGGACGAGCACTGGCACACCGCCGCCAACCAGCTGGCTGCCGACTTGAATGTCAGCATCATCGGCCGCTCCAAGGGCAAGCGCGATGTGATCGGCCATGACTACGTGGTGGAAAAGCTCGAAGTCGGCGGGCGCACCTTCAGCTATCGCCAGCCCGAAGGTGCCTTCACCCAGCCCAACGGCACGGTGAACCAGAAGATGCTCAACTGGGCCTACGACGCCCTGGGCGATCGCCCGGATGATCTGCTGGAGTTGTACTGCGGCAACGGCAACTTCACCCTGCCCCTGGCGACGCGCGTGCGCAACGTGCTGGCTACCGAAATCAGCAAGACCTCGGTGAATGCGGCCCTGAGCAACCTCGATGAAAACGCGGTGGGTAACGTCACGCTGGTGCGTCTCTCTGCCGAAGAACTCACCGAAGCCCTCAACGAAGTGCGCCCGTTCCGCCGCCTGCACGGCATCGACCTGAAAAGCTACGAATTCGGCAGCGTGTTCGTCGACCCACCGCGCGCCGGCATGGACCCGGACACCTGCGAACTGACCCGACGCTTCGACAACATCCTGTACATCTCCTGCAACCCGGAGACGTTGGCGGCGAACATCGCGCAACTGCATGACACGCATAAGATTACGAAATGCGCGATGTTTGACCAGTTTCCGTGGACGCACCATATGGAATCCGGGGTGTTATTGACTCGGCGGTAACTCGACGTCCTCCGGTTCCTTCTTGCGCGGCCGCCCGCCCTTCTTGCCATTGGCGCGAGCGGCGGCGGCTTTGGCGGCGCTGCTTTTGCGACCGTTGCGCGAAGCAACCAGGCTGATCGCCAGGTCCATCAGGGGTTTGCTGGTGGCAATCAGGCCCGTGATCGAAACATCCAGGTCTTGGGCCTCACAGCACAGCGCCTTTCCGCCAAAGCCGACTTCCAGTTGCTCAAAGTCCTCCAGGGAAAACCCTGCGAACTCGGGCAGACCCGCTACCGGCAGTACAATGCGACTACCGTCGATGAAGCCGATGGAAATGCAGTTGTCTTCATAACGCACAGCGCTGGCACGGGCATAAAGGTGCCGTGTCTTGCGCCCTCGGGCTATCGCCTTTTCGACGTCGGCCTCAGTGAGCGGTTTATAGGGTACAACTTTGGCTTTTACGATTTTCATAGATCAATCCCCACGCAGTCTGGTGCTCTTACCAGATTCAAAATTGTCCTCTGCGCTACGACATCGTGCCGAGCACTTGCGATGACGTGGACTCCACGTCGAATAACCAACCCTGGCACCAACTCACCGGCCTCCCAATCCCAGGAATGATTCTCCAGGCAGACCGTTTGCAGGTATTCCCACCAGAGCCTACGTGCCCGCGCCAAGTAATGCCGCTGCATGATCGCCCAGCGTATTTCTTTCAAAACCGCCATGGGTGGCCGCCGCCGCTCAGGCTCTACGTCCCACAACTCCACGTCCCCGTCCAGAAAGCTGAAACGAAAACGCGCATCCCATTCCTTCCCCCGCACATGCACATGGGGCGGGCAATGCTCATCCCTGATAAACACCGAAATCACATATCCTTTGTAATTGCCTACTCTCATCGTAACCCATCCGTTAGGTTATTTTCCGCCAAGTAACAATTTTCCCCTGTCACCCGACAACCGGCCCCATTTCCCGAAGCTGATTCACAGATTAGTAAGCACAAAAAACCCGGCGAATGCCGGGTTGTAACCACTTATGCCGAGGGCTGGAAATACCCCGCCAACGCCCGCAAGTCCTGCTCGCTCAGCAACCCCGCGTAATACTTCAACTGAATCCTCGCCAGCAGATACGCATGCCGCGCATTCGCCAGGTCGCGGCGGGCAGTGAACAGTTGCTGCTCGGCGTCGAGTACGTCGAGGTTGACCCGTTCACCGCCGGCCACACTCTTTTTCGTCGCAGCGACTAAAGCCGTGGCAGAGCTGACGGCCATTTCATAAGCACGCACTTTGGCCGCGCCGCTGGTGTTGAGGTTGAACTGTTTGCGCAACTCCACCAGCGTGGCCGAGGTTTGCGCGTCCAGTTCGTATTGGGCCTGGGACAGTTGATTAGCCGCCTGGCGCGTAGAGGCCGACACGCCGCCACCGGCAAACAGCGGCAAGCTGACATGGATGCCGACCGTGTTGGTGTCGTACTTCTGGTTGTAGCTGCTCTCCGAGTCGGAGCGGGTCTGGCGGCTGGTGGCGTACAGGCTGACCTTGGGCAGGTGCCCGGCGCGTTTGCGTTCCACTTCATAGGCGGCCACGTCCAGGGCGTGGTGCTGGGATTGGAGTTCCGGGTTGTTGGCCATGGCCAGTTCGCGCCAGGTTTCGAAACGGTTGGGTTCCAGCGGCGGGATCTCGAATTGGCGCGTCAGTGGCGCCAGTTCTTCGATCTGCAACGGTTGGCCGACGATGGCTTCCAACTCGCGCAGGGCGCTGTCCTGGGCATCCTGGGATTCGATCTCTTCGGCCTGGGCCAGGCTCAGGCGCGCCTGGGTTTCCAGCACATCGGTACGCGTGCCTTCGCCACCTTTTAGCAGGCGGTCATTGAGTTGCAGGCGCTCGGCATACGCACGTTTCTGTGCGCGGCTCAGCTCGATTCGCTCCTGGGCCAATAAAGCCTGGCTGTAGGCATTGAGCACCCGCACCGCCAGCTCCTGGCTCTTGCCGCGAAAGCGTTCATCGGCCATCAACGCCTGGGCGGTGCCCTGGCGAAAGCGCGCGTAGGCCTCGTAATCCAGCAGCGGTTGTTGCAAGGTCAGGGTCGACGCGTAACTGCGGTAGTCACGGTCACTGGTGACATCACCCGCCGTCACTTCGGATTCGTTGCGCGAGTTGTTGTAGCTCCACGATAGGTTCGGCAACAGCGCCGCGCGGCCGATCACGCGGTTTTCTTCACCGGCTTCACGCTCCTGGATCGCGGCCTGAAAGGTCGGGTCATTGCGCAGGGCCAGGTCGTAGGCATCCAGCAAACCCAAGGCGTGCGCCGAGGTACACCCCAAACACAAGGTAAACAGCAGCGCCTTCATTCTTCCACCAGCGCCATGTGGGTGCGATCCATCAACGGTTTGAACAGGTAGTTGAGCATCGAGCGCTCCCCGGTCTTGACGAAGGTTTCCACCGGCATGCCCGGACGGATCTGCACGCCGTCCAGTTGCTGCATGCCCGCCGCGCTGACCTGGGCACGCAGCGTGTAATACGGCTCGTCGGTGCGCTCATCGACCTGGCGGTCCGCCGAAACCAGCGTCACCTCACCGGCCACCCGTGGCGTGGTGGATTGGTTGAACGCCGAGAACATCAACTCCACCGGCAAGCCCGGATGCACTTTGTCGACCATCTGCACCGGCACCCGCGCCTCCACCAGCAAGGGCTCGCCCTGGGGCACGATGTCCATCAACGCCTGGCCGGGCTTGATCACGCCACCTTCGGTGTACACGTCCAACCCCACCACCACGCCCGACGCCGGCGCTCGCACCAGGCTGTTGGCCAGTTCGAACTCGGCCGAGGCCAGGCGATTGCGCAGGTCGTCGCTGCGGGTGCGGGTCTCGGCCAACTGGCCGCGCAGGTCTTTCTGGAAGTCTTCGCCAAGCTGACGGATGCGCAGGCGCAGTTCCATCACCTGGCGCTGCAATTGGCCGATGCGCCCGTCGTCTTCGGCGATGGCGCCGTCGATCTGGGAGTACAGGCGCTCGCTGTCGAGCAGGCGGTTGCGCGGGATGTAACCGTCACGCGCCAACTCGCGCAGGCCTTGCAGTTGCTCATTCAACGCCACCCGCTGCCGGACTTTGCTCGCTTGCGAATCCCGCGTGCCACGCAACTGCGCCTCGGCGCCGGCGATGGTTTCGCGCAGGCCTTGTTGCTCGGTGGCCAGTGCCTGGGCCCGGCTCTGGAACAGTTGCCGTTGCAGGCTCAGCGTGCCCGTCGCCTCGGGATCGTTGAGCAGCTCGGGGCCGAAGCTGATCGCCGCCAGCCCTTCGCTTTCGGCACTCAAGCGCGCCTCACTGGCCAGGGATGCCAGGTACTGGCTGCGCAGGGACTGCATCTGCCCGCGCAAAGGCGTTTCTTTCAAACGCAGCAGGACCTGGCCGGCGCTGACCACATCACCGTCGCGCACCTCGATGCGTTCCACGATCCCCCCGGCCGGGTGCTGCACCGTCTTGCGATGGCCCGAGACCATGACCTTGCCCGGCACCGCAACACCCTTGTCCAAAGGCGCCAACGCTGCCCAGCCAAGGAACCCGGCAAAACCGCCGAGCACCAGCAGCCAACCCAGGCGCGAATATTTTTTATCATCCAGCGCCAGCACATTGTTCGGCGCGTCACTGATCAGCACGGGTTTGCTCTGGCTCATGCCTGTTTTCCTTCACCAAAGCGGTAACTCATGTTCAGGGTCGACACTGGCTTGCTCGCTGCCGGTTTCTGCCGTGCCTCCAACACGCGGGCCGTCGGCCCGAAGGCCTGCAACTGGCCGTCCTTGAGAATCAGCAACTGGTCCGTCAGGGTCAGTACGTTGGGCTTGTGGGTGATCAGGATCACCGTGCGGCGCTGTTGCTTGAGCTGGGCGATGGCCTGGAGCAGGGCCTGTTCGCCCACTTCGTCGAGGTTGGCGTTGGGCTCGTCCAGCACGATCAGCGCAGGCAGGCCGTACAGCGCACGCGCCAGGCCGACCCGCTGTTTCTGGCCACCGGACAGCCCGGCGCCGCCTTCGCCCAACGGCGTGTCGTAGCCTTGCGGCAGTTGCAGGATCAGCTCATGCACGCCGGCCATTTGTGCGGCGGCGAGGACCTTGTCCGCGTCGACCTCGGCAAACCGCGCGATGTTTTGCGCGATGCTGCCAGCGAACAGCTGGATGTCCTGCGGCAGGTAGCCAATGTGCGGGCCCAGTTGCTGCTTGTCCCACAGGGCCAGGTCGGCACCGTCCAGCCGCACCTTGCCGGCCAAGGGCGCCCAGGCGCCCACCAGGATCCGGGCCAGGGTGGATTTGCCGCAGCCTGACGGCCCGATCACCCCCAGTACCTCGCCCGCCGCCAGGCTGAAACCCAGGTTGGCCAGCGCCGGTCGGCGGCTGCCGGGGGCGCAGGCGCTGATTTGCTCGACGCTCAGTTGGCCCTTGGGCACCGGCAGGCTCATGCGTTCGGGCCGGGCCGGGTTGGCCTCCAGCATCTGTGACAGGCGATCAAACGCCAGGCGCGCCGAGCCCCACTGCTTCCACACGCCGATCAACTGGTCGATGGGGCTGAGCACGCGGCCCATGAGGATCGAACCGGCGATCATCATCCCCGGCGTGATGTCACCCTGCACCGCGAGCAACGCGCCCAGGCCCAGCACCAGCGACTGCAATGCCAGGCGCACGCCCTTGGACCAGGCGGTGACCGTCGCGGTCTTTTCACTGGCCAGGTTCTGCTGCGCCAGGAACGCCTGGTGCTGGCCGAACCAACGCGCGCGCAAGGTGGCGAGCATGCCCATGGCTTCGATGGTGTCGGCATTGCGCAGGTTAGCCGTGGCTTGCTGGCTGGCGCTGATCGACAGTTGGCTGGCCAGGGCCATCGGGGCCTGGCTGACGTGGTGGTTGACCCACGCCAGCACGATCAACAGCACTGCGCCGACCAGCGCCAACAGCCCGAGCCAGGGGTGGAACAGAAAGATCACCAACAGGTACACCGGAAACCACGGCGCATCGAAAAACGCGAACAACGCCTGGCCGGTGGCGAACTGACGCAGCGTGGTCAGGTCATGCAACGCCTGGCCGGCCGCCTGGGTGCCGCCCTTGAGTTGCGCTTCATACGCGGCGTCGTACACCCGCTGGTTCAAGCGCATGTCCATCTGCGTGCCGAGACGGATCAGCACCTGGCTGCGCACCCACTCCAACGCGCCCATCAGGCCGAACAAGCCAAGGATCATCAGCGTCAGCATGAGCAGGGTCATCTGGTTGCCCGAAGCCAGCACCCGGTCGTACACCTGCAGCATGTACAGCGCCGGGGCGAGCATCAGCAGGTTGATCACCGCCGAGAACAGGCCGATGTTGAAGAAGCCACTTTTATAGGCCGTGAGGGCAGCCAGGGTTTCGTTGCCGGCGTGGCGCATCTGGGGATTCTCAAAGGGTTGAGCGGGCAGCGCCGTCGCGTTGACAGGCTGTACGACGCTGCGCAGAATTCGGCACCGCCGTCGCTGAAGAGATAGAAGGCTTGGGCGACGGCGGTGTGTCATGCGGCGAATGGGAGAGCGATCTTCCATTCGCTTTTTTGCTTAAGCGGCCAGCGCGAAGTCCTGAGGCACGTCTTGTACGCCCACCAGCGCCACGTCGGAGGCGGCGACAGCAGCCGAGTCCACATGCGCCACACCGGCAGCGGCCAGTTGGTCGAACGTCGAGTTGATCGACAGGCTTGGGTCGATGTCCTTGAGCAGGGAGTCGATCGCCGACGCCAGTGCCGAGCTGTCGCCGCTCATCAGGCCGTAGACGATTTTGTGCACCTGGCCGTCGCGGCCTTCGGACTGCAGGCTCGACAGGCCCAGGTTGGCGAAGCTGACTTCCTGCTCGGCGAGGGCGTAGCTACCGCCGGCAGCGCCGCCCGTCAGAATGGTGCCCAGGTCCAGCGAGTCGATCGAACCCCACAAGGTGTGCGACGGCGGGTTGAACAAGGTGTAATGCAGGTCGCCGTTGGCCACCACCGCGGCATTGCTGACGGTGCTCGACACGCCATATTGGGTGCCGTCGAACGGGCCAGGATTGAAACCACCGGTATTCGAACCCTCTTTGACCGACCCTTCACGGTGGTTCAGGTCACCAAAGTAAGCCGACCAGTCGCTCAAGTACTCGGCAACGGTGTTCGCGGCGTAGGCGGTGTTGTATGAAATAGAAATGCTCATGCAAAACTCCAAGTCATGGGGTGGTATATCCGCAGCAAGCCAGTGCCTGCTGTGGTTTTGCCCGTCACTGGGCAAAATCGGTCAGAACTGATATTCAACGGTGCCCTGCAAGGTGCGCCCACGCCCGAGGGTGAAGGCCAGTACGTCGCCCAGCGGCACCAGGTAGGCGCGGTCGGTGACGTTTTCCATGGCCAGGCGCAGGGTCAACTGCTCGGTGGCGCGGTAGCTGCTGTAGAGGTCATAGACGGTGTAGGGCTTCCAGTCAGCCGGGTAGACGCCGGTTTGCGAGGTGGTCACGCCGGCGCCACCTTTGACGTAGTAACCGCCGCTGTAGCGCGCACGAACCCCCACATCCAACTTGCGCTCGAACAAGCGTGCGCCCAGCGTCGCGGTGCCGCGGTCCATCGGCATGTGTTCGGAGGAGCCCAGGATCGCGCTGCAGCTCTGCCCCGCATTGGCCACGTCGTCCGGCACCATCGCGTCTACCGGCGCTCGGCTGCCCGGGCCTTTCTGGATCTTGGTGACACCACCCAGCCACGCGGTCTTGCTGCAGAACGTATTACTGCCGAGCATGCGCGTGTAGTTGAACTGGCCGTAGGCGAACCCGGCGTCGTAATCCAACTGGTACTCCAGGCCGCGAAAACGGGTGGTTTCCAGGTTGTTCACATACGCCGCATTGCCGATATTGGCGATGCCATAACCGGGCGGCTGCACCCCCAGGGCCATATAGGAAAAGTCATCCACGCGGGTGTTGAAGTAGGACACCTTCATGCCCACGCGGTCCTCGGCGAACAGCAGGTCTTCCTTGAGCACGTTGAAGCCGACCTCCCAGGCCGTGGACGTCTCGGGCTTCAAGTACGGGTTGGGGAAAATCGACTCCGAACCGCCGCCGTGGGGCCGGCCGCTGACCAGTGTTTCGGTGACGGCCGGAGGGCGCCAGCCCTTGCCGTACGTGGCGAACAGTTGCAGCCAATCCACGCCGGGCTTGACTGACAGGCCGAAGGTCGGCGAGAAGTGCCCCTCTTCCCGATCCACGTCATAAGTCATGGGCAAGCCGATCTGTCGCGTGGTGCCGATGATGAAGGTACGGGTGTTCAGGCCGGTCTCGCCGCGCAGCCGATAGCGGTCGTAACGCAACCCGGCATTGAGGTTCAGCCAGTTGTCGTAGTCGTAGTCCAGGCGCGCGAACAGGCTGCCCATCGCCCGGTCACCTCTGGGCGTGATGCTTTCCGCCGCCGAGGCCGTCACCGCCGAATCGGCGGCCACCATTTGATTGGAATCCGGCCGGACCTTGTCGTAGAAAAACTCCAGGCCGTAGTTGGCCTTGATCACCGACAGCTCGCTCAAGGCGAAGGTCGAGATATTCTGCGCCTGCAAACCATAGGTGTTGGTCTGGTAGGTAACGTCGTAGCCCTTGCTGCTGCCACGGGTCAGTGTGGTCTGGTCATTGCGGGTGTCGACGTAGTAGAGCTTGGCCTTGAAATCGATCAGCGGGTTGTCCGGCGTGTAGCTGTAGTCCAGTGCGAAGTTCTGCGCCGTGACATTGCTGCTGCCGAGCTTCTCCCACAGCTGGGCCTTTTCGGCGGTCATCATGTTGACGTCGTCGTAGTCGACCTCGGTGGTCAGGTAGCTCAATTGCAGACGCTGATCCACCGGCAGGTTCAGACCCAGCTTGAGCAGGCGCGAACGCATCACCGAGCCGGTGTACTCGACGGTGGAGTTTTTGATCCGGTCTTCACTGGCCGGCAGGAAAGAACTGCCGGTGCGCAACTCGCCGATGCTGCCCCGGGTGCCGGGTTTGTAGTCGCCGAGATGACGTTCACTGGCAGCCACCAACATGTCCCACACATCGGTGCCCACGGCAAACGCCGAACTGCCGATAAAATGCGTGCCGTTGCTGCGCCCACCCAACCCGGTGGTCAAGCGGATGCGCCCACCGATTTCCTTGCCGCCCTTGAGCAGGTCGGCGGCTTCCACGGTGCGAAAATTGGCCACACCACCGATCACCCCGGCGCCGCCCATCGTGGACGTGGCGCCCTTTTCGATCACCACCTCCGACAGCAATTCCGGGTCGACATACAGCGTGCCATTGCGTTGCTGGTGGCCACTTTGCTGGTAGTTCTGGCGCATGCCGTCCACCGACATGTTGACCCGGCCGTAGTCCTGGATGCCGCGAATATTCACCGACAAACCGGGATCTTGCTGGCTGACCGCCGAGTAGACGCCCGGCGCCTCTTCGAGCATCTCGGCGGCATGCCGTGGTGGGTTGCGATCCAGTTGTTCACGCCCGACCACACTCACCGACCGTGGCGATGAATACACCCAGTCGTTGGGGTGCAGGCCGGTGATCGTGGTGGTCGCCAGTGCCAACGCGGCGCCGCTCTGCTCGACGCGGGTCAGGGTGACTTGGCGTTCGCCATTGAAGCGATACTCCACCGGCGCATTCCCCAACAGACGCGCCAAACCTTCCTGCACGCTGTATTGCCCTTTCACGGCCGTGCTCTGCAAACCGGCCAGGCGCTGGCTGTCGAACAGCACTTGCAGGCCGGCCTGGTCGGCGAATGCCAGCACAGCACTGCCCAGGGACTGCGCGGGGATATCCAGCATCAGCACCGCAGGGCGTGCAGCATTCGCCTGAGACTGAGCAGCGAATACCGGAGCCACAGCGGCGAACAGGCCCAAGTGGATGGCCAGGGCTAACCGGCTTGCGGTGATACGCCCCTTGTTGAGTGCTGACATTTCTGTTGTTCCCTGCGCTGAGCGTTTTCTTGTTTATGCGAATGCTTCTCACCTAGCAAGACGTGCGACGCGCAGGAAGTCAGTAAGGTTTTTTGAAAGTTTTTCAGGAAGGGGGATTTCAGGCGGTGGGAGCAGGCCCCCACCGGGTCATCAATAGATCAGGCTGAGGCCAGCCAGGTCCAGGCGTTGCACCTGCAGTTCCTGGGTCAGCGTGGCAAGGGCGGTGTCGAGCATGTCGAGGCGGAACACGCCGCTGACTTCACGCTCGCCGAGGGCCGAGTCAGTCAACACCACGCGCCCGGGACGGTAGCGGTTGAGTTGTTCGATGACATTGGCCAACGGCTGGCGATCAAAGATCAACACACCGCGTCGCCAACTGGTGGCGCGCGCGACGTCGAGTTGATCCAAAGGCACGATGCCTTCCTGAGTGCTGTAGCGTACGGCCTGGCCTTGTTTGACCACTTTGTCGGCCGGGCCTTTTTTCGGGATGGCTTGCAGCGTGACCTCGACACTGTGTTCCAACACCCCGGTCCACGCCTGGCTGTCGCCCTCGCGCTCCACCACAAACTTCGTGCCCAGCGCCCGGGTCTGCCCGCCGGCGCTCTGCACCACGAACGGTCGGGTTTCCTCGCCCACCTTCGGTGCCACATCAAAGATCGCCGAGCCCTGCAGCAGGCTGATGCGGCGTTGCACACTGTCGTAATCCAGGCGGATGGCACTGGCGGAATCCAGCTCGACCTTGCTGCCATCGGCCAGGTGCACGGTGCGCACTTCGCCTTTCTCGGTGATGTAGTCGGCCTGCATGTGCAGCAACAAGTCCGGACCACGCACCCAGCCGACACCGGCTACCACCACGACCAGCGCGACGGCCGCCGCACGTTGCCATGGCCGGCGCCGCCTGGTCCCGCGCGCAGGCTGCGTCGCCGTCGACGGGCGCTGGCGGTTCACCGGCGGTTCCTTGTACACCTCGCCCAGTGCCGCCCAGGTCTGTTCGGCAAAACGCAATGCCGCTTCGTGGCGGCTGTCGCAGGCGATCCAATGCCGCAATTCGGCCTGCTCCTGTTCGGTCAGGGCACCGGCGTGCAGGCGCACCGCCCACTCGGCGGCCGCCTCGGTAATGCTGTGCTGCTGCGGACCCTGGCTATTCACGTGTGAATCTCGAATTTTTCGTTATATAACGCTGTGACGAGTGAACGGGCGTTTTTCGGTAATTCATTCGTCGGATGCTGCCCTCTCGCCTTCCTGCAAGCGTTGCATCACGTAGGCCAACGCTTTGGCCAGGTGCTTTTGGACGCAGCTGTCAGAGATGTCCAGGTGCCGGGCGACCTGGGCGTGGGTCATGCCTTCGATGCGGTTGAGGCGGAAAATCTGCTGGGTGCGCTCCGGCAACTCCGCCAGTGCCTGCTTCAATGCCTGTCGCTGTTGCTGCGCCATTGCCTGAACCTCCAACCCAGCCACGTCATCTTCAATCTCGGCCAGCGCCTCATGGGGCACGGAGTCAGTCTTGCGCCGCGCTTCCTGGCGAATATGGTCGATCAGCAGATTGCTTGCCGTTCGATAGAGATAGCCCTGGGAGTTGTCGATGCGCTCGCCCGCCGGTTTTTCCGCCAGGCGCAGGAAGCTCTCCTGCACCAGGTCTGCGGCCAACTGCGGGTCCCGTACCTTGCGCGCCAGATACCCGCGCAAGGCATCGGCATGCTTGAGAAACAGGCCTTTGAGATCCACGTCCGACAAACCGACTCCCTGGAATGTTAAGGAAACAGGCGGGCATCTTAAGCGTTGTCGAGAATGATTTTCAATTGATATCTAATCTGATCCGCCGTTATGAACGGCTTGATTAACGGTTCGATAATCGAACACATACGCCGCCATCAATTGACCAAATTAACCATTCAGTACATTTTATCTGCACAACTAACAAGAAATGTGGAGAACACCCCATGCCGCCTATCGTGCTGGTGCTCAACGGTCCCAATCTCAACCTGCTCGGCACCCGCGAGCCCGCTACCTACGGCCATGAAACCCTGGCCGATGTGGCTGCCTTGTGCGGCCGCAGCGCTGAACAGCTGGGCCTGAAAATCGAATTCCGCCAGACCAATCATGAAGGCGAACTGCTCGACTGGATCCACGGCGCCCGCGCCCGCTGCGCCGGGATCGTGATCAACCCGGCGGCCTGGACCCACACCTCGGTGGCGATCCGTGATGCGCTGGTGGCCAGTGAAGTGCCGGTGATCGAAGTGCATCTCTCCAACGTGCATGCCCGCGAAGCGTTCCGTCATCACTCCTTTGTGTCACCCATCGCGAAGGCCGTGCTCGCAGGGTTCGGCAGCCACGGCTACCACTTGGCGCTGGAACACTTCAGCCAGTTGCTCAAAGGATCGGCCCGATGAAAACACGCATCCTCGCCGGCCTGATCGGCGCTGGCATCCAGGCTTCCCGCACGCCCGCGCTGCATGAACAGGAAGGCGATGCCCAAGGTTTGCGCTACTTGTACCGCCTGATCGACCTTGAGCCCCGGCAGTTGGGCATCGACGCCTTGCCCGATCTGCTGCGCGCCGCCGAGCTCATGGGCTTTACCGGGCTGAACATTACCTACCCGTGCAAGCAGGCTATCCTACCGCTGCTCGATGAACTCTCCGACGAGGCCCATGGCATTGGCGCGGTCAACACGGTGGTGTTCAAGGACGGCAAGCGCATCGGCCACAACACCGATTGCCTTGGATTTGCCGAAGGGTTCCGGCGCAACTTGAGTGATGTCGCCCGCCAACGCGTGGTGCAGATGGGCGCCGGCGGTGCAGGTGCCGCAGTGGCACATGCGCTGCTGGCCGAGGGAGTGCAACAGTTGAGTATTTTCGATGTGGACCCCGCCCGTGCCCGCGACCTGGTTGAGAACCTCACGCTACGTTTCGGCCCAGGGCGCGCCCAAGTGGGCAACCACGTAGAAAACGCCGTGGCCGAGGCCGATGGGCTGGTGAACACCACGCCGATGGGCATGGCCAAGCTGCCCGGCACACCGGTGCCCGCCGCTTTGCTAAGGGCAGACCTGTGGGTGGCGGAAATCGTGTATTTCCCGCTGGAAACCGAACTGCTGCGCGATGCCCGCGCATTGGGCTGTCGCACCCTGGATGGCGGCAACATGGCGGTGTTTCAGGCGGTGAAGGCGTTTGAGCTGTTCTGTGGGGAAGTGCCGGATGCGCAGCGCATGCTGGCGCACTTCAAGAGCATGAATACCTGACTGAGTTGGAATAAAAATCCAAATGTGGGAGGGGGCTTGCCCCCGATAGCGGTGGATCAGCCAGCTTATCTGTAGCTGACCCACTGTCATCGGGGGCAAGCCCCCTCCCACATTTTGAATGCATTCCAACCTGAGACTTCAGGCCTGGAGGTAACGCATCACCGAATCACAAATCATGTCCCGATGCCGCTGTTTAACCGCCTCATCCGACAGGTCGATCTGAAAAATCTCACTGAAGGTATGGCGGTTGGACACCCGGTAAAAGCTGAACGAGTTGATCAGCAGGTGCACGTCCAACGGTTCCAGCCCTTCCCGGAACAAGCCCAGCTCGGCGCCACGGCGCAAGGTCTCCCCCAACCCTTCAAGGATCTTGCTGTTCATCGCCTTGATGGTGTCTGTGCGCTTCACGTACTCGGCATTGTGGATATTTTCGATGCTGACAATGCGCACAAAATCCACATTCTGGTCATGGTGATCAAAGGTGAACTCCACCAGCCGCCGGATCGCTTCACGCGGCTCCAGGGCCGTGAGGTTCATGCGGGTCTCGGTGTTGCGGATGTCGCCGTAGAGTTTCTCCAGCACCTCGACATACAACTGCTCCTTGCTGCCGAAGTAGTAATAGATCATGCGCTTGGAGGTGTGGATACGCTCGGCGATCGCGTCCACGCGAGCGCCGGAAAGGCCCTGCTGGACAAACTCGACGATGGCTTCCTGGAGTATGTTTTCGCGGGTCTTTTCCGGATTGTTCTTACGACTCTTGCGAGGTGCCTCGGTGGTCATGGTGCGCTCACGGCCAGTGTTATGCAGGCCGTGATTATGGGCCGCGACGCTCCCCGAAAGAAAGCACCGCAACCGTCGTTATAAACGTGCCTGGCGCACCGCACCGCTGCGCGATTTGGCCATGGCGGCCAGGCGCACCGCCACGTTGGCCGCACCGTAGCCGGCATAACCGTTCTTGCGCTGGATGATCTCGAAGAAAAACCGCCCTTCGAAGGGTTCGGTGTAGACGTGAAACAACTCGCCGCCCTGGGCATCGCGGTCGTACAGCACGTTGTAGTACGCCAGCTCACTGAGAAATTCATCGTCGAAATCGAAACGCGCCGCCAGGTCGTCGTAGTAGTTGAGCGGGATATCCAGCAGCGGCACACCGGCCTCCTTGGCGCGGCGCACTTCGGCAAAGATATCCGCGCAGTCGAAGGCGATATGGTGCACACCCGAGCCGCGATAGCTCGACAGCGCGTGGGAAATCGCCGTGTTGCGGTTCTCGGAGATGTTCAGCGGCAGACGGATCGAGCTGCAACGGCTGCGCAGCGCGCGGCTTTTCACCAGGCCGTAAGGGTCGGGCAGTACCACTTCGTCATCGGCTTCGAAATCCAGCAGGCTCTTGTAGAACAGCACCCAGCTGTCGAGGCTGTCGGCTGGCAGGGCCATGGCCATATGGTCGATACGCAGCAAGCCGCCGCTGGATGACACGCCGGGCTGCAGGTTGAAGTCGGTGTCGTACAGCCCGCCTTCACTCTGATCCACCAGGTAAATCAGGCTGCCATCCGGCGCACGTACCGCCGCCAGCTCCAGCTCATTCGGCCCGACCAGGCCGCGATACGGCTGGCCTTTGTATGCCACCGCCCGCTCCAGGGCCTTGGCGCTGTCCTTGACCCGAATCGCGGTGGCACACAGCGACGGCCCATGGGCCTCGAAAAAGTTGTGGGCAAACGAATAGGGTTCGCAGTTGAGGATCAGGTTGATATCGCCCTGGCGCAACAGGCTCACGCTCTTGGAGCGATGCTGCCCGGCCTTGACGAACCCCAGGCGTTCCAGCCAGTGGGTGAGCTTGGCGCCAAGGCTCTCGTCCACGGCAAATTCAAGGAACTCGATGCCGTCGTATTCGCTGGCAGGCGGGGTATCAAACAGAATCTCGACCGGTTGCGCCGGCGCTTCCTGCTTCAGGCGTTCGCGGGTTTTCTCTTCGAGGTACAGCAGGGAGCGCAGGCCATCCGCCGCATTCGCACGGGTGGGCGCGGCGCGGAAGCCGTCGTTGAAAATTTCCAGGGACAGCGGCCCGGTGTAGCCGCTCTTGATGATCGGCGCGAGGAACCCAGCCAGGTCGAATTCGCCTTGGCCGGGGAAGCAACGGAAGTGCCGACTCCACTCCAGCACGTCCATGGCCAGGATCGGCGCGTCGGCCATTTGTACGAAGAAGATCTTGTCGCCGGGGATCTCGGCGATGGCGCTTGGGTCGCCCTTGAGGGACAGGGTATGAAAGCTGTCGAGCAATACACCAAGGCTCGGGTGATCGACCTGACGCACCAGGTTCCACACCTGTTGCCAGGTATTTACATGCTTGCCCCAGGCCAGCGCTTCATAGCCAATGCGCAAGCCACGGCGGCCGGCGTGTTCGGCGAGCAGGCCGAGGTCATCGAGCAAAATGCGCTCGTCGCCCACGCAATCGGCGGAGGCATTGCTGCACACCAGCACCAGGTCGGTGCCCAGTTCCTGCATCAAGTCGAATTTGCGCTCGGCGCGCTCCAGGTTGCGTGCAAGGCGGTCTCGACGGCAGCCTTCAAAATCGCGAAACGGCTGGAACAAGGTGATGGCAATGCCCAGGTCGGCACACATTTGCCTCACTTCACGGGGGCTGCCATCGTAATACAACAGATCGTTTTCGAAGATTTCTACGCCGTCGAACCCGGCGGCCGCGATGGCTTCGAGTTTCTCCGGCAGGGTTCCGCTCAAGGAAACGGTGGCAATGGAGCGTTGCATGGGCGACTCCCGGCATTTAGGCGCGTCTTGTTTACGGCAAATTATTGGCCGCTAAACTGTTCACAGCAATTAAAATGTACGAACCGGTTAGTTTTTGGTGCGATTATCGAACACAAAGCCGTTTTGGCGAATTGACGATTTTTTAGCCGCTGCGCACCATCGATTCAGTAACAAGACCCAGAACACACCATAAAAATTTCAAAAAACGGGTACGACCTCATGCCTCTGCAAAACTCCGTCCTGGCCGACCGCCCGGGCACACCGCACGCCGGCATCGGCGACAAGATCCGCGGCGCCCTGGCCGTGGGCAAAACGCGCTGGGGCATGTTGGCCCTGGTGTTCTTCGCCACCACCCTCAACTACATCGACCGCGCCGCATTGGGCGTGATGCAGCCTATCCTCGCCAAAGAGATGAGCTGGACGGCGATGGACTACGCCAACATCAACTTCTGGTTCCAGGTCGGCTACGCCATCGGCTTTGTGCTGCAGGGCCGCTTGATCGACCGGGTCGGTGTGAAACGCGTGTTCTTCTGCGCGGTCCTGTTGTGGAGCCTGGCCACCGGCGCCCACGGCCTGGCCACCTCGGCGGTGGGCTTCATGGTCTGTCGTTTCATTCTCGGGCTGACCGAAGCCGCCAACTACCCGGCCTGCGTCAAGACCACGCGCCTGTGGTTCCCGGCCGGTGAACGGGCAGTGGCCACCGGTATCTTCAACGCCGGCACCAACGTGGGTGCGATGATGACGCCGATGCTGCTGCCGTTGATCCTGCACGTGTGGGGCTGGCAGGCGGCGTTCCTGTGCATGTCGGCGCTCGGCGGGATCTGGCTGCTGTTCTGGGGCTTGAAGTACTTCAACCCGGAAGACCACCCCACCGTCAAACAATCCGAACTGGACTACGTGCAACAGGAAGTCGAACCGGAACAACCCCGCGTGCCCTTCAGCCGCATCCTGCGCATGCGTGGCACCTGGGCCTTCGCCCTCGCCTACTCGATGACGGCGCCGGTGTTCTGGTTCTACCTGTACTGGCTGCCGCCGTTCCTGAACCAGCAATACAACCTGGGCATCAACGTGACCCAGATGGGTATCCCGCTGATCATCATCTACCTGACCGCCGACTTCGGCAGCGTGGGGGGTGGGATTCTGTCGTCGTTCCTGATCGGCCGAGGCATGAACTCGATCAAGGCGCGGCTGCTGTCGATGCTGCTGTTTGCCTGCTGCATCGTCGGCGTGATCATGGCCGCCGGTTCCAGCCAGCTGTGGGTCGCGGTGTTTGCCATCTCCCTGGCGATTGGCGCACACCAGGCCTGGACCGCCAACATCTGGAGCCTGGTGATGGACTACACACCCAAGCACATGATGAGCACGGTGTTCGGTTTTGGTGGCATGTGCGCGGCCATCGGCGGCATGTTCATGACCCAGATCGTCGGCCACATCCTGACGGTCACTAACAACAACTACACCGTGTTGTTCACCCTGATCCCGGCGATGTACTTCATTGCGCTGACCTGGATGTACTTCATGGCGCCGCGCAAGATCCCTACCGTGGACGTTTGATCTACCGTCTCAGCTACCGGCGCCGCTGCTGCCAGGCAGCGGCCAGCCCACTCATGCAGATCACCCCGATACCGACCACCGTGGTCAGGTCCGGGGTGTGGTTGAACACCAGCCAGCCCAACAACCCCGCGAACACGATCTGGCAATAGCCAAACGGCGCCAGCAAGGCCGGTGCCGCGAAGCGGAACGCCTGGGTCAGCATCAAATGCGCGGTCATCCCGCAGGTGCCCAGGGCCAGCATCAACACGCCGTGCCACAGCGTCGGCACTTGCCAGAAGAACGGCACCATCGCACTCATCACCAAGGTATTGCACAGGCCGGCGAAGAAGTTGCTGGTGGTGGGCGTGTCGTATTGGCTGAGAATGCGCGTGAGCAGTTGGTAGAAGCAGAAGAACAGCGCCGAACACAGGGGCAACAAGACCGCCGGGGTGAACAGTTCGCCGCCCGGGTGGATGATGACCAGCACCCCGACAAACCCGCAGATCACC
The DNA here is from genome assembly GCF_058787615.1 of Pseudomonas sp. FW305-3-2-15-C-LB1. NCBI lineage: Bacteria > Pseudomonadati > Pseudomonadota > Gammaproteobacteria > Pseudomonadales > Pseudomonadaceae > Pseudomonas > Pseudomonas sp. FW305-3-2-15-C-LB1. The sequence goes on along the minus strand of NZ_JBYSZX010000009.1, from coordinate 189,810 downwards.
GCCAGCCACTGGCCACGCGTCACATGTTCGCCGAGCAGCGGCACCGAGAGCGCCGTTACCAGGATCGGTGCAAGGAAGTTCACCGCCGTGGCTTCCGCCAGGGGGATGAAGTGCAGCGCCGAGGTGAAAAACAGGCTGGTGCCCAACAGGCACAGCGCCCGCACCACCTGCATCCCCGGCCGCTTGCTGCGCAGCACGCGCAAGCCCGATTGCGGCAGGAAGATGCCGGCCATCAAGAGGGTGTGCACCAGGTAACGCGCCCACACCACCATCACGATCGGGTAGAACCCGGCCAGGTATTTGGACAAGGCGTCATGGCTGGAGAACAGGAACGTCGCCAGTACAATCAGCAAAATGCCTTTGAAGGGGTGGTTGACGCCGGAAAGGGGGGTGCTGACAGTCATGGAATTCTCTTGCGTGGCGAGCTGAACGCGTGGCACTCAACCCGGTAATCTAGCAGCCGGGCCTGCGTCTGCCCCTAGAGCATAACCAAACACCGTGCGAACAGCGCACTAAATCACGGGATTCGAGTCCAACGCTGCACGTTGACCGCCGTGTTGCACACTTTTTAATCAAGGCCTTGCTGCTATGAAAAAAATCCTCTTTGTCCTGTCTGCCCTTGCCCTGCTCACCGCGTGCAACCAGCAAGAGCAGCCAGCCCCCAAGCCGGCACCGGCGTCCGTGCAGGCCACCCTGGTGCCGGCAACGCCGCCCACCGACAAATGGCTCGGCAAGTGGATCGGCGTAGAAGGCCTCTACCTCACCATCGCCAAGGACGACAGTATTGGCCGTGGTCACTACATTCTGACCATGAAATATGGCCTTGATGACGACGACTCCGGCACCTTCAAAGGTGAAGCCAACGAAGACGGCATCGCCTTTACCCGCCCGGACGGCCCCCAGCAATTGAGCGCCGGCGACGGCGAAGCCACCGGTTTGAAATGGTTGGCGGATAAAAAGGATTGCCTGATTGTCGATACCGGCGAAGGCTATTGCCGCGATTAACGGCCATACTCTTCCCCAATTAATGTAGGACCGTTCACCAAGAGGATTGCCCCATGCTATGGAAAAAAGGCCGACGCAGCGACAACGTGGTCGACGCCCGCGATGACAGCGGCGGTGGTGGGGGCGGTATGCGCTTTGGGGGCGGCAAGGGTCTGAGCCTCACGGCCATCGTGCTGATTGTCGGCATCGGCTGGTTGACCGGCCAGGACCCGTTGCAGATCCTCGGCCAACTGACCGGCCAGATGGAACAGGCACCCTCGGTGAGTACGCAGACACGTCAGGCGCCGCCGGCCAACGACGAGCAAGCGGACTTTGTCCGCGCCGTGCTGGGCGATACCGAAGACACCTGGGGCCAGGTGTTCCAGGAAAACGGCCTGGCCTACAAGAATCCGAAACTGATTCTGTTCCGTGGCCGGGTCAATTCCGCCTGCGGGGGAGCCACCTCGGCCAGCGGCCCGTTCTATTGCCCGGCTGACCAGCAGGTGTACCTGGACCTGGATTTCTTCCGGGAAATGTCGCAGCGCTTCCAGGCCGCCGGTGATTTCGCCCAGGCCTACGTGATCGCCCACGAAGTCGGGCATCACGTGCAGACCTTGCTGGGCATCTCGTCGAAAATCCAGGCCGCACGCCAGCAGGGTCGGCCGATGCAAGGTGATGGCGGACTGCTGGTGCGCCAGGAACTGCAGGCCGACTGCTTCGCCGGGGTGTGGGCCAACCGTGCGCAAAAGCGCCTCAACTGGCTGGAACCCGGCGATATCGAAGAAGCACTGAACGCGGCCAACGCCATTGGCGATGACCGCTTGCAGCAACAGGGTCAGGGGCGTGTTGTGCCGGACTCGTTTACCCACGGCACCTCGGCACAGCGGGTTCGCTGGTTCAAGACCGGCTTCGCCCAGGGCCAGATCACTCAATGCGACACGTTTACCGCCAAGAGTCTTTAAATGAATAAACGCTTGGGATGGCTGCTGGGCTTGTTAGTCACGTGTTCAACCTGGGCCGCCGAACACGGCGTCAAGGACGTCAGCCCCCATCGTTTCCACCTGGAGGCCGGCGATCTCAGCCTCGGTTTGAGCCAGGATTGGCGCCAGCCACTGCCCCAGGTCACCCGCGCATTGATCATCGTGCACGGCCGCCTGCGCAATGCGCAAACCTACCTGCAAAGCGCCGAAGACGCCGCCGAGCACGCAGGCCAGAGCGCCAACACACTGGTGATTGCGCCGCAGTTTCTGAATGCGTCCGACGTCAAGCGCAACCACTTGGACAATCAGGTACTGCGCTGGAACGGCAATGACTGGATGGCCGGCGAACCCTCCACCGGTCCGGGACACATCAGTTCCTACGGCGTCCTCGACCAGATCATCAAGCACCTGGGCAACCGCACGCTGTTCCCGGCGCTGAAGGAAATCGTCGTGGCCGGCCACTCCGGTGGCGGCCAGGTGGTGCAGCGCTTCGCCCTCACCGGGCACGACCATCCGCTGCTGCAAACCGAAGGCATCAGCCTGCGTTACGTGGTGGCCAACCCTTCGTCCTACGCCTACTTCACCCCACAACGCCCAGTGAAGTTCGACACGGCGAGTTGCCCAGGCTTCAACGACTGGAAGTACGGCCTGCAAGACCTGCCCGACTACGCCAAGGGCCAGAGCGCCCAACAGCTGGAGCAGGCTTACGTGTCACGCAATATCACCTACCTGCTGGGCCAGCAGGACACCGACCCGAACCACCCGGCGCTGGACAAAAGCTGCGCCGCCGAGACCCAGGGCGCGTACCGCCTGATTCGTGGGCACAACTATTTTGACTACCTCAAGCAGCGGCACCCGCAGTTGAGTCACACGCTGGTGGAAGTGCCGGGAGTGGGGCATAACGGGGATGGGATGTTTACGTCGCCCGAGGGCCAGAAAGTACTGTTCACGCCATAACCTGTGGGAGGGGGCTTGCCCCCGATTGCGGTCTGCCAACTACACATGTGCTGATTTATACGCCGCTATCGGGGGCAAGCCCCCTCCCACAGTTGATCTCTATTGTCTGGGCTGGATCATCTGGTGCAGCACCGCGCAGTCCGATGCATGCCAATCCGCCAACTCCGGCCACGGGTTCTCCGGCAGATTCACCAACACCGTTCGCGTCCCCGCTGCCCGGCCGCAGTCCAGGTCAAAGCGGTAATCACCGACCATCACCATCTCGCTTGGCGCCACATCCCACGCCGCCGCGAGTTTCAGCAGGCCGTCCGGATCCGGCTTCGGTTGCGCATCGTCACGCCCCAGCACGTCCTCCATGGCAAAACAGTCCGCCAGGCCAATCGCGTCCAGGGTGATATGCGCCAACTCCCGCGCATTGCGCGTCAGGATGCCCAGGCGATAGCCACGCCCGGCCAGTTCGCGCACCAGTTCTACCGCGCCTTCGGCGGCCACCGACTCCAACGCCAGCTCACGCTCGTGCTCCAGCAACCAGGCATGCTTGGCCGCCGCAACCTCCTTCGGCAACGCCGCCAGGTGCGTGAGGATATCGTCTTCGGGTGGAATCTCCAGGGACACGCGAATGGCCGCGAAATCATGCACGGCCACCGTCAGGGTGCCGTCCATGTCGAACACCCAATGTTTAACCTCTGTCAGGCTCATGCCCAATCCTTGCGATGGCGAATCAGGCCTTCCTGGGTGACCGAGGCCACCAGTTGCCCGGCGCGGTTGTACACGCTGCCTCGGGAGAACCCCCTGGAATTGCCGGCCCACGGGCTGTCCATGGCGTAGAGCAACCAGTCATCGGCACGCAGGTCGGCGTGGAACCACAGCGCGTGATCGAGGCTGGCGACCTGCATGTCTTTCTGCCACACGGTTTTGCCGTGGGGCAGCAGCGAAGTGGTCAGCAGGCCGAAGTCCGAGGCGTAGGCCAGCAGGTATTTGTGCAGCGCCGGTGCATCGGCCAGGGCGCCGTCGGCGCGGAACCACACGTACTTGACCGGGTCGGACGGTTGCGGGTTGAACGGGTCTTTCTCGGTGACCGGGCGCACTTCGATCGGCTTGGGGCACAGCAGCTTGTCGCGCATGTGCTCGGGGAGCAGGTGCGCGCGTTGCTGGGTCAGTTCCAGCTCCGACGGCAGGTTTTCCGGGCCGACTACCACCGGCATGGTGCTCTGATGCGCAAAACCTTCTTCGTCATATTGGAAGGATGCACTGCAGGTGAAGATCGGGTGGCCCTTCTGGATCGCGGTCACGCGACGCGTGCTGAAACTGCCGCCATCCCGCACGCGGTCCACCGAGTACACCACCGGTAATTTCGCGTCGCCGGGGCGCAGGAAGTAACCGTGCAGCGAATGCACATGCCGCGCTTCTTCTACGGTCTGGCTGGCCGCCGACAGCGACTGGCCGAGCACCTGGCCGCCGAACAGTTGGCGAAAACCCAGGTCCTGGCTGCGGCCGCGAAAGAGGTTTTCCTCGATCGGCTCCAGGGTCAGCAGGTCCACCAGATCTTCCAATACTTGGCTCATAGAGCAACTCCTAAAATCTATCGGGCATTCCGGGCTGCCTATCCGTGCAGCGTGTCCAACCATTGGGCGCGGGTGATGCGGTACAAAACATGATGGCGCAGCGGGTCATCGGCTGCGACCTTGGGGTGTTCAAAATCTGCCTGGGGATCGTAATGCATACCGATGGCCTGCATGACTTTTTGTGATGGCAGATTGGATTCGGTGGTGAAGGCGACAATCTCGTCCAGGTTCAGACGATCAAAACCACAGCGCAATGCGGTCCACGCGGCCTCGCTGGCATAGCCCAGGCCCCAGTGTTCGCGAGCCAGGCGCCAGCCGATTTCCACCGCCGGGGTAAAGTCGGCATCGAAGCTGACATTCAGCAACCCGGTGAGACCGATGAATTCCCCCGTGTCCTTGCGTTGCAACGCCCACAGGCCAAAGCCGTATTCGGCGAAGTGGCCACGAATCCGCCCGATCAACGCGGCGCTTTCCAGGTGGCTCAGTGTGGCCGGGAAATAACGCATCACCTGCGGGTCGGCGCACATGCGCGCAAAGTCCGGCAGGTCGCTGTCGCGCCATTGGCGCAACAAAAGGCGTGCGCTTTCCAATTCGAGTATCGGCTCCATGGGTCCCCTCCCTTGCCATGTGCGTGAGTGTACAACGCGGGTAAGATGCGTCGCAGGTTCCCGTCAGAAAATCCCATGCCTCTGCCATTGATCTACCACGATGACTACAGCCCCGAGTTCCCGGCGGACCACCGGTTCCCCATGGACAAGTTCCGCCTGCTGCGCGACCACCTGGTGTCCACCGGACTGACCGAGGACAGCCAACTGCTGCGCCCGCAGCTGTGCCCGCCAGAGATTCTGGCCCTGGCCCATGACGCTGGGTATATCGAACGCTACATGGGCGGCGAGTTGTCCCGCGAGGACCAACGTCGCCTCGGCCTGCCCTGGAACGAAGCCCTGGCCCGGCGCACCGTGCGCGCGGTCGGTGGCTCCATCCTGGCAGCGGAGCAAGCACTGGAACACGGCCTGGCCTGCCACCTTGCAGGCGGCACCCACCACGCTCACTACGATTACCCGGCGGGCTTCTGCATCTTCAATGACCTGGCGGTGATCAGCCATTACCTGCTGGCCAGTGGCCGGGTCAACCGCGTGCTGATCTTCGATTGCGACGTGCACCAGGGCGATGGCACGGCACGCATCCTCCACGACACGCCAGACGCCATCACCGTGTCGCTGCACTGCGAAAAGAACTTCCCCGCGCGCAAGGCCCAGAGTGACTGGGACATCCCTCTGCCGATGGGCATGGGCGACGCCGACTACCTCAAGGTGGTGGACGACGCGCTCAACTACCTGCTGCCGCTCTACCAGCCGGACCTGGTGCTGTACGACGCCGGCGTCGATGTGCACAAGGACGACGCCCTCGGTTGCCTCAAGCTGACAGACCAAGGCGTCGCCGCCCGCGATGAAAGCGTGATGCGCCATTGCCTGGGCCGCGACATCCCGGTGATGGGCGTGATCGGCGGCGGCTACAGCAAGGACCGCCCGGCCCTGGCCCGCCGCCACGGTATTCTGCACCACAGTGCGCAACGGGTATGGACGTCATCAGGTTGTCACTGAACTGTGGGCGTTACCCACAATGCCTGTGGAACCACCTGTGGATAACTTGAGTGTAAGCGTGTGAGAGCTACTAATCATAAGGCCTGTAGGAAGCTGTACGTTTTTTGATCAGGCGTTTTCACTCTCGTCGGGTAGAATGCTCGGCTAATTTATGCGAGCGCAGCCCATGCCCGATACCCCTCCCCCACACGTCATCATCATCGGCGGCGGCCCTGCCGGATTGACGGCCGCCGAAGTCCTGAGCCAGGCAGGCGTACGGGTGGACCTGTACGACGGCATGCCGTCCGTGGGGCGCAAGTTCCTGCTGGCCGGCGTGGGCGGCATGAACATCACCCACTCCGAGGCGTACCCGGCGTTTCTGTCGCGCTATGCCGAACGTGCGCCGCACATGGCGCCACTGCTGCGTAGTTTTGGGGCCGAGGCGTTGTGCGAGTGGATTCATGGCTTGGGGATCAAGACCTTTGTCGGCAGCTCGGGCCGAGTGTTTCCTACAGATATGAAAGCCGCCCCGCTGCTGCGCGCCTGGCTCAAGCGTCTGCGCGACCAGGGCGTGGTTATCCACACCCGGCATCGTTGGGTAGGCTGGAATGCCGAGGGCGACTTACTTATCCACAGCCCCGAAGGCGAAAAAACGGTCCGCAGCGATGCCGTGCTGCTGGCGCTGGGCGGCGGCAGCTGGTCGCGCCTGGGCTCGGACGGTGCGTGGCTCCCGTTGCTGGCGGATCGCGGCGTGCCCTGCGCCCCGCTGCAACCGAGCAACTGCGGTTTCGAGGTGTCGGCCTGGAGCGAATTGATGGTCAGCAAATTCGCTGGCGCGCCGTTGAAAAACGTCGCCATCGGGCTGGGGGACGACAAGCCTCGGCTGGGCGAATGCGTGATCACCGCTACCGGCATCGAAGGCAGCTTGATCTACGCGCTGGCCGCGCCGATTCGAGAAGCGATCAACCGCGACGGTGCGGCCACCGTGCATATCGACCTGTTGTCGAGCAAGCCGCTGGACAAGGTCCTGGCTGCCCTGGCCAAGCCGCGTGGTTCGCGCTCGATGAGCAAGCATCTGCACAGTCAATTGGGGTTGGATGGGGTGAAAGCCGCACTGCTGCGCGAGTGGGCGCCGGCTGACCACTTCAATAATCCGGCGCAGTTGGCGGTGGATATCAAGGCGCTGCCCTTGCTCCTGGTGAAGACCCGGCCCATGGATGAAGCGATCAGCACCGCAGGCGGCGTGCCGTTTGAGGCGCTGGATGAGCGCTTGATGCTCAAGCAGTTGCCGGGAGTGTTTTGTGCGGGGGAGATGCTGGATTGGGAAGCGCCGACCGGGGGGTATTTGCTGACGGGGTGTTTTGCCAGCGGCCGGGCGGCTGGGCGGGGGATGTTGGAGTGGCTCAATCGCTGAGATTGCGGTGAATTCAAAGCCGCCATCGGGGGCAAGCCCCCTCCCACATTTGACTGTATTCACAAATCAAAGTGTGGGAGGGGGCTTGCCCCCGATGAGGCCATCAGCCGCGCTGAAAAACTTACTTCTTCTTGCGCGGCCCGGTATTGAACACCGGCACCTTGCGCACCGGCTTGATCGAAGGCTCCGCCGGCGTCACTTCACCGCTGTCCACCCACTTGCCCAGGTTGCGCTTACCGCCACCACCGGACGTTTTAGGCTTCTTCGGTTTCTTCGGCTTCTTTACCACCTGCCCGCTGACGTCGGTGTCCGGCACGCGGTGCTCCGGTTCGAAGTCCGGCTCCATCTTGCGGGTCAAGGTCTGACGCGTGAGCATCTCGATGGCCGACAGCATGTTCACTTCATCGGCACACACCAGGGAAATCGCCTCACCGGTATTGCCCGCACGCCCGGTACGGCCGATTCGGTGGATGTAGTCTTCAGCCACGATCGGCAAGTCGAAGTTGACCACCAGCGGCAAGTCTTCGATGTCCAGGCCACGGGCTGCCACATCAGTGGCTACCAGGATCTGCACTTCACTGGATTTGAAACGGTCCAGCGCACGTTGGCGGGTCGCTTGAGGCTTGTCGCCATGGATGCCGTCGGCATTGATGCCCAGGCCCTGCAACTTATCCACCAGCGCATCCACGCCGTTACGGGTCTTGGCGAACACCAGCACCTGCTTCCAGCGGCCTTTGCGCATCAGGTGCACAAACAGCTCCGGCTTGCGCTTCTTGTCCACCGGCACGATCCACTGCTTCACGGTGTTGGCAGCAACGTTGCGCGGGCTGACTTCGATGCTCAGCGGGTCGTTGAGCATCTGCCCGGCCAGCAGGCGGATGTCATCGGAGAAGGTCGCGGAGAACAGCAGGGTCTGGCGCCTTTTCGGCAGCATGCGGTAGATGTTCGCCAGCTCTTCCGAGAAGCCCAGGTCGAGCATGCGGTCGGCTTCGTCGAGCACCAGGGTTTGCAGTTGGTTGAGCTTCAGCGCGTTCTGGCGGAACAGGTCGATCAGGCGACCGGGCGTGGCGACCAGAATGTCGACGCCCTTGCGCAGCTTCATCATCTGCGGGTTGATGCTCACGCCGCCGTACACCGCGTAGGTGGTGAGTGGCAGGTGTTGGGCGTACTCGGCGACGCTGGCGTGCACCTGCTCGGCCAGCTCGCGGGTCGGGCACAGGATCAGCGCACGCGCCGAGTTGGCGGCGACTTTCGGCCCTTCCATCGTCAGCAGTTGCAGGAGCGGCAGGGCGAAACCGGCGGTCTTGCCGGTGCCGGTCTGGGCCGCGGCCATCAGGTCGCGACCGGCCAGCACTGCCGGAATGGCTTGCGCCTGCACCGGCGTCGGGGTCTGGTAGCCAAGCGTCTCAAGGGCGCGCAGCAAAGGTTCGATCAGGCCAAGGGTGGCGAAAGTCATGTGTTTACCGTAGGAAAAATTCAGCGCAAGGTCGCAATGCGCCGCAGTTTACCTTATTTCCGGCTTGGGCTTGCGCCACTGGGGCAGGCTGATCAGCAGGACGGCGCTAATGATCACCAGCATCGCCAGGGCTTCTTCCAGCCCGATGGTCTCGCCCACGAATACAATCCCCAGCAATACCGCCACCGCCGGGTTGACGTAGGCATAGCTGGTCGCCGCCGCCGGGCGTACGTGCTTGAGCAGGTACATGTAGGCATTGAAGGCGATGATCGAGCCGAATACCGTCAGATAGGCCAGGGCCAGCCAGCCTTCCAGCGGCGGCGCGGCCTGCAGGCGTTCACCGGATAGCGCGCTGACGAACAACAGCGCCACACCGGCGACCAGCATCTCCGCAGCACTGGCCATCGCGCCCTGGGGCAACGGCAATTGCCGGCTCCACACCGAACCAAACGCCCAGGAAGCCGCCGCCACCAACAGCAACACAGCACCCATCGGGCTCGACTGCAACGTGCTGCCCATATTGAGCATGGCGATGCCGATGATCCCCAGAATCACCCCCGCCCACTCCAAGCGAGTGTTGCGCGCGCCCCAGAAATACCCACACAGCAAGGTGAACAACGGCACCGTCGCCACGGCCAGCGCCGCCACGCCGGAAGACACCCCCATGTGTTCCGCCACGCTGACACCGCCGTTGCCCACGGTGAGCAGCAAAAGACCAATCATCCCGGCTGCTTTCCACTGCGGCCACGTCGGCGCCGGCACCCCACGCCAGCGCAGGAAGCCATACATCAACGCCCCCGCCGTGCAAAACCGAATCCCCGCCAGCAACAACGGCGGCCAGTACTCAACGCCGATGCGAATCACCAGATAGGTGGACCCCCAGATCACATACAGCGCAAAAAAAGCGGCGATCAACGGTAAGGGAAAGCGACGTGGGCCAGGCATTGGGCAGCTCTATGGCAGGAGATGGGAGGCTTATTCTAAAAAGACAGGTCGTTAAACATAAGTTACAAAACCTGTTTAAAACGCCGTTACACTTTTCAAAGCATGGTTGTGAAGGCTATAAACCGTGCTTTCGAAAGTCACGCGTAACCGGAGCCTTATCATGGACAAATACGACCGCATGCTCCTCAGCGCCCTGCTCGAAGACGGCCGCGCGTCCTACGCGCAACTGGCCCGCACGGTAAACCTCTCCGCCCCTGCCGTGGCCGAGCGCGTGGCCAAATTGGAGGCCAGCGGGGTGATCACCGGGTATCAGGCCAAGGTGGATTTATCCAAGGTGGGGTTGCCGATCCAGTGCGTGATTGAACTGCGGTTGACCAATCATGGCAGTCAGAAGGTGTACGACGCGCTGGCGGAAATTCCCGAGCTGACAGAATGCCATCGGGTGACCGGCGACCCGTGCGTGATCATGCAGGCGGCGGTGGGGTCGATGCCGGAGTTGGAGAATTTGATCAACCGGATCGCGAAGTTCGGGTTCAGCAAGACCTCGATTATTTTGTCGAGTGCGATAGAGAGGCGGGTGCCGTTGGGGCAGTTGGAGGGCAATGGGAAAAATGGTGGCTGAACCGCCGCCATCGCAGGCAAGCCAGCTCCCACAGTTGAAATGCATTCCAACGGCGGGAGCTGGCTTGCCTGCGATGACGTCAGTTGCATCAAAGCAGACTTGAGCGCTCAACAATCAAATCGACAATCTGCTTGATCGTGGTGATGTGATCCCAATCCGCCTGAGTGGCTTGCAGATTGAATTGCCACTTGATCTGCATGACGAAGCAGGTCAGGTCGTCATCAATAATCTTGAAGTCGCGGATGAAATCCGTTTGTTCCGTCACCTGGCTTCGGTCGATGAAGCCAATGATGTCGACGAACAGTTGAATCACCTTTTCGCTGATCTCGGCCCTGGTCAGATTACCGTCCATTTCTTGCCTCATAGGCACACTTACCAATACTGATTAAATCAAAGACGGCCAGTCCTGCAGCAACGAAGGGAATACCTCGCCCGATAATGCCAAATACCCGGACTGTGCCAAACGTTGCCTTGGCCATCCTAGCCATTGTGGGCTGCCTGATTAGCGTGCGAGGGAAAAAGCGCATGCCAATGAGGCTAGCCAGGTTTGTCGTTTTGCTTGAACCCACGTGAACCCAAGTACCCACGGCTATTTTGCTGATTGGTATGCCTGCCGACGCGGTGACAAATGTTGCTGCCGTCAACCCATAGTGCTCCTGAGTGCATTTCCAGAGGTCCTCAGCCGTGGTGTTTGGACCCGTCGAATCGGCATAAATGGGTTTAAGCAGGTGATAACTGCCGCCGCTGCTAATACCTGGGGAGTTCGGCAGTGCCATGACCGCAGGACAGCTTGTCATCGAGTTACCCAAATGAAACGCCAGGCTAGAGGTTGAGCCTAGATCAATACGATTTAACCCGAGTTCGAGGTGACTTCTCATGATCGCTGTATGAAGATCGCTTTCCCGCATGCCTGTAATCCCTGTACGTAAATGGCAGGCGGGATGGTAGGTCGCAAAAAGAGGTGGTAGGCGAATGAAGCGGAAAAACAGAAGGGTCCTACGCAGCACTAGGATTCTGCCTACTGACCATTCAGAAACCCGCCTTCAAAAGCCAGGTTTTCAATGGCCAGCAAGACCCATCTCTTTCATTTGAAGGACGTTTCCGAGAGAATCCGACGGCCTTGTTTCCGTCGGATCAGGTAGCTAGTCTCGCTGCTTCATCGAATGTTCGGTGAACGGACGTGCAAGTCCGACGGCAAGCAGAATCCACAAATAAACCTACAGCTTAATGCCCAGCTTGATGCTTGGCGTTCGCCCGTTATGGCGGCTGTGCGTGGGAGACCTTCGGGTCTGCTGGGTTTAGCTCCTTGCCCCGGTCTTGCACACCTACGTACAGTTGCCACCCTCATTCGCGTGCAAGCGAAGGGTGTCGACTTCTTCCCAGCAAGGAGTGTTCACCATGGTCAAAGTAACCCCCGACCCACCATGCTTCCTCAGCGAAGACGCCCTGCTCAACCGCCGCGCCATCGACTACTACCTCAAAGCGTCCGCCCCGGATGCGCCCACCTTCACCCCGAACGACAACCTGAGTTTCGAAGAGGCCCTGGCCCATGCGGCAGATTTGCTGCATTGCGCGGTGGAGACGGCGCACGCGTCGAGTGAAGCGATGAAGGCGCAACAGCGGGCCGTGATGCATTTAGTGGAGATGGCCAAGGGTGTAGTGGATCGGGCGTTGGCCTGTGTGCAGCCTCGCTAAACACCGCAGAACCCATGTGGGAGGGGGCTTGCCCCCTCCCACATGTTGAGTTTCACATTCAGAGCCCAGTGTTCTGGAGCGTGTGGCGAGGTCAGAACCCGCGATGCTTCTTCAAGTGCTCATTGATCTTCGCCGCCGGCACTTTCTGCAAGGTGCACAGCAGGTCGTGGGACAGTTCGCGCAAGCCGTGGGTACGGCGCAGCTCCTGGGCCAGGTGCGCCGTGAGGTTGGCCGCCATCTCCGCATCCGCCAGCGCGCGGTGAGCCTGGCCGGTGTGGGGCAGTTGAGCGAAGGCGTTCAACGTGCCGAGCTTATGGTTTGGCGCCGACGGCATCAGGCGTCGCGCCAATAACAGAGAACACGCAAACTTCTGCAAACGCGTGCGGCGGATCAAGCCCAATTCGTAATCCCAGAACTTCTGGTCGAACGCAGCGTTGTGCGCCATCAGCGGCGTAGTCCCGACGAACTCATTGACCTCGTTCATCACCCGCTCCGCCGGCGGCGCGCTGCGCAGCATGGCGTTGCTGATGCCGGTGAGTTGTTCGATAAACGCCGGCACGTGCACGCCGGTTTTCATCAGGCTCTGGTAGCGGTCCACGATCTGGCCACGCTCAAGGATGACCACCGCGATTTCCGTGGCCCGGCAACGGCTGCTCGGGGTGATGCCGGTGGTTTCAAAGTCGATGACCGCTATACGTTCCAAACCTGTTCCAACTCCATCTGAAGATCTATTTAAGCAACAAAGCGCCTTCGATCGGCACGTAGCGGCTGGCGGCGCGTATCAATGAATTGGCCGTCAGCCCCGGTACGCCATAGGCCACGGCCTCGACGCCATGCTTGTGGATAACCCGGTCGAGCAGCATGTCGAAATCACCGTCGCCGGAGGCCAGCACAATTTCATCGACGTGGTCGGCGGCGTCCATGATGTCGAGGGTGATGCCCACGTCCCAGTCGCCCTTGGCCGAGCCGTCGCTGCGCTGGATGTAGGGCTTGAGTTTTACCGTGAAGCCCAGGTTGCGCAGGATCTGCTGGAATTGCTGCTGCTTGCTGTCGCCACGGTCGATGGCATAGGCGTACGCCTCGACGATCTGCCCGCGCGCGCTGATGTCAGCCCACAGCGCGGCGTAGTTGAAGTGGCAACCATAGGCCTGGCGGACGGTGTAGTAGAGGTTTTGCACATCGGCGAACACTGCAATTTTCTTCACCGCACTTCCTCATGACAGCCAGGCGCCAGGGCCCGGAAAGGGTGCAAGTATGCCAGCCGCGAGAGGGTTGCCGGGAAAAATCAGACCGGGGCGACGCAGCGCCCCGGGCCAAGGTAGGTCAGACGAAGGAATCGTCGTCGCCGAAGGAGGAAGAATCGTCGGAATAATCGCTGTCGGCAAAGCTGTCCGAATTGTTGCTGCCCCAGCTGTCGTTGCCGGCGTACTTCTGGTCATCATTGCCCCAGTTGCCGTTGTCACTGGCAGGCGCTGGCTCCTCACGAATAATTTCTTCCACGACTTGCGGCTGTTGCGAATTGTGGTTGAACAGGCTGCTGATGCCTTCGGCCAGCAATACACCACCGGCCACGCCGGCTGCGGTTTTCATCGCGCCGCCGAGGAAACCGCTACCCACCGGAGCGGCTGGAGCAGGCTGTTGATAATTCTGCTGCGGGGCAGGTTGGCTGAACCCAGGCCGCGCCGGTTCGCGCCAGCCGCCACCAGAAGAAGGCGGTGCACTTTGAGCCGGCTGCTGATCACGGGAACCACCGCCGCCAAAGATGCTCGACAGGAAACCGCCGCTGCTCGCCGGAGCAGGCTGCGCGGATTTGGCCCTCTGCAGTTCATCCTGCAATTGCTGGATCTGCTGCGCCTGCTGCTTGTTCTGCGCGTCGAGGCTCTTGAGCGCATGTTCCTGCACCAGGATCGACTGGGTCATGTAGTACCCGGCCGCCGGTTGGCGCGTCATGTGCTCCTTGATCCGCGCTTCGGCCTGGGCGTCGCGGGGGGCTGAGTCCGTTTCGGCTTGTTGCAACCGTGAAAACAGTCCATCGATCAGGGTTTGCTCTTCGCTGTTCATGGCGACCTCGTTAGATTGCCGGTAGAAATCGTGGTGTGCCTGTCATCAGGCGCCGCTCTAGTTATGGGGGTGTTACGAGTTGTTTCAATGGTCTTTACTCAAGGTTTACGTTTGCTCACCGCCGGTGATGATCGGTTAAAGTGTTGCCCTTGCTTTCAGGCCTGCGATGAACTTGATGAATCCGTTAGACGTGCTGCGCGACTCTTTCCGTTTCACCCAACGCAACTTGGGCGCCATCGTCCAGTTGTGCTTGCCGTTGGTGATTTTCGAAGCCCTGCTGCAACAGGTGCTGAATCACGTGGTGGGCGAGGATGCATTCCCCGGCTACAGCGTGGTGGTGGGGTTGCTGGTGTACCCGCTGTACACCGGGGCCTTGATCCTGTTTCTGGATGCCCGCACCCGTGGCGAATCGCCGCGCACCAAGGATGTCTGGGCCATGGCCTTGACCCTGTGGCCGCGCTTTGCCCTGCTGACGGCCATGAGCACGCTGCTGATCCTGCTGGGGCTGTCGCTGTATTTCCTGCCGGGCCTGTGGCTGATGGTGGTGCTGGCGTTTGCCGAGTACCTGCTGGTGCTGCGCGGCATGCCAGCGCTGGAGGCGATGAAGGAAAGTTTCCGCCTGAGCCGTGGGCATTTCTGGAGGATCCTGGTGTGCCTGCTGTGTGTGATGACGCCGTTGTGGCTGCTCAAGGGCGCCAGCGTAGCGGCCTACCCCGCGCCCGCGCCGCTGCTGGGCCTGTTACTGGACAGCGCCCACAGCTTCCTGCAGCTGTTTACCAGCGTGGTACTGTTCCGTTTATTCATGCTGATCGGTGGCGATGCCGACGCGCGGTGATATGCTCCGTGCCACTTCTGAAACGCTATAAGCCGAGCCGATGACCCGTTTATTGCGCATCACCTTGCTGAGCCTGCTGATCATCGCGGGGCTGTTTGCAGCCATGGTCTACAGCCTGACCTGGCGTCCCGAGCCCAAGGAAACCCTGCCGGTGAGTTGCGTTGCGCCGCGTGCGCCCACGCTGCTGCCGGGGCAGGCGCTCAAGGTCATGACCTGGAACGTGCAATACCTGGCCGGCAAGAACTACGTGTTCTGGTACGACACGGCCGATGGCAGCGGCCCGGATGATCGGCCTACCGTGGAAGACATGGCCGCCAGCCTTGACGAAGTGGCGCGGGTGATCCGCGACGAACAACCCGACATCCTGCTCTTGCAGGAGCTCGACGAAAAAGCCAAGCCTTCCCACTATCAGGACCAACTGGCCCTGCTGCAGGAACGCCTGGTCGACCTGTACCCATGCAGCGCCCAGGCCTTCGACTGGAAAGCCGACTTCGTGCCCGATTGGCATATCTTCGGCAGCGTCGGCCGCAAGCTCGCGACACTCAGCCGCTATCAGATCGAACACGCCGAACGCCTGCAATTGCCGGCGTCCGAGGCCAACATCCTCAGCCGCCAGTTCCAGCCCAAGCCGGCCTTGCTGCTGACTTACCTGCCCCTGAGCGACGGCGGCCAACTGGCGGTGCTCAACACGCGCCTGGACGGTGACGCCCCAGGGCGCAGCGCGGTATTGGAACAAGTACAGACCACGGTCAAGCTGCTGGATAAATTCGAAGGGCGCGGCACGCCCTGGCTGATCGGCGGGGATTTCAACCTGCTGCCCCTGGGCCAATTCCTGCGCCTGGACGCCGGCAAGCGCGGGCAGTATTCGCCGGACAGCGAGCTGCATCTGCTGTGGGACAAATACCCGATGGTCCCGAGCAACAGCCAATCCAGCGGCATCGACCGTGAGAAGTGGCTGACGCACTTCCCTAACGACCCAAGCGTGGACGGGCCGGACCGCACGCTGGATTACCTGTTCTACAGCCCACGGATCAAGCGGGTCGAGGCGAAAGTGCGGCAGGAAGACACCTTGCGGATATCCAACCACCTGCCGGTGATCGCCCGGTTCCTGCTACCGGCCGCGCCATAACCAACACCACAAACCCATGTGGGAGGGGACTTGCCCCCGATTACAGTGTGCCAGCCAATACCTCTCTAGCTGACAGACCGCTATCGGGGGCAAGCCCCCTCCCACATTTGGACCCTGTGGTGTTACGACTTGCGGGGTTTGATCCGCGCTGTTGCCTCGGCCACCAACGGATCATCCGGCCAGTAATGCTTGGGATAGCGCCCCTTCAGATCCTTCTTCACCTCGGCGTAGGTGCTGCGCCAGAAGTTCGCCAGATCCTGGGTGACCTGCACCGGCCGTCGCGCCGGGGACAGCAGGTGCAGCTTCACCACCTGGCGCCCACCGGCAATGCGCGGGGTGTCGGCCAGCCCGAACAACTCCTGCAAGCGCACCGCGAGGATCGGTGGCTGTTCGCTGTAGTCCAGCCGCACCGACGAGCCCGACGGCACTTTCACATGCTGCGGCGCCAGTTCATCGAGACGCTGGGGCAGCGGCCACGGCAGCAGGTTGTGCAGGAAACTGGAGATATCCAGGTTGGCGAAATGGCTCAGGCGCGACACTTTGCCCAGGTAGGGCATCAGCCAGTGTTCGAGGCTGGCGAGCAAGGCACTGTCGCTGATATCCGGCCATTCACTGGTTTTGCCGGCGTCAAGGTGACGCAGCAGCATGACGCGGGCCTGCCATTGGCGCAGTTCCGGCGTCCACGGCAGCAGTTCCAGGCCTTTGCGACGCACCAGGTTGACCAGTGCCTGACTGCGCGCGGACTCATCGAGGCCGGTGAGGGGTTCGCGGCTGAGCACTAACTCACCAACTTTGCGTTGGCGCTCGGCGCGCAGCACGCCTTCACGCTCGTCCCAGTCGAGTTGATCGACGCTGCGCACTTGTTCGGCAAGCACCGTGTCGAACAGCGCCGGGTCAAAATCCGCCGCCAGGTAGATGCGCTCTTCACGCTGGCCCTGGCGGCTGCCCAGGTCGGCGATGACCAGCCAGGGTTGTTTCATCAGGCTATCGGCCTCGGCGAACAGCGCCGCGCGGCCGTTGGCCAGGCGGTACTCGGCACCGCCCGGGCGACGTTGCTGGGCAACGCGGTCCGGGTAGGCCAGTGCCAGCAAGGCGCCGAGCCAGCGCGGATGATCGGGGTCGGCCACTGCTTGAGTCGCCTGCCCTCTTAAATAGCCGCGGTATTGCCGGGCCAACTGCCTGGCCCGTTGCACGCCGCCTTGCGTACCGCGCGAGCGCTCTTCACCGGACAGCAGCGCCAAGCGACTGTGCAAGTCCGCACCGCTGCCGCGCAAGATATCGCGCTCGCCCAACAGCGCGGCGACATCGCACGCGGTGCTTGCCAGCCCCAGGTCCTGCCCGCGCAACAGCAGATGGGCGATACGCGGGTGGGCCGGCAGTTCGGCCATTTTCTGGCCGTGGGCGGTGAGTGTGTCGTCATTCAACGCACCGAGGCGCACCAGCAAATCCTGGGCCTGGGCATACGCGGCGGTCGGCGGCACATCCAGCCACACCAATTGATTGGGTGTAACGCCCCAGCGCGCCAGCTGCAGGGCCAGGCCCGCCAGGTCGGCGGCGAGGATTTCCGCACTGCCGTAGGCAGCCAGGCCTTCATGCTGGTCTTCGGACCACAGGCGATAACACACGCCCGGCTCAAGGCGCCCTGCCCGACCGGCGCGCTGGGTGGCGCTGGCGCGGGAGATACGCTGGGTGTCGAGGCGAGTCATGCCGCTGCCCGGGTCGAAACGCGGTACGCGTGCCAGCCCGGCATCGATCACCACGCGCACGCCGTTGATGGTGAGGCTGGTCTCGGCAATGTTGGTCGCCAGCACGACTTTGCGTTTACCGGCGGGCGCCGGGTCGATGGCGGCGCGTTGAGCGTTGAGGTCCAACTCGCCATGCAGCGGACACAACAGCACATCGGGGCGCTCGCCGAGGACGTCGGCCAGTTGCTGGTGGACCCGACGAATTTCTGCCTGCCCTGGCAGGAAGACCAGCACGCTGCCGGTTTCGTCGTGCAGGGCTTCGAGGATGGTTTGCACCACCCGCGGTTCGATGAATTCACCGGGCTGATAAGGGCGGCCCCAGCGCATCTGCACCGGGAACATGCGGCCTTCACTGCGCAGGATCGGCGCGTCATCCAGCAGGCTGGCCAGACGCTCGCCTTCCAGAGTGGCGGACATCAGCAGGATCTTCAGCGGTTGCTCATCGCGAAACAGTTCGCGGCCGTTGAGGCTCAGGGCCAGCGCCAGGTCGGCGTCGAGGCTGCGCTCGTGGAACTCGTCGAAGATCAACAGGCCCACACCGTCCAGCGCCGGGTCGTCCTGCAGACGGCGGGTGAGGATGCCTTCGGTGACCACTTCGATGCGGGTGTCAGGGCCGACTTTGCTGTCCAGGCGGATGCGATAGCCGATCGTTTCGCCGACCTTTTCACCCAGCTCGCTGGCCAGGCGTTCGGCCGCGGCACGGGCGGCCAGGCGGCGGGGTTCGAGCATGAGGATGGTCTGTCCGGCCAGCCAGGGCTCGTTCAACAACGCCAAAGGCACACGGGTGGTTTTACCGGCGCCGGGCGGTGCTTCCAGCACGGCTTCATGGCGATTCGCCAAGGCGTCACGCAGTGCGGGTAAAACTTCATCGATCGGCAACGAATTCATACTGGCTCCAAAGCAGAGCGGCGAGTATAACGGCGAACTGCCGAATGCCGACGATGGTCTCAAGGCCATTGCTGTAAGGCCGTTGCTATATAGTCGCGTATCCACCGTGTTCAGGAGAGTCCCCATGCGTATCGCTTCCCGTGTCATCGGCGGTGTCCTCGCCGTCACCCTGCTGAGCCAACTCACCGCCTGCGGGTCGATTTTCTACCCCGACCGCCGTGGCCAGATCGACGGCAAGATCGACCCGACCATTGCCGTGCTCGACGCCGTGGGCCTGTTGTTCTATGTGATCCCCGGCCTGATCGCGTTCGGCGTGGACTTCGCCACCGGCGCCATCTATTTCGAACCGGGCAAGACTGCCCAGGTCGACCCGGCCAAACTCCACGACGCCATTGGCGCCGACGGCAAGGTCGACAATGCCAAGCTGCAAAGCATCATCCAGAAGGAAACCGGCCGCAGCCTGCCGCTGGACGACCCGCGCATGATCCAGTTCAAGGGCAGTGTGCAGCAACTCGCGTCCCTGGGCCTGCAACCCGCCGCATAAGGACCGTCCATGACCAGCAGTCCCGAACACGCCAGGCTCTTGCGCCTGGCCACCCGCGCTTCGGTGGGCGTGGCCTGTGCGCTGATTATCACCAAGGCCATCGCCTGGTGGCTCAGCGGCTCGGTGAGCATGCTCGCCGGCTTGACCGATTCGCTGTTGGACGGCGTGACCTCGCTGTTGAATTTGCTCGCGGTGCACTACGCCTTGCGCCCGGCCGATGACGATCACCGCTATGGGCATGGCAAGGCTGAGTCGCTGTCCGGCATGGCCCAGGCGCTATTCATCGGCGGCAGTGCGGTGTTGATCGCGTTCCAGGCCTACCAGCGCCTGCAACACCCGGAGCCGGTCGGCGCACCGTGGCTGAGCATTGGCGTGATTATGTTTTCCCTGGTCCTGACCGTGGCCTTGTTGATGCTGCAACACCGGGTGATCCGCGAAACCGGCTCCAACGCCGTGCGCGCCGACTCACTGCACTATCGCTCGGACCTGCTGCTCAACGGCAGCATCCTGGTGGCGCTGGTGCTGGCAGGGTTTGGCTACCACCAGGTGGACGCCTGGTTCGGCCTGGGCATTGCCGCCTATATCTTGTGGAGCGCGATCCAGATCGCCCGGGAAAGTTTTGCGGTACTGATGGACGAGGAGCTGCCGCCGGAGGTCAGCCAGCACATGCTGGAACTGGCCCGTGGTGTGCCCGGAGTGTTGGGCGCCCATGATTTGCGCACGCGGATTTCCGGCAGCCACTGGTTCGTACAGCTGCACCTGGAATTGCCGGGGGAATTGACGCTGTCAGTGGCCCACGGCATCAGCGACCAGGCCGCCGATGCCATTCACAAAGCCTACCCGCGTGCCGAAGTGCTGGTGCACGCCGACCCACGGGAAGTGGTCACGGGCAATAAACCCTAGTACTGCACCTGATAGCCGCGACTGCTCAGGCAGTTGCCCTGGGCCTGGCGATAGGTTTGCACCACTGCAGGGTCGGGGGCGTAGGTCACTTGCTGCGGGTCGAAACCGCTTTGCTGCACCGCCCAGCGATAGCAGTCATAACCGTCCTGCTGCACCTGGGCCGGCGACTGGCCGTTGGTGGGATATGCCACCACATCATAGCCATTGCCTTGCGGCGCGGGCGGCGGCGGCACCTGCGTCGGTGGTTGCACGACCACGTACTGCTGGGAGCTGCTTTCGTAGGTGTAATAGGCACCCGCGGCGAGGAAGAACAGCGCGCCACCCACCCACACTTCACGCGCGTAGTCCGGCAGGTAATGCACACGGATGCCGTACGGTGGCGTCACCACCACATAACGCGGGCCTTGCGGGCGATACCAATAGCCGCCGGAGTAGAAGTAATCCTGGCCACGGTAAGGCACACGGTAGTTGCGGTCGGGGAAACGGTCGATCACATAGCCCGGGCGATGTTGCGGGCCTGGGCCCCAGCCATTGCCGTGGCCGTCGGGGCGCCCTGGCCAGCGGTTGTCGCCGGGACGCGAGCCGGGGCCGCCGGCTTCCCAGTGTTGATTGCCGTCATTGCGGCGCGGGATGTCGCGGTAGTAGCCCTGACGGGGCTCCTGGGTCTGGCGCACGGTGTCGGGGCGGCCCTGGATCGGCAGGCTGTTCGACGGTTGTGGCGGTGGGGGTTGCACCGGCCGACCCTGCTCATTGCCCTGGGGACGTCCCTGCCATTGGCCGCCTCCGTTCTGGACGCCGCGATCAAAGTGCTGATTCTGCGGG
Organism: Pseudomonas sp. FW305-3-2-15-C-LB1; assembly: GCF_058787615.1. Taxonomy (NCBI): domain Bacteria; kingdom Pseudomonadati; phylum Pseudomonadota; class Gammaproteobacteria; order Pseudomonadales; family Pseudomonadaceae; genus Pseudomonas; species Pseudomonas sp. FW305-3-2-15-C-LB1. Next base: position 168,682 of record NZ_JBYSZX010000009.1, on the reverse strand, counting down.
CGCGGCTGATTGTTTTCCGGCCGTGGCGGGTTGCTCTGCGGGCGCGGCTGTTCATTGCCCCCTGGCCGTCCGCCCTCCGGCCCTCTTTCATGCTGACCACCGCCTTCACCACGCGGCCCGTTGTCACGTTCGTCGGCCACTGCCTGGGCGCCAACGGTGACCACCAGCAAACCTACACCTGCCATACGCCAGATGCGCTTCATGCTATTCCTCACTGCGGATTAGGGCCTGTCCATGAGACTGGAAAAGCCAGGCCCGGTTCTCGCACAGGTTATCAGCAGGCAAAAGAAAAGGGGTGACCCGTCGGCCACCCCTTGAGAACTTCGTCCTGGCTCAACGCTTTTGACGTTGGCTCACCTCACGCCGTCTTGTGGACAGTGTGCAGCCTGGAGGCCGGCTCAACCCTGCTGGGGTAGCGGCCGCAGCGAGCCTGATTGGGCGGGCTGCTGTGGACTGTTGTCCAGGCGGTGATTCTGTTGATAAAGATACCCGTAGGCGCCCGACAGATGATTGCGAAGATTGCGTCAATAAACAGTGCTTGCGCAATTTTTAACCCTTCATGGATAATTCGCCGCAATAGTTACGACAAAGGCCAACCCAATGAGCAAGCTTGACCGATACGACCTGAGTATTTTGGCGGAATTGCAGCGCGACGCGAGGATCTCCAACCAGGAGTTGGCCGAACGCATCGGCCTGTCGCCGTCGCCCTGCTCACGCCGGGTCAAGCAACTGGAGGATGACGGCTACATCGCCCGCCAGGTCGCGTTGCTCGACCGAAAGATGCTCGGCCTGAGCCTGACCGCCTACGTGCTGATCGGCATGGACCGCCACACCCCCGAGCGTTTCGAGAACTTCGAGGCGGCGATCCGCACCCTGCCCCAGGTGCTGGAATGCAGTTTGGTGACGGGGATGGATGCGGACTATCAGTTGAAGGTGGTGGTGCCGGACATGGACCACTACCAGAAATTGCTGCTGGGGCATTTGACCCGCATCGAAGGTGTGACCAGCGTGCGGTCGAGCTTTGTGCTCAATCAGGTATTGAACAGCACCGAACTGCCCCTGACCCACCTGCGCACTTAAGATCGGTGAAGGTCAAATGTGGGAGGGGGCTTGCCCCCGATGGCTGAGTGTCAGTCAGTTATTTATCAACTGAACCACCGCTATCGGGGGCAAGCCCCCTCCCACATTTGGATTGCACTTCGATCCAGGTCAATGTTGCGTCGGTAACGCTGCCGTATACTGCCCGCCTGCCCTGTCGGAAAAATCCCCCATGAACAACATCGACCCCGCCCTCTTCGAAGAATGGATGATGACCGGCCTGGTCACGATCCTGATCATTTTCATGGGTTTTATCGTCTGGGATCTGGCGAAGAAGTCCAAGGCCGGGCGCTTTGGCTCGTTCATTCTGTTCTTCGTGCTGGGCCTGGGCGTGGCCGCGTTCATCATCAAGAGCGTGGTGATCGGCCTGATCGAGTCCGGCGCGTTATAAGCGCGCCGGCACTTCCTTCCACTGGCCTTGGTCCAGGCCGTCGATCGACCAATCGCCAATCCGCACGCGCACCAGGCGCAAAGTAGGCAAACCGACAGCAGCGGTCATGCGCCGTACCTGTCGGTTGCGCCCCTCACGAATGACCAGTTCCAGCCAGTGCGTCGGGACGCTTTTGCGAAAGCGCACGGGCGGGTTGCGCGGCCACAGCTCGGGCTCATCCAACTGCCGAGCCTCGGCGGGCAGGGTCATGCCGTCGTTCAGTTCGACGCCTTTGCGCAGGCGTTGCAACTGTTCTTCGGTGGGTTCGCCTTCCACCTGCACCCAGTAGGTTTTCGCCAGCTTGTGTTTGGGATCGGCAATCCGTGCCTGCAACTGGCCGTCATTGGTCAGCAGCAGCAGGCCTTCGCTGTCACGGTCCAAACGGCCCGCCGGGTAGATGCCGGGAATATCGATGAAATCCTTGAGCGTCGCGCGGCCGCCTTCGTCGCTGAACTGGGTCAGCACATCGAACGGTTTATTGAACAGGATCAACTTCGGTTCGGCCGGAGGCGCCTTGGCGACACGCCGCGCAGCGGAATACGGGGGTTTCACGCCAGGGCGGCGCGAATCGGGACGGGTGGGACGGGACATGGCAAAGGAACATCTAACGGTCAGGACCGACAATGCTAGTGGCCTGACCGTTAAATGACCATCCCAACCGCTTAGCGGAACGGCGGCTCGTCGAAGCTGCGCAGTTTGCGCGAGTGCAGCGAGTTGAGTTCGGTGCGCAACAGGTCCACCGCCTCGATGCCGATCTTCAAGTGCTGGCTGACCGCACGCTCATAGAACGCGTTGGCCGAACCCGGCAGCTTGATTTCGCTGTGCAGCGGTTTGTCCGATACACACAACAAGGTGCCGTACGGCACCCGCAAGCGATAGCCTTGCGCGGCGATGGTGCCGCTCTCCATGTCCACGGCCACGGCGCGGGACAGGTTGATCAGTGGGCGTTCCTGGGCCCAGCGCAGTTCCCAGTTACGGTCGTCGTAGGTCAACACGGTGCCGGTACGCAGGCGTTTTTTCAGCTCTTCGCCTTTTTCGCCGGTAACGTTAGCCGCCGCTTGCTGCAACGCAAGCTGCACTTCAGCCAGCGCCGGGATCGGGATGTTCGGCGGCACCACGCGGTCGAGAATACCGTCGCGGCGCATGTAGGCGTGCGCCAGTACGTAGTCGCCGATGGTCTGGGATTGGCGCAGGCCGCCGCAGTGGCCGATCATCAGCCAGCAATGCGGACGCAGCACGGCCAAGTGGTCGGTGATGTTCTTGGCGTTGGACGGGCCGACGCCGATGTTCACCAGGGTCACGCCATGGCCATCAGTGGCCTGCAGGTGATAGGCCGGCATCTGGTAACGGTGCCACACCACACCGGCGGCAATTGCCGACGCCTCGCCGTGATCCATGCTCTTGTCGATCACCACGTTGCCCGGCAGCACCATGCGGATAAAGCGCGGGTCGCTGCGCAGTTGCTCCAGGCCATGCAGGATGAACTGGTCGACATACCGGTGGTAGTTGGTCAGCAGGATCCACGGCTGCACATGGCGCCAGTCGCTGCCGGTGTAATGCACCAGGCGGCGCAGGGAGAAGTCCACGCGTGCCGCATCGAACAGCGCCAGGGGGAGCGGGTCGGTGTTTTCCCAGTCGTACAAGCCATCGGCGATGCCATCGGTGGCGGCCGACAGGTCGGTGCTCGGGAATACGCGAGCCAAGGTCGCAGCGGTAACGCCGGAGCCGGCCAGTTCATCGCCCTGCTCCACCACGTAGGGGTACGGGATGTTCTGCTGGCTCACGCCGACTTCCACGGTCACGGTGAAGTCGTGCATCAGCGGCACCAGTTGCTCCAGCAGGTATTTACGGAACGCTGCAGGATGGGTGACGGTGACACTGTAGGTTCCTGGTAGTTGAACCTTGGCATACGCCCGGGTGGTCTGTGGGACTTCGCCGTGGCAGTGGTAAGTCAGGCGCAGTTCCGGGTAGCGAAACAGCGCACGTTGTGCGGCGTCGGGCTCGACGCGGTCTTTGAGGTATTGCTTGAGGGCTTGATTGAGCGCGCCAGTGGCACGCTCATGCAGGGCCGCCAGCCGGTCCACGGCTTCTTCAGCGGTTTGAACGACAACAAAAGCTTCGGTCACGGTAAGCATCCTGTGTTCTGACTTGCAGGCCTTTATCTTGCCTGTATCCCGGCCTCACCGAAACACCAGAGTTGGAATGCGGTAAATGTGGGAGGGAGCTTGCCCCCGATAGCTGACTGTCAGCCAACACATCTATCGCTGACACACCGCTATCGGGGGCAAGCCCCCTCCCACATGTTTACCGCATTTTAGTCCGATAGATTGGGGGTGGAACGGGTGACGAGCGCCGCCACATCCACACCACGAGGCAAGGTGCCATAGACCCGAGCGGACGTTTCGCCCAACCGACTGGCGATAAACCCATCACTGACCGCCGCATTCCCCGCCTCCAGCAACAACTTGGCCTGCAATGCCACGGCGATGTCTTCGGTGAGTTGCCGCGCACGGTACTGGATGTCCTGGGTGTCCATGAACGCCGACTTGAGCTGTTCGATATGCCGCACAAGCAACTTGTCGCCATGCCCATCGCCCAGTTCGACAAACAGCGCCTCCAGCACACCCGGCTCTTTCGACAACGCCCGCAGCACGTCCAGGCACTGCACGTTACCGGACCCTTCCCACGTCGAGTTCACCGGTGCCTCACGGTACAGACGCGGCAAAATGCTGTCTTCGACATAGCCGGCGCCGCCCATGCATTCAGCGGCCTCGTTGATCATCGCCGGCGCACGTTTGCAGATCCAATACTTGCCCACCGCCGTCACCAGCCGGGCGAACTTGGCTTCCTGTTCATCGTCCAGATGATCCAGCGCACGGCCCATGCGCAGGCTCAGGGCCAGTGCGGATTCGCTTTCCAGCGCCAGGTCCGCCAGCACGTTCTGCATCAACGGCTGCTCGCTGAGCACGCGGCCGCCGACCGAACGATGGGCACAATGATGGCTGGCCTGGGTCAGCGCCTGGCGCATCAGGGCGCTGGAGCCGACCATGCAATCGAAGCGAGTCATGGCGACCATCTCGATGATGGTCGGCACGCCACGGCCTTCTTCGCCGATCATCCAGGCCAGGGCACCACGGAATTCCACTTCGCTGGAGGCGTTGGAGCAGTTGCCGAGTTTGTTTTTCAGGCGCTGGATGTAGAACTCGTTGCGTGTGTCATCCGGTCGGTGCCGGGGCAGCAGGAAACAGGTGAGGCCCTTGTCGGTTTGCGCCAGGGTCAAGAACGCATCACACATCGGTGCCGAACAGAACCACTTGTGGCCCACCAGTTCATAGGCCTGCCCTGGCCCGCCAGCGCCCACCGGATATGCCCGGGTGGTGTTGGCACGCACATCGGTGCCGCCCTGCTTCTCAGTCATGGCCATGCCGATGGTGGCACCGGCCTTGTGGGCGATGCCAACGTTGCGCGAATCGTATTGGGTGCCGAGGACTTTCGGCAGCCAGATATCGGCCAGGTCCGGCTGCAAACGCAGCGCCGGCACACAGGCGAAGGTCATGGTCAGCGGACAGCCGGTGCCCGCTTCGGCCTGGCTGTGCAGGTAGGTCATGGCGGCGCGGGCCACGTGGGCGCCGGACTGCGGATGGGCCCAGGGCAGTGACGGCAGGCCGTGTTCGACGGCGGTGCGCATCAGCTCGTGATAAGCCGGGTGAAATTCCACGAGGTCGATGCGACGACCATAACGGTCATGGCTGTTGAACACCGGCTTGTTCTGGTTGGCCAGGAACCCGGCTTCCATCAACGGCCCGCCCGCCAACACACCGTAGGCATCGATACGCGCCTGCGCCCAGCCGGCGCCAAAGCGGCGCGACCATTCCTGCAGGGGCAGATCGATACGGTACAGGTTGGTGCCGTCCAGGGACGGCGGCTGGTTGGTGACGTCGTGGGTTTCGGCAAATTGATGCAGGTTCATGACGGGCCTCCAAGAAAAAAGGCCACGTTCAGTTGAGGCCTGCATTTCAGTTAAGCACCGTCATACCGCTTAAAAAAGTGACATACCCGCCGATTGTCCGGCGCTTTTGCCCTCTAACGGACACAACAACCGACGCTCCAACACCACCTGCAACGCCTCGAAACGTACTGGCTTGGCCAGGCGCTCGGAAATCCCGATGCCATGGCAGCCCTCGCGCTCCGACACATTCGGTGACGAGCTCAAGGCGATCACCGGTAATTCGCCGCATCCAGGCAACGCACGAATCTGACAGCACAACGAGAAACCGCCTTCTGGAACATCCAACAGCACTGCATCGAAATCCGCTGCCTGCAACGCCGCCAGCGCGCTCGGGCCGCTGTCCACGGTTTTCACCCGGTAACCGAGCTTGAGCAACATACCGCGCACCGCCAATTGGCCGACGCTGTTGTCATCCACCAACAGCACCGAGCATTCCTGGGGCGCACGTTGTTTGTCCGGTCCAGGCTTTGACTCGGACGGGACCGGGCTGACCTCTACTTCCAGCTGAAAGCGGCTGCCTTTGCGCGGCTCGGAATGATGGGTGAGGCGCCCGCCCAGCAGTTCGACCAGTTGCCGGCAGATGGCCAGGCCGATGCCCAGGCCGCCGTACTCACGAGTGGTGGAGCCATCCAGCTGGAAGAAGCGCTGGTACAGGGTGGCTTCATCAAGGAAAGCAAAGCCGATCCCGGTGTCGGTGACGATAAAACTCAGGCGAAGGCGACCATCGCTGTGGGGCACACCGACCACCCGCAGGCGCACCGAACCTTCGTGGGTGAACTTGAAGGCGTTATCCAGCAGGCAATCGAGGCACTGCAGCAGTTTGTCGGCATCGCCCAGCACGCGGTCCGGCAGCTCGTCCGCCACATCGATGGAAAAGGCCAGGCCCTTGCTCTGGGCGCTGGCGCTGAACTGCTGGCGCAAGGTGTCGAGCGTACCGCGCAGGCTGAACACCTCGGGCCGCGCAACCAGGCGCCCGGCCTGCAACTCGGTGAGGGTAAGGATGCCGTTGACCATGCGCATCATGTCCCGCGCCGAGCCGGCAGCGGTTTGCTGGTATTGCGCCAGGTCCGCATCCAGCGGCACGGTTTGCATGAGTTCGAGGGAGCCGATCACACCGTTCATCGGGGTGCGCAGTTCGTGAGTCAGGGTGGCGAGGAATTCATCCTTGAGGCGGTTGCTGCGGGCCAATTGCTGGTTGAGCACTTCGAGCTTCTGGCTGGCATCGAACAGGATCTGCGCCTGTTGCTCACGCATTGCGTTGATGCGGTCGGCCAGGGCCAGGGACAACAACGCTACTTCGATCGCCGAACCGATCTGGCTGGCGTACATGGTCAGGAACACATTCGGCAGGTAGCCCAGCACCATCAGGGTATTGACCACCCCACCGAGCAGGAACGCCGACCAGGCAATGATGAAATAGCGCGCCACCCGCTGCCCGCAATACCAGGCCTTGATGGCCGCGACAAAGATGGTCACGGTAAATACCAGCGCCAAGCCGGTGGCCAGGCGCAGCGCCAGGGCGTAGCTGGTCATCAACGACAGCAGCATCACCACACCGCCACACGCCACCAGCCCCAGCAACAGACGGTTGATCCAGCGGCTGTGCTGGGCCGTGTGCAGAAAGCTGCGCGCAAACAGGCTGCCGAACAACGCTGCCGAGCCAATCAGGAACGGCGTCGCCGCATTCGCCCACCAGGGGTTGTCCGGCCAGAAGTACTCCACTGCCGCGCCGTTGACCGACAGCTGGTACATGCCGAATGAAGCGATATACAGGATGTAATAGAGGTAGCTGGTGTCGCGCACGCTGAGATAGATGAACAGGTTGTACACCAGCATGCCCAGCAACACGCCGTAGATCAGGCCCAACACATACAGGCGCAGCGGCTGTTGTTCCAGGTAGGCGGTGCTGGACCACAGCGTCAAGGGCGCCTGGATCGAGCCTTCGCTTTGCAGGCGCAGGTAGACGGTTTTCGCTTCGCCCGGCGTGAAGTCGAGCTTGAACAGGTAGTTGTTCTGGCGAATCTCACGGGCGGCAAACGGCAGCGCATCCCCTGTGCGCCCGGCGAGGCGATAGGTGCCTGTGCTGTCGGGCAGGTACAGGTCCAGATGGTCGAGCGGCGGGTAGGCCAGCTCCAGCAACCAGGTGCGTTGGGCTTCAGGATTCTGAGGCAGGTAGTGCAGATTGACCTTGAGCCAGAACACCGAACGTGAGTAACCGGCGTTGAGCGTGTCTTTATCGTGGGGCTTGAACTGCGTGACGGCAGAGGGTGCGCTGACATCGGCGATCGTGAGGGCATCGGTCGGGTCTTCGAGCACTTGCAAGGCTCGACCCAGCGGCAGGCTGCGCGTGTCCTGGTTGAACTCGATGGCGCTGGCGAGCAGCGGCAGCCCGCACAACAATAAAATCAGCAAATAGCGCATAGAGCCCCAGCGTGGCCTGCCCGGTTATGTCAAAAAGCCCCCCATTCCTTTTGAGAAGACGTACACCGGCAATACAGTTAGTAGTTTGGATCCACTCTAGCATAGCCACTAAAGGCTATTGGACACCATTGAAATAATTTTTTGAAAGGCTCTAGAACGGGGCTTTCAGCAATATTCATGCACTGACCTGGATTGCTGAAACCTTCCACCCGCGGTGAAAATCCTCTTTCGCGCAACAGCCCCGCCAAAAGCGTTTGGTGGTAAGCTCGCGCACCATGAATATCTACAGCTCTCGCCCCGTTGTCCTCTGTCTCTCCGGCCATGACCCCAGTGGTGGCGCCGGCTTGCAGGCAGATATCGAAGCCCTGCTCGCCCAGGGTTGCCACGCGGCTCCGGCCGTCACCGCGCTGACCGTGCAGAACACGGTCAACGTCAGCGACTTCCGCGTGCTCGACCGCGAATGGGTACTGGCCCAGGCCAATGCCGTGCTCGGCGACTCCGAAGTGGCGGCGGTCAAGCTCGGCATGCTCGGTTCCACCGCGATGGTCGACACCGTGGTCGAACTGCTGCAGGCGCATCCGCACCTGCCGGTGGTGTGCGACCCGGTACTGCGCGCCGGTGGCGGCGGTAGCCTGGGCAAGGACGAGGTCGGTTATGCGATGCGCGAGCGGCTGTTGCCGTTGTCGCTGATCGCCACGCCGAACCTGCCCGAAGCGCGCATCCTCGCCGAGCTGCCGGAAGGCTCGGCGGACGAATGCGCCGAGAAGCTGCTGCCGTATATCAGGCATTTGCTGATCACCGGCGGGCATGGCGACGAGCACGAAGTACACAACCGCCTCTACAGCCGCGACGGCACGCGCCAGACCTTTACCTGCCAGCGCCTGCCTGGCAGTTATCACGGTTCGGGCTGCACGCTGGCCAGTGCCCTGTCGGGCCGGATCGCCCAGGGCGAAGGCCTGGTGAGCGCCGTGCAATCGGCCCTCAACTACACTTGGCGCACCCTGCGTGACGCTGAACAACTCGGCCAGGGCCAGTTCGTGCCGCGCCGTCTGCCGCTGGATTTCTGCTCTTAACAGCACGAGGCCTGCCTGATGAAACTACGTGGCCTTTACGCCATTACCGACAGCCAACTGTTGGCCGGCAAATTCCTCGCCTACGTCGAAGCGGCGCTGGACGGTGGCGTGACCCTGCTGCAATACCGCGACAAAAGCAGCGACGAAGCCCGGCGCCTGCGTGAAGCAGAAAAGCTGCGGGAGCTGTGCTCGCGCTACAAAACCCAACTCATTATCAACGACGACGCCGAACTGGCCGCGCGCCTCGGCGTCGGCGTGCACCTGGGCCAGACCGACGGCCCGCTGACTCCGGCCCGTGCCCTGCTCGGCTCCAAGGCCATCATCGGTTCCACCTGCCACAGCCAGATCGAACTGGCCGAGCAGGCTGCCAAGGAAGGTGCGAGCTACGTCGCCTTCGGTCGCTTCTTCAATTCCAGTACCAAGCCCGGCGCCCCGGCCGCCACCGTCGAAATGCTGGCCCTGGCCCGTGCGCGCCTGCAGCTGCCGATCTGCGTGATCGGCGGCATCACCCTGGAGAACGCCGAACCCCTGGTGGCCCACGGTGCCGACCTGCTGGCGGTGGTGCACGGCCTGTTTGGCGCCGATAGCACCCAGGAAGTCACGCGCCGCGCCCGTGCGTTCAACGACCTTCTTAAAATTTCAGTTTAGAGAGCCCGATCATGTCCCGTTCCGAAACGCTGTTTGCCAATGCCCAGAAACACATCCCCGGCGGTGTGAACTCCCCCGTGCGTGCGTTCAAGAGCGTGGGCGGCACGCCGCTGTTCTTCAAGCATGCCGAAGGCGCCTACGTCACCGACGAAGATGACAAGCGCTACGTGGACTACGTCGGCTCCTGGGGCCCGATGATCCTCGGCCACAGCCACCCGGACGTGCTGGACGCGGTGCGCAAGCAACTGGAACACGGCCTGTCCTACGGCGCGCCGACCGCCATGGAAACCGAGATGGCGGACCTGGTCTGCTCGATCGTGCCGTCGATGGAAATGGTGCGCATGGTCAGCTCCGGCACCGAAGCCACCATGAGCGCAATCCGCCTGGCCCGTGGTTTCACCGGCCGCGACAGCATCATCAAGTTCGAAGGCTGCTACCACGGCCACTCCGACAGCCTGTTGGTCAAGGCCGGTTCTGGCGCGCTGACCCAAGGTGTCCCTAGCTCGGCGGGCGTGCCTGCCGCGTTTGCCAAGCACACCCTGACCCTGCCGTTCAACGACATCGCCGCCGTCGAGCAGATGCTCAATGAAGTGGGCCAGGACGTGGCCTGCATCATCGTCGAGCCGGTGGCCGGCAATATGAACTGCGTGCCGCCCGCGCCAGGCTTTCTGGAAGGCCTGCGCGAACAGTGCGACAAACACGGCGTGGTGCTGATTTTCGACGAAGTGATGACCGGTTTCCGCGTCGCCCTCGGCGGCGCCCAGGCGCACTACGGCGTCACGCCGGACCTGAGCACCTTCGGCAAGATCATCGGCGGCGGCATGCCGGTGGGCTGCTTCGGCGGCAAGCGCGAGATCATGCAGCACATCGCGCCGCTTGGCCCGGTGTACCAGGCGGGCACCTTGTCGGGTAACCCACTGGCCATGGCCGCCGGCCTGACCACCCTGCGCCTGATCAGCCGCCCGGGCTTCCACGCCGAGCTGACCGACTACACCACGCGCCTGCTCGACGGCCTGCAACAGCGCGCCGATGCCGCCGGCATTCCGTTTGTCACCACCCAGGCGGGCGGTATGTTCGGCCTGTACTTCAGCGGTGCCGACGATATCGTCACTTTTGACGACGTAATGAGCAGCGATGCCGGTCTGTTCAAACGCTTCTTCCACCTGATGCTGGAAGGCGGCGTATACCTGGCACCGAGCGCTTTCGAAGCCGGCTTCACCTCGATCGCCCACGGCGAAGCCGAGCTGAAACTGACCCTCGACGCCGCCGAACGCGCCTTCGCCGCACTGAAGTAACAGGCCGCAACCATCAGGCACCCCGCAAACGGTGTCTGATTTGCTACTTTGCTTACAGATATTTCCGAGTTTTTCCGAGAATTCACCTGCAATCCGGCAGATAACTTGCCCAAGCAGCAGAAAAACGAGTAAAGACTTTGTAAGCAGAGGCCTGCTTATTTCATAATGCGCGCTTATTGGATCCCCCGAGGGTCCGCGTGCCCCGTCAGAGGTAAGTCGATTCCCATGAAACGCACCGGCCGCACCCTGGTTCTGGGCTGCCTGTTGCTCCTTCAGCCGCTGCTGGCACATGCACAAGCAGGCGGCAACTCGTTGTTAATCCCAGCGATGGGTCGTTGCACCCTCAATACCCAGCCAGACAGCCAGGCCGAAGCCCTGAGCGCGTGCCAGAAGCAGGCCGACGGCGGGGATGCGCAGGCGCAATACGAGTTGGGCGAGTACTTCCACGACAGCAAGAACCCTGCCCGCGACCTCAACAAGGCCTTGAGCTACTTCGAGAAAGCGTCGTTGCAGGGCCATGCCCAAGCGCAATTCCAGTTGGGCAACATGTTCTTCAAGGGCGAAGGCGTGCCGGCCAACAACGTCCAGGCCTACATCGTGCTGAAAATGGCCGCGGTCAACGGCGCTGAAGACGCGCTGGACACCGCCGACGAAGTCGCCGAGCACATGCAGCGCGATGAACTGGAAGTGGCGACCCAGGTGCTGGGCCAGATTTTCCGCAACTACCTTCTGGAACTGCAGAGCGCCGATGGGCGTTCGCCCTTCTCACCGCTGCCCTGACAGCCGCCCTACTTCTCCGGCATTGGCATCGGAAATGGCATCACATTGCTGGTGCCCCGCGCCTCGCTGATCTTCGGCGTGCCCAGGCGCTCGACTTCATCGATACGCACAATCGAATGCATCGGCACAAAGCTGCGCACCACGCCTTCGAACTGCGCCTTGAGCTTCTCTTCGCCCGGGTCGACGACCAACTGGGTGCGCTCGCCAAAGACGAACTCTTCCACCTCCAGGAACCCCCACAGATCACTTTGATAGATCTGCTTGGCGTACATTTCGAACACCTGGCCCTGGTTGAGGAAAATCACCTTGTAGATTGGAGCTTCACGTTTGGTCATGGTGGGCGAACAACACATCGGGGATATAAAAGAGGGCGCGAACTATAGCATGGCACCCGATGCACAACGCTAGGAACCAATGGGCATGCCCCCTATAATGCGCGGTTCTTTACCACCAGTTGACGATTCCCATGGCCAAGAAGCTTTACATCGAAACCCACGGTTGCCAGATGAACGAGTACGACAGCTCGCGCATGGTCGATCTGCTGGGCGAACACCAGGCCCTGGAAGTCACCGCCCGCGCCGAAGATGCCGACGTGATCCTGCTCAATACCTGCTCGATCCGCGAGCGGGCCCAGGACCGTGTGTACTCGCAACTGGGCCGCTGGCGCGAATTGAAACTGGCCAACCCGGACATGGTGATCGCCGTCGGCGGTTGCGTGGCCAGCCAGGAAGGCGCCGCGATCCGCGACCGCGCACCTTATGTCGACGTGGTCTTCGGTCCGCAGACCCTGCACCGCCTGCCGGAAATGATCGATGCCGCGCGCGTTACCAAGCTGCCGCAGGTGGATGTGTCGTTCCCGGAGATCGAAAAATTCGACCACTTGCCCGAACCCCGTATCGATGGGCCAAGCGCCTATGTGTCGGTGATGGAAGGCTGCAGCAAGTACTGTACCTTCTGCGTGGTGCCCTACACCCGCGGTGAAGAAGTCAGCCGGCCATTTGACGATGTGCTGTCGGAAATCATCCACTTGGCCGAAAACGGCGTGCGCGAAGTGACCCTGCTGGGCCAGAACGTCAATGGCTACCGCGGCCTGACCGAGGATGGCCGCCTGGCCGACCTGGCGGAGCTGATCCGCGTGGTGGCTGCCGTGGACGGTATCGAGCGCATCCGCTACACCACCTCACACCCGCTGGAGTTCTCCGACAGCCTGATCCAGGCCCACGCTGAAGTGCCGGAACTGGTCAAGCACCTGCACTTGCCGGTGCAATCGGGCTCGGACCGCATCCTGGCGGCCATGAAGCGCAACCACACCGCCCTGGAATACAAATCCAAACTGCGCAAATTGCGCGCAGCGGTGCCGGGCATCTGCATCAGTTCGGACTTTATCGTCGGCTTCCCCGGCGAGACCGAGAAAGACTTCGAGCAGACCATGAAGCTGATCGAAGATGTCGGCTTCGACTTCTCCTATTCGTTCGTCTACAGCCAACGCCCCGGCACCCCGGCGGCCGACCTGGCGGACGACACCCCGGAAGCGCTGAAAAAAGAGCGCCTCAATGCGCTGCAACACCGCTTGAACCAGCAGGGTTTCGAGATCAGCCGACAAATGGTCGGGTCTGTCCAGCGCATCCTGGTCACCGACTATTCGAAAAAAGACCCGGGCGAATTGCAGGGGCGTACCGAGAACAACCGAATCGTAAACTTCCGTTGCGATAATCCGACCCTGATCGGCCAGTTTGCCGATGTGCACATCGATGCGGCGCAGCCGCATTCGTTGCGCGGGTCATTGCGGCAATAATTGCCTGATTAGGTGGGAGGGGGCTTGCCCCCGCTGACGGCGTGTCAGACACAGATGTTTTATCTGAACCGGCGCTATCGGGGGCAAGCGCCCTCCCACATTCTGACCGCGCAACATTCCGATGACGTAAGTGCTTTCGCGCACGGGCAGCTGGCGTTATTCTCTCTTTCACCTCAACAGCCAAAGGGCGGCTAAAAACAACCTTGAACGCACCCATAGCAGAACCCCATCGTTTTCTCCTCGAGCCCTTTGAGGCTCGCCGTTTCGCCAATCTGTGCGGACAGTTCGACGAGCACCTGCGCCTGATCGAACAACGCCTGAGCATCGAGATCCGCAACCGCGGCAATCAGTTCGAGCTCATTGGTGAACCCCAACACACCACGTCCGCAGAAAACCTGCTGCGCCGCCTCTACCGCGAAACCAAGGGTAGCGAGCTGTCGCCGGAAACCGTGCACCTGTACCTGCAGGAATCGGCCGTCGAAGACCTGGCCAATAACCCCGTGGCCGAAGCCAGCGTGGCCCTGCGTACCAAAAAAGGCATGATTCGCCCGCGCGGCTTGAATCAGCAGAAGTACGTCAAGGAAATCCTCGGCAACGACATCAACTTCGGCATCGGCCCTGCCGGTACCGGCAAGACCTACCTGGCCGTGGCCTGCGCAGTCGACGCGCTGGAACGCGAGCAAGTGCGCCGCATCCTGTTGGTACGCCCGGCGGTCGAGGCTGGCGAGAAGCTCGGCTTCCTGCCCGGCGACCTCGCCCAGAAGATCGACCCGTACCTGCGCCCGCTCTACGACGCACTGTACGAGATGCTCGGCTTCGAATACGTGGCCAAGCTGATCGAACGCCAGGTGATCGAGATCGCCCCGCTGGCCTACATGCGTGGTCGTACCTTGAACAACAGCTTCATCATCCTCGACGAAAGCCAGAACACTACGGTCGAGCAGATGAAGATGTTCCTCACCCGCATCGGTTTCGGCTCCACCGCCGTGATCACCGGCGATGTCACCCAGGTCGACCTGCCCAAAGGCACCAAGTCGGGCCTGGCCCAGGTGATCGAGGTGCTCAAGGACGTGCCGGGCATCAGCTTCACGCACTTCATGCCCAAGGATGTGGTTCGTCACCCGCTGGTGCAGCGCATCGTCGAAGCCTACGAGCGCTTCGACCATCGCGACGATGCACCGGCCAAGGACCTTCGCCGCGATGCTTGAGCTAGACCTGCAGCTGGCCACCGAAGCGCCCGCCCCCAGCGAAGCCCAGTTCCGTCAGTGGTGCGCCCTGGCCCTGCGCCAGCGCACCGCCGACTCGGAACTGACCATTCGCCTGGTGGACGAGCCCGAGGGCCGCGAACTGAATCACACCTGGCGCCAGAAGGATTACGCGACCAATGTGCTGTCCTTCCCCGCCGATGTGCCGGATGAGCTGCTGGATATCCCGTTGCTGGGCGATCTGGTCATCTGTGTCGCCGTGGTGGAGCGCGAGGCAAAGGAACAAGGCAAGGAACTTGAAGCCCACTGGGCCCATCTAGTCATCCACGGCTGCTTGCATCTCTTGGGTTACGACCATATAGACGATGAGGAAGCCGAGGAAATGGAAACACTGGAACAAACGTTGCTTGCAGAATTGGGTCATCCGGACCCATATGCCGACGACGAAGCTTAAAAACACTCAACTGTAACAATAAAGGATTCAGAGTAATCGCTATGAGCGAAGACCGATCGAGCAACGGGCAGAAGTCATGGCTGGGTAAACTGACCCAGGCTTTTGCCCACGAGCCGAAAAACCGCCAGGAGCTCTTGGAGCTGCTGCGCGAGGCCCATCAGAACAAGTTGCTGGACAGCGAAGCGCTGGCCATTGTCGAGGGCGCCATCCAGGTGGCTGACCTGCAAGTACGGGACATCATGGTCCCGCGCTCGCAGATGATCAGCATCAAGGCGACCCAGACCCCACGGGAGTTCCTCCCGGCCGTGATCGACTCGGCGCACTCGCGCTACCCGGTGATCGGTGAAAGCCATGACGATGTCATGGGCGTCCTGCTGGCCAAGGACCTGCTGCCGCTGATCCTCAAGGAGAACGGCGACAGCTTCAATATCAAGGACTTGCTGCGTCCGGCCACCTTCGTGCCTGAATCCAAGCGCCTGAACGTGTTGCTGCGCGAATTCCGCGCCAACCACAATCACATGGCCATTGTGATCGACGAATACGGCGGCGTAGCTGGCCTGGTGACGATTGAAGACGTGCTGGAACAGATCGTCGGCGATATCGAAGACGAACACGACGTCGAAGAAGACAGCTACATCAAGCCACTGCCCAGCGGTGACTTCCTGATCAAGGCGCTGACGCCGATCGAGAACTTCAACGAGTTCTTCGACAGCGAATTCTCCGACGATGAGTTCGACACCGTTGGCGGCCTGGTGATGAGTGCGTTCGGGCACCTGCCCAAGCGTAACGAAACCACCGAGATCGGCGCGTATCGCTTCCGCATCCTGAATGCCGACAGCCGTCGCATCCACCTGATCCGCCTGACACCAATTGCCCGCTAAGGAATGACATGCAGCGCCTAACCCGCCCCGGCTGGCCCGGTAATTTGCTGGCCGTGGTGGCCGGCGCCATCACCACCCTGGCGCTGGCGCCGTTCGACCTGTGGCCTTTTGCGCTGGTGGCGGTCGGCCTGTTCTATGTCGGGCTGCGGGAACTGAGCCCACGCCAGGCCCTGGGCCGTGGCTGGTGTTTCGGCTTCGGCCTGTTCGGCGCCGGCACCAGCTGGATCTACTACAGCATCCACCACTTCGGCGGCGCTTCGGTGTTGCTGGCGGGGTTCCTGATGCTGCTGTTCACCGCCGCCATCGCCTGGTTCTTCGCCCTGCCCGCCTGGCTGTGGGCGCGCTGGTTGCGTCGCAACGAAGCGCCGCTGGCCGATGCCCTGACCTTCGCGGCGTTGTGGGTGGGCCAGGAAGCATTTCGCGGCTGGTTCCTCACCGGTTTCCCATGGTTGTATTCCGGGTACAGCCAACTCGATGGCCCGCTCACCGGCCTCGCGCCGCTGGGCGGGATGTGGCTGATCTCCTTTGCCCTGGCACTCACCGCCGCCCTGCTGTGCAACCTGCCGCGCCTGCTGGCCGGCAAGCGCAACGCCTTTATCGGTGCCGGCCTGGTATTGCTGGTAGCACCCTGGGCGATCGGCCTGGCACTCAAGCATCACGCCTGGACCAGTCCGTCCGGCGCGCCGCTGAGCGTGGCCGCCATCCAGGGCAACGTCGAACAGAGCATGAAGTGGGACCCGGAGCAGCTCAACGCGCAGCTGGCGCTGTATCGCGACATGAGCTTCAGCTCCAAGCGTGTCGACTTGCTGGTATGGCCGGAAACGGCGGTGCCGGTGCTCAAGGAGTCTGTCGAAGGCTACCTGGGCATGATGGGCAAGTTCGCCGCCGACCGGCACACCGCGCTGATCACCGGGGTACCGATTCGCCAGGAAGTGCACCACCAGAAGCGCTACTTCAATGGCATCACCGTGGTCGGCGAAGGCGACGGTACCTACCTCAAGCAGAAGCTGGTGCCGTTCGGTGAATACGTGCCGCTGCAGGACATGTTGCGTGGCCTGATTGCCTTTTTTGATCTACCGATGTCGGACTTCGCCCGCGGTCCCTCTGACCAGGCGATGCTGCAGGCCAAGGGTTATCAGATTGCGCCGTTCATTTGCTACGAAGTGGTGTACCCGGAATTCGCCGCCGGCCTGTCAGCCCAGAGCGATCTGCTGCTGACCATCAGCAACGACACCTGGTTCGGCCGCTCCATCGGCCCGTTGCAGCACCTGCAAATGGCGCAGATGCGTGCGCTGGAAGCCGGGCGCTGGATGATCCGCGCCACCAACAATGGCGTGACCGGCCTGATCAACCCGTTCGGGCAGATCACGGCGCAGATCCCGCAATTCGAACGCGGCATTCTCTACGGCGAAGTGGTGCCGATGCACAACCTCACGCCGTACCTGCAATGGCGTTCGTGGCCGTTGATCATCCTGTGCCTGGGGCTGTTCGGTTGGGCGCTGCTGGCGGGCCGCATGTCCAAAACCGTCTGACAGACAACCCATAACCAATGTGGGAGGGGGGGTTGCCCCCTCCCAGATGTTGATCTGCCGCGTTATCGATAGAACAACCGATAACCCAGCTGCCCCACCGCTTCGTTGATCAACTGCCCGCTGCGCCACACTGATACGAACTCAGGCATCCAGCCACCCAGTGGCCGGGCGTTATCCACGCCCAGGAAGCCCACCGGCGCAGGCACCACGGTAAAACCGGCCTTCTCGAAGCTCCACACCGAACGCGGCATGTGCCAGGCCTGGGTCACCACCACCACGCGCCTGATGCCTTCGGGCAAGAGAATTTCCGCGCTCATCTGCGCGTTTTCCCAGGTGGTTCGGCTGCGTTCTTCCTTCCAGCGCACTGTCACGCCGAAGTCATCCTGCATAGATACCGCCATCAGTTCCGCCTCGCTGGGCGGTGTGCCGTAATGCAGGCCGCCGGTAGTCAGCACCGGCAGCCCGGAGGCCTTGGCCAATCGTGCGGCATAGCGCTGGCGCTCCAGGCCGATACCCGTCGGCTGATCGGTGCCCCAGGCCGGGTCCCCGCGCTCCCGCCCGGAGCCCAACACCACGATCGCATCGGCGCGCTGCGCCAGCGTCGACCAGTCTTCCCGCGCCAACGGCGGCTCGGTTTCCAGGGTTCGCGCGCCCCACTCCACCATCACCGGCAGGCTGATCAGCCACATACCGCCAAACCCCAGCGCAAAGCAGCAACCCGCCAAGCGTGGCCGGCTGCGCCGAAACCACCAGGCAAGGGCCAGCAACAGCAAAAGAATGCCGGGCGGCAGGAGCAGTTGTTTGATGAAGTAACGAATAGGCATCGGGCATCTCCAAAGATGCCCGAAGCCTAAGGTGTAACGGGGTTTAGCGACAATCTTTACCGTGACATGACGCGAAGGTGTTGCTCTGGGGGAGTGAACTACTTGTAGCGTACGAAGCGGCGTTTTTCCGGGCCGCGACCGACCGACAAGTCCTTGAGCCACACCACCTTGGCAGAGTGCGTGGGCTCCTTGGGTGGCGGGGTTGCCACCAGAGGAGGCGCACCGCGCCCATTCCGTTCCAGAAAAGCCTTGATCAGTTCCAGCTCCGCGCGGGTCAAACCGCGCAGTTCCAACTCCACAGGCCGTTCATCACGCAATCGGCCCGCTGTCCTCGCTGCATCCAATGCACGACCCAATCGGTCGATCAGTCCTTCGTAGATTTCCGGTTTCGTTACGATTCGCTGCGATTCAACCATCCCCTCACCTCATTGAAGAAAGACTTGCTCCCCAATAAACAGCGTAGCCCCCGTGGCTGCGCCTGCCCGGCGCCACGACAGACGGCCCTGCCAGAGCAATCAGGGTTTCCCTCGATAGAGTGGGGTCATGTATGCTACGGCGCTTCCTGTAACTCCACTTCCCGCAGGGTTTGGGCACGGACGCGCCGCTTTTTGGTGTCGATCAACCTGAATGTTGCACCGAAGAGGATTAGGCCACCCCTATTCAGTTCAAAAGTAGCCATGCACGAACAATATCAGCCCCGTGAAATAGAAAATGCCGCCCAAACCTTCTGGGACGAGCAAAAGTCCTTTGAAGTCAGTGAACAGCCAGGCAAGGAGACTTACTACTGCCTATCGATGTTCCCTTACCCCAGCGGCAAGCTACACATGGGGCACGTGCGTAACTACACCATCGGCGACGTGATTTCCCGTTACCAGCGCATGCAAGGCAAGAACGTCCTGCAACCCATGGGTTGGGACGCCTTCGGCATGCCGGCGGAAAACGCCGCGATGAAAAACAACGTGGCCCCCGCCAAGTGGACCTACGAAAACATCGCCTACATGAAGACCCAGCTGCGCAGCCTGGGCCTGGCGGTGGACTGGTCCCGCGAAGTCACCACCTGCAAGCCGGATTACTACCGCTGGGAACAATGGCTGTTCACGCGCCTGTTCGAAAAAGGTGTGATCTACAAAAAAAGCGGCACCGTGAACTGGGACCCGATCGACCAGACCGTCCTTGCCAACGAGCAAGTGATCGACGGTCGCGGCTGGCGCTCCGGCGCGCTGATCGAAAAGCGCGAAATCCCGATGTACTACTTCAAGATCACCGCCTACGCGGATGAACTGTTGTCGAGCCTCGACGACCTGCCGGGCTGGCCGGAGCAGGTCAAGACCATGCAACGCAACTGGATCGGCAAATCCAAGGGCATGGAAGTGCAGTTCCCGTACAACATCGACTCGATCGGCGAAGCGGGCGCACTGAAAGTCTTCACCACCCGCCCGGACACCCTGATGGGCGCGACCTACGTCGCCGTGGCCGCCGAACACCCGCTGGCCACCCAGGCTGCACAGAACAACCCTGAGTTGCAGGCGTTCATCGCCGAATGCAAAGGCGGTAGCGTGGCCGAGGCCGACGTCGCCACCCAGGAGAAAAAAGGCCTGCCGACCGGCCTGTTCGTCGAGCACCCACTCACCGGTGAAAAGCTGCCGGTGTGGGTGGCCAACTACGTGCTGATGCACTACGGCGATGGCGCTGTCATGGCTGTGCCGGCTCACGACGAGCGCGATTTCGAATTCGCCACCAAGTACAGCCTGCCGATCAAGTCCGTGGTGCGTACCAGCTCGGGCGACACCAACCCGGCCCCGTGGCAGGACGCCTACGGCGAGCACGGTGAGCTGATCAATTCCGGCGAGTTTGATGGCCTGGACTTCCAGGGCGCCTTCGACGCCATTGAAGTCGCCCTGATCAAGAAAAACCTCGGTGCCTCGCGCACCCAGTTCCGCCTGCGCGACTGGGGTATCAGCCGCCAGCGCTACTGGGGCTGCCCGATCCCGATCATCCACTGCGCAAGCTGTGGCGACGTGCCAGTACCGGAAGATCAACTGCCAGTCGTCCTGCCGGAAGAGGTGGTGCCGGACGGCGCCGGTTCGCCATTGGCGCGCATGCCCGAATTCTACGAATGCAGTTGCCCCAAATGCGGCGCGCCTGCCAAACGTGAAACCGACACCATGGACACCTTCGTGGAGTCCTCGTGGTATTACGCCCGCTACGCCTCGCCGCATTATGAAGGCGGCCTGGTAGAGAAATCCGCAGCCGACCACTGGTTGCCGGTTGACCAGTATATCGGCGGTATCGAACACGCCATCCTTCACCTGTTGTACGCGCGCTTCTTCCACAAGCTGATGCGTGACGAAGGCCTGGTGAGCTCCGATGAGCCGTTCAAGAACCTGCTGACCCAGGGCATGGTGGTCGCCGAGACCTACTATCGCCGTGAAGCCAATGGCGCCTACACCTGGTTCAACCCGGCAGACGTCGAGCTTGAGCGCGACAGCAAAGCCAAGGTCATCAGCGCCAAGCTGATCGCCGACGGCCTGCCGGTGGAAATCGGCGGCACCGAGAAGATGGCCAAGTCCAAGAACAATGGCGTTGACCCGCAGTCGATGATCGATCAGTTCGGCGCGGACACCTGCCGCCTGTTCATGATGTTCGCCTCGCCGCCTGACATGAGCGCCGAATGGTCCGACTCCGGCGTCGAAGGCTCGCATCGTTTCCTCAAGCGCGTCTGGCGCCTGGCGCACGCTCACATCAGCCAGGGCCTGCCGGGTAAACTGGACGTGGCCGCCTTGAGCGACGAGCAGAAACTCATTCGCCGCAGCACCCACCTGGCCATCAAGCAAGCCAGCCAGGACGTAGGCCAGAACCACAAGTTCAACACCGCCATCGCCCAGGTAATGACGCTGATGAATGTGCTGGAAAAAGCCCCACAAGTGACTGAGCAGGATCGCGCACTGGTACAGGAAGGCCTGGAAACGGTCACCCTGCTGCTGGCGCCGATCACGCCGCACATCAGCCACGACCTGTGGAACCGCCTGGGCCACAACGACGCCGTCATCGATGCGCGCTGGCCGGTGCAGGATGACAGCGCCCTGGTACAGGACACGCTGCAACTGGTGATCCAGGTCAACGGTAAACTGCGTGGCCAGATCGACATGCCAGCCACCGCCAGCCGCGAAGACGTTGAAGCGGCTGCCCGCGTCAACGAAAACGTGCTGCGCTTTACCGAAGGCCTGACGATTCGCAAAGTGATCGTGGTGCCTGGCAAACTGGTCAATATCGTCGCGAGCTAATCGGATCGGGCGCAGGGCTTGGGCCCTGCGTCGAACAAAGCCTTCAGGGCCTCGATAAGGCCCACATGGTTTCAAGGGGAGCAACAAAATGATCAAACGCAATTTGCTGGTGATGGGCCTTGCCGTGCTGCTGAGCGCATGCGGCTTCCAGCTGCGCGGTACTGCCACCAATGACCTGACGATCAAGGAACTCGACGTCAGCGCCCGCAACGCCTACGGCGATACGGTGACGCAATTGCGTCAGGTGCTGGAAAACAGCGGCGTGCACGTCTACACCGGCGCGACGTACAAACTGTTCCTGGTGGATGAAAGAGAAACCCAGCGTAACCTGAGCTACGCCAGCGCCGGGCGTGCCTCCGACATCGAACTGAGCACTGCGCTCAACTTCGAAATCCAGGGCCGCGATCATCTGCCGCTGATGGGTGACAAGATCCAGGTGCAGAAAGTGGTCAGCCACGATGGCAACAACCTGGTGGGTTCGGACTCCGAAATCCAGCAGGTGCGCAAGGAAATGCGTCGCGAACTGGTACAGCGCATTGTGCTGCGCCTGTCGATGCTGACTCCGGAACAACTGGAGACCCTGCAGCAACAGGCTGACAACAAGGCCAAGGCCGAGGCCGACGCGCTGAAAGCTGCCAAAGAGTACGAAGACAACACACCGAAACAGTCGCCTGTTGAAGTCCCTGTCGAGTAAGCCGGACGGGGCGCCCCAAGCGCCCCGTTTACCCCGCCTATGAAACTCGCCCCTGCCCAACTCGCCAAACACCTGCAAGGTGGCCTTGCGCCTGTCTACATTGTCAGCGGTGATGATCCGCTGCTGTGTCAGGAAGCCGCCGACGCCATTCGCACGGCGGCACGCCAGCAAGGTTTCGACGAACGCCAGGTCTTCAGCGCCGACGCCAGCTTCGACTGGGGCACGCTGCTGCAGGCCGGTGCGAGCATGTCGCTGTTTGCCGAGAAGCGCCTGCTGGAACTGCGCCTGCCTTCGGGCAAGCCTGGCGACAAAGGCGCGGCCGCCCTGATGGAATACTGCTCGCGCCCCGCCGAAGACACCGTGCTGTTGATCAGCCTGCCCAAGCTTGATGGCAGCGCGCAGAAAACCAAGTGGGGCAAGGCCCTGGTGGAAGGGGCGCAGACCCAGTTCATCCAGATCTGGCCGGTGGATAGCAGCCAGTTGCCGCAATGGATTCGCCAGCGGCTGTCGCAGTCGGGACTGTCGGCGACCCAGGACGCAGTGGAGTTGATCGCCGCCCGGGTTGAAGGCAATTTGCTGGCCGCTGCCCAGGAGATCGAAAAGCTCAAGCTGATGGCCGAAGACGGGCAGATTACCGTCGAAACCGTCCAGGGCGCCGTGGCCGATAGCGCGCGCTTCGATGTGTTCGGGCTGGTGGATGCGATCCTCAACGGTGAACCCGCCCACGCTTTGCGTATGCTTGAAGGCCTGCGCGGCGAAGGCGTGGAACCGCCGGTGATTCTCTGGGCCCTGGCCCGGGAACTGCGGGTGCTGGCCAATATTGCCCTGCAATACAGCCAGGGTACGCCGCTGGACAAATGCTTCAGCCAGGCCAAGCCACCGGTTTGGGACAAGCGCAAACCCTTGATGAGCAAAGCACTGCAGCGGCACTCGGCGCAACGCTGGGCGCTATTGCTGCTGGAAGCGCAACGCATCGACGCGCAGATCAAGGGCCAGGCGGCGGGTTCGCCGTGGATGAGCCTGAGCCGTTTATCATTGTTGATGGCCGGCCAGCGCCTGACATTGCCGGCAGAATAGTCCTACCTCTCGAAGGGCTTTACAGCGGCGCAACATCGGCAGATGATTTGCACCGCTTCAACCACCCAACGAGAGTAACGACCATGAGCAAAAAGCCATCCAAGCATGGCCCCAACAAGGCCAAATCCATCATCGCCCAGCCACTGTTCCGTAGCCGTCAGGAACGCGCCGGCAAGGGCAAAGGCAGCTACCGCCGCGAAGCCTTCCAGTCTAATAGCTGGGAGGCTTCTTACTTTCTGGCTGCCTGAAGGCAAGCAGCCCTCTGGCATGATAAGGTCTGCACCTGATTTGCAATCCCTGGACCTGTGCATGCCCTCTAGTCTTTCCCGTCGTTGGCACTTTCGCCAGCTGATCGCTGCCTCCAGCCTCATCCTGCTCGTCGCCTGTGCGGAGAAACCCACCGCCGCCGACGCTCAACCGCTGCCCAAGCTCCAGACCGCCCCTGTGGTTGCGCCCGCTGTCGTGGCCCCGCTGGCTGTGGATAATCTTGATATCCAGCCGACCCAGACCTTCGCCGAATGGCAGGCGGCCTTTCGCGTGCAAGCCCTGCAGGCCGGCATCACCGCCACCGTGTTCGACAACGCATTCGCCAACGTCACACCCGACATGGCGGTGATCCGCGCCGACCGCAGCCAGCCGGAATTTTCCCGCCCGGTGTGGGAATACCTCGACGGCGCCCTGTCGCCCGTGCGCGTGCGCAACGGCCAGGCGTTGCTGGTCAAGTACGCCGACATCCTGCAAAGCATCGAACAACGTTATGGCGTCGACCGCCAGGCGCTGGTGTCGGTATGGGGCATGGAAAGTAACTTCGGCCAGTTCCAGGGCAACAACTCGGTGATCCGCTCCCTGGCGACCCTGGCCTACGAAGGCCGCCGCCCGGCATTTGCCCAGGCGCAATTGCTGGCGGCGCTGCAGATCATCCAGCACGGCGATATCCAGGCCGACCAGATGAAAGGTTCCTGGGCCGGCGCCATGGGCCAGACCCAATTTATCCCAACCACCTACAACACCCACGCCGTCGACTTCGATGGCGACGGTCGCCGCGATATCTGGAACAGCCCGTCAGACGCCCTCGCCTCCACCGCACACTACCTGCAGAGCTCCGGCTGGCAGAAAGGCCAACCGTGGGGTTTCGAAGTGAAACAACTGCCGGCGAACTTCGATTACGCCCTGGCCGATGGCGGCATCCGCAAGACGGTCGCAGATTGGCTGAAACTGGGTATCCAACTGCCGCCCGGCGCAAGCATGCCGCCCAACGTCGACCAACTCTCCGCTGCGCTGCTGTTGCCGGCCGGTTACCGTGGCCCGGCGTTCCTGGTGCTGGATAACTTCCGCGCGATCCTCAAGTACAACAACTCCTCGTCCTATGCACTGGCGGTTGGCTTGTTGTCGGAACGCTTTGGTGGCGGTGGAGTGATCCGTGGCGATTGGCCGAAGGATGAGCTGCCATTGAGCCGCTCGCAGCGCATCGACTTGCAGACGGCCTTGAGTGCCAACGGCTATGACGCGGGCAACCCGGATGGGATTATCGGCGCCAATACGCGCAAGGCGATTCGTGCGGCGCAGCAGGCCTTGGGCTGGCCGGCGGATGGGTATCCGACGGTTAAACTATTGGAGTCGTTGCAGAATCGATAGAGCTGCCTTTGGCGGCTATCGCTATCGGGGGCAAGCCCCCTCCCACATTCCGACAGCATTCCATTGTGGGAGGGGGCTTGCCCCCGATGACGGACTGACAGACTAAAAAGCTCAGGCTTTGAACACCACATCCTGCTCCAACACCACCCGCTGCTCCCCCGCATCCAACCGCACCAATGCGCCCATCGGCAACGTCAGGTTCGGGTCGCAATGCCCACTGCGCCAACCGGACAACACCGGGATGCGCAATGGCTCGAAGGTCTGCTTGAGCAAGCGCTCCAGCGCAACCTGATCCACACCCGCCACGTCCCCTACCAGTACGCCGGCGACCTGCTCCAGCTTGCCCGCCAGGCGCAGGTGCGTCAGCAGGCGGTCGATACGGTAGATCGGCTCGTTGACGTCCTCGATCAACAGGATGATGCCATCTGCGTCGATCTCAAAGGGTGTGCCCATGACTGCCGCGATCATCGACAGATTGCCACCCAGCAAGCGCCCACAGGCAATGCCAGGCTCGATTGTGGTCAGCGGGTACGCCACGGGGTGCGTCAACTCGCTGCCAGCGCCCAACTGGCCGCGCAGCATGCTGAACAATGAAGACTCGGTAGGTGGTTGCTTGTCGCCCAAGAGATCGGCGTTGAGCATCGGCCCATGGAAGGTCACGAAGCCGGCGTAACGGCTGATTGCCAGGTGCAGCGCGGTGATGTCGCTGTAACCCACGAAGGGTTTGGCATTGGCGCGTAGCAGGTCGAAGTCCAGGCTATCGAGCAGGCGCGGCGTGCCGTAGCCGCCACGCAGGCAGAAGATGGCGTCGATTTCAGGGTCGGCGAAAGCTGTGTGCAGGTCGTTGAGGCGGGTTTTATCGCTGCCGGCGAGGTAGCCGTCGCGTTCATAGACACCCGGGAAGATGCGCAGGTCGTAGCCGCGGGTGCGCATCCATTGGCCGGCTTTTTCAACGTCCAGGGTGGCGGGGCCGGCGGGGGCGATCAGGGCGATGGTGCCTTCGCTACGGAGGGCAGGTACTGCAGCGGTCATCCACGACTCTCCTTGGCTAACGCGAAACAACTGTGGGAGGAGGCTTGTCCCCGATGGCGGTGTATCAGTATCAGAAGTGCTGACTGACAGTCCGCTATCGGGGGCAAGCCCCCTCCCACATTAACCTGCGGTGCCGCTCACAGCGCTATCAGGAAACCAGGCTTGCCTTGACCAGCTTGGCCTGCTCGTCCGCATGGTACGAAGAACGCACCAGCGGGCCGGACGCCACGTTCTTGAAGCCCATCTTGTAGCCTTCCTCGGCGAACCAGGCGAAGGTGTCCGGGTGCACGAAACGCTGCACCGGCAAGTGGCTGCGGGACGGTTGCAGGTACTGGCCGAGGGTCAGCATGTCGATGTCGTGTTCGCGCATGCGCTTCATGACTTCGATGACTTCTTCGTCGGTCTCGCCCAGGCCCAGCATCAAGCCGGACTTGGTCGGGATGTGCGGCATCATCTGCTTGAATTTCTGCAGCAGGGTCAGCGACCACTGGTAGTCCGAACCGGGGCGGGCAGCCTTGTACAGGCGCGGCACGGTTTCCAGGTTGTGGTTGAACACATCCGGCGGCTCGGCTGCGGTGATTTCCAGCGCCACGTCCATGCGACCGCGGTAGTCCGGCACCAGGGTTTCGAGCATCACGTTCGGCGACAGCTTGCGGATTTCGCGGATGCAGTCGGCAAAGTGCTGGGCACCGCCGTCACGCAGGTCGTCGCGGTCTACCGAGGTGATCACCACGTACTTGAGGCGCAGGTCGGCGATGGCGATGGCCAGGCTTTCCGGCTCGTTGACGTCAAGTGGCTTCGGACGGCCGTGGCCAACGTCGCAGAACGGGCAACGACGGGTGCAGATATCCCCCATGATCATGAAGGTGGCGGTGCCGCCGGAAAAGCACTCGCCCAGGTTCGGGCAGGAGGCCTCTTCGCAGACGCTGTGCAGCTTGTGTTTGCGCAGCAGCGCCTTGATACGGTCGACTTCCGGCGAAACCGGGATGCGCACGCGGATCCAGTCGGGTTTCTTCGGCAGTTCGGTGGTCGGAATGATCTTCACCGGGATGCGTGCAACCTTTTCGGCGCCGCGCAGCTTGACGCCGGCTTCCACCTTGGCACGCGGGGCCGGGGCTGGGCGTTCGGTAACGTCCACCGTCGGGATCATGGTTTGCACTGCATCAGTAGTCATAATCAGTCGATTCCGCCCGTAAGGGTCGTCTGCTCAGCATAGTCGAGGTGTTTGACGAGCTGCGCACGCAGCCGGGCACTTACCTCGGCAAATTTAATCGGTGTGGCGTGGTCGCTCAGTTGCGTCATCGCCAACCCGGCATAGCCACACGGGTTGATCCGCCGGAACGGTGCCAGGTCCATGTCCACGTTCAGGGCCAGGCCATGAAAGGAACAGCCGTGGCGAATCCGCAGCCCCAGGGAGGCGATCTTCGCGCCATCAACGTACACACCCGGCGCATCCGGCTTGGCCGCAGCAGTCACTCCGTAACTGGCCAGCAGCTCGATCAGGCAAGCCTCCATGCGGCTGACCAGGTCGCGCACGCCAAACCCCAGCTTGCGCACATCCAGCAGCAAATAAGCCACGAGTTGGCCGGGCCCATGGTAAGTCACTTGGCCACCTCGGTCGACCTGCACCACCGGAATTTCCCCCGGCAGCAGCAGATGCTCGGCCTTGCCGGCCTGGCCCTGGGTGAACACGGGCGGGTGTTCCACCAGCCAGATCTCATCGGGGGCCGACGTGCCGCGCTCGTTAGTGAAGCGCTGCATGGCGTGCCAGACGGGCTCGTAGTCCATCCGGCCGAGCTCGCGAAAGCCCAGGACCTGTGACATCACAGCACCATGTGCACGAAGCCGGTGGCCCGCAGTTCGCTGTTGATGTTGTAGAGCTGGTCCTGATCCGTCGCAACGATGTGCAACTGGATCGTGGTGTATTTGCCGGTGGAGCTTTGACGCTCGTCCACGCGGTTGTCATTGATCGTCGCGTATTTGCGAACGATCGCGAGAATCGTGTCCTTACGGCCCACGCCGGTATCGCTGATCACCTTGACGGGATAATCCGTCACTGGGAATTCGATCTTGGGCGCCTTTACTTCTGCTTCTTTATCGGTCATGGCGTAACGGCCTCGTAAGCGTAAGCCGTGGCGACGGGCAAAGCCCCGCGTCGGATCAACACGGGGCCTTGCAGGTGCACACAATCAGTTGAACAGGCTGTAGAAGAATAGACGGATGCTATCCCACACGCGGCGGAAGATACCACCTTCGTCGACGGCGTCCAGGGCGATCAGGTCGGCGCTGTGCACCACCTTGTCGTCCAGCTTCACTTCGACTTTACCGATCACGTCGCCCTTGGCGATGGGCGCAACCAGTTGCGGGTTCATGGTCATGCTGGCAGCGAGCTTCTTCAGCTGGCCTTTAGGCATGGTCAGGGTCAGGTCTTCAGCCAGGCCGGCCTTGACTTGGGAGGTAGCACCCTTCCACACCGGCGCGGTCGCCAGCTCAGTACCCTTCTGGTAGAAGGTCTGGGTTTCGAAGAAACGGAAACCGTAGGTCAGCAGTTTCTGCGTCTCGGCCGCACGGGCCTGCTCGCTGTTGGTGCCGAAGACTACGGCGATCAGGCGTTGGCCGTCGCGCACAGCGGACGACACCATGCAGTAGCCGGCTTCTTCGGTGTGGCCGGTTTTCAGACCGTCGACGGTCTTGTCGCGCCACAGCAGCAGGTTGCGGTTAGGCTGCTTGATGTTGTTCCAGAAGAACTCCTTCTGGGAGTAGATCGCGTAGTGCACCGGGTCGACACGAATGATCGCGCGCGCCAGGATCGCCATGTCGTGCGCCGACGAGTAGTGCTCCGGGTTCGGCAGGCCGGTCGGGTTCATGAAGTGGCTGTTGGTCATGCCCAGGTCGGCCACGGTTTTGTTCATCATGTCGGCGAACGCGTCTTCGCTGCCGGCGATGTGCTCGGCCAGGGCGACGCTGGCGTCGTTACCGGACTGGATGATGATGCCGTGCAGCAGGTCGCTCACAGTCACCTGCGAACCCACTTTGATGAACATCCGCGAACCGCCGGTACGCCAGGCGTTTTCACTGACGGTAACCGGGTCGTTCTCGCCGATCTGGCCGCGACGGATTTCCAGGGTCGCGATGTAGGCGGTCATCAGTTTGGTCAGGCTGGCCGGTGGCAGGCGCTGGTCACCGTTGTTCTCGACCAGCACGTTGCCGCTGGCGGCATCCATGAGGACCCAGGCCTTGGCAGCCAGTTGCGGGGAAGCCGGCACCATTTCAACCGCCCAGGCGGCCGGGGTGATGATCAGCGAAAGAAGCAGGCACGTGCGTTTGGCTAAGGTGGTGATGTTCATCCGTCTCTCGAAATTGCTTATGGAAACTTGCCCTCGCGGGCAAAACTTATTCAGACAGTCCGCTACCAGACTGTCACGTGTTCGGTTGCCCGCTCACCCCTTGCCCCCGGGTTTTTATTGTTCAACGAGCCAACAACCACAGCCCTGCCCCGCGCACGGGCCAGAACCATCAATTCTGTTTATTCAGCGGTGACCACGCTGGGTTGCCCCAGGTTGGCCAGGCGCACGCTGTTCTGCACTTGCGCCACTTCGCTCGGCGAGCCGATCGGGCCCATGCGCACACGGTGCAATGTCTGCTGGTTACGCACGATGGAACTGATGAAGACCGGCGCGTTGACCATGCTGCTTAGCTTGGACCTTAACAGTTCTGCCGCATCCGGGTTGGCGAAAGCGCCCACCTGCAAGTATTGGCCGCCAGCCAGCGAAGCGCCCTGGGCAGCCTGCGGCACAGCCACGGTGTCCGGGGCGTGCTGCTGTGGCGGCGGTGTCCACTGCTCGACCTTGCCGGCCGATGCGGTGATTTGCGGTTGTGGTGTCTGCGGCTCGTTGAGCATCAACGGTGCCGGCTTGCCGCGCTGGGCCCAGTACTGCGCCGGATCGATGCCTTCGACCTTGACCCGCGCAGTGCCGGTTTCGGCGTAGCCGAGTTTCTTCGCGGCGGCGTAGGACAGGTCGATGATACGGTCCGAGTAAAACGGGCCACGGTCGTTGACGCGCAGGATCACCGTGCGGTTGTTGTCCAGGTTGGTCACCCGCACATAGCTCGGCAGCGGCAGGGTCTTGTGCGCTGCACTCATGCCATACAGGTCATACACTTCGCCGTTGGCAGTGTTCTGGCCATGGAACTTGGTGCCGTACCAGGAAGCCGTGCCCGATTGCACGTAGGTCTTGGAGTCCTGCAACGGGAAATAGGTCTTGCCCAGCACGGTGTACGGGTTGGCCTTGTAGGCACCGGTGTGCAGGGTGGGCGTGGCGTCCGGGATCTTCGACACATCGACATCCCACCACGGCGCGCCGTCTTTGTGCGCACGGTTGATGTCCAGGCCCGGCTGGGAACGAACTGCGGTGCCCCCGGACTTCTGCGCCGGACCGCGGCTGGTGGAGCAACTGACGACCAGCAGGGACAACGCGACGAACGCCACCAGCTTGAGCGGTTGATTGAACGGCGATGCCCGCATTACTTAGTGCCCCGTGCTTGGACCAGCATGTCTGACAGCTGATGCACGGCCATGGCGTACATCACACTGCGGTTATAACGCGTGATTGCGTAGAAATTCTTCAGGCCCATCCAGTATTCCGGGCCGTTTTCGCCCTCAAGGCGGAATGCCGTGACCGGCATATCGTCAGGCAGCGCATTCTGACTCGACCAGCCCAGCGCCCGCAACTCCCCGACCGTCTTGGCCGGCTCGATGCCCTGAGTCAGACCTTCATCGACGCGGTCCCCACTGACATCGGCGCGGATCACCACCGGCTCGCCGGCGACCCAGCCATGGCGCTTGAAGTAGCTGGCCACGCTGCCGACGGCGTCGTCGGGGTTGCTCCAGATATTGATATGCCCGTCGCCGTCGAAGTCCACTGCATAGGCGCGGAAGCTGCTCGGCATGAACTGCGGCAAGCCCATCGCACCGGCATAGGAACCTTTGAGGCTCAGCGGGTCGACCTGCTCTTCGCGGGCCAGCAGCAGGAACTCGCGCAGTTCCTTGCGGAAGAACTCGGCGCGGGGCGGATAATCGAAGCCCAGGGTCGACAAGGCGTCGATCACCCGATAGCTGCCGGTATTGCGCCCGTAGAAGGTTTCAATGCCAATGATCGCAACGATGACCTGGGCCGGCACGCCGTACTCCTGCTCGGCGCGAGCCAGCACGGCCTCGTGCTGGCGCCAGAAGTCCACGCCACGGGCCACGCGGGCGTCGGTGAGGAACATCGGGCGATATTCCTTCCACTGCTTCACACGTTCGGCGGGGCGCGAGATGGCATCGAGGATCGCCTGCTTTTTCTGCGCTTCGCGGAACACGCCCATCAGCTGTTCACCGGCGAAACCATAGTCGCGGGTCATCTCACCGACAAATTCGGCGACCTGGGGTGAACCATCATAGTCACCGGCCTGCGCCTCCTGCGTTGCGCCCAGCAGCCCAATCAGGCCCATCCAGGACGCGTGCCGAGTCGCCCAGCCGCGCATTACTTGCATTGACATCTTCACCTTATTCAAACCTGTGCGATCCATTTGCGATGCGTATGAATCGACATCAAAACCCCAAACGCTGACAGCAATGTCACCAGCGAAGTTCCGCCGTAGCTAATGAATGGCAACGGCACCCCAACCACCGGCAACAGGCCACTGACCATACCGATGTTGACGAAAACGTAAACAAAAAAAGTCATGGTCAGGGCGCCGGCGAGCAGTTTGCCGAACAGCGTCTGCGCCTGCGCGGTGATCACCAGGCCGCGACCAATCAACAGCAGATAGATCAGCAACAGCGCGCAAATGCCCACCAGGCCGAACTCTTCGCCCATCACCGCAATAATGAAGTCGGTGTGGCTCTCGGGCAAAAAGTCCAGGTGCGACTGGGTACCCAGTAACCAACCCTTACCAAATACCCCGCCGGAGCCGATGGCGGCCTTCGACTGGATGATGTTCCAGCCGGTACCCAGCGGATCGCTTTCCGGGTCGAGGAACGTGAGGATCCGCTGCTTCTGGTAGTCGTGCATAAAGAAGAACCACATGGCCACGGCCACCGGCACGGCAGCGGCAAGCACGCTGAGGATCCAGCGCCAGCGCAAGCCGCCCATGAACAGCACGAACGCGCCACCCGCCAGGATCAGCAGCGAGGTGCCGAGGTCGGGCTGGCGCACGATCAGGATGAACGGCACGCCAATCAGGATCAGGCTGATGCCCACATGTTTGAGCTGCGGCGGCAAGGTGCGCTTGGACAGGTACCAGGCAATGGTCGCGGGCATCAGGATCTTCATGAATTCCGACGGCTGGAAGCGAATCACCCCCGGAATGTTGATCCAGCGGGTCGCACCCATGGCGTTGTGGCCCATCACGTCGACCACCACCAGCAACAACACCCCGGCGACGTAGCCCAACGGCACCCAGCGCGCCATGAAACGCGGCTCGAGCTGGGCGATCACCACCATCGACAACAAGCCCAGGCCGAACGACGACGCCTGCTTGATCAGCAGGTCCCAGTTCTTGCCGCTGGCCGAATACAGCACGAACAGGCTGCCGGCCGCCAGGGTCAGCAGCAGGATCAGCAGCGGGCCATCAATGTGCATGCGTTGCAGCAACGTCGCACGGCGACGCATCACATCCTCACTGGAGAGGATGCGGTCAAAATTACTCTTCACGGGCCGTAACCTCGGTGCTTGAAGGGGGGCCGCCATATTCGGGCTTGAGCCTGCCGTCGTCGGCCAGCAGCCAGGCGTCCATCACCTGGCGCACCACGGGCGCCGCGACGCCGGAGCCGGACTCGCCGTTCTCGACCATCACCGCGACCACAATCTTCGGATCGTCCGCCGGGGCAAAGCCGACAAACAAGGCGTGGTCGCGGTGGCGTTCCTGAACCTTGGAGCGGTCGTATTTTTCGCCCTGCTTGATCGCCACCACCTGGGCGGTACCGCTCTTGCCGGCAATGCGGTACTGCGCACCAATGGCCGCCTTGCGTGCGGTGCCGCGTGCACCGTGCATCACTTGCTGCATGCCATGGTTGACCTTGGTCCAGTCGGACGGATCGCGCAGCACGATGTTCGGGATCGGGTTTTCATCCAAGGGCTTCTCGCCCTCGATAGTCTTGGCCAGGTGCGGACGGTTCCAGATGCCTTTGTTGGCGACCAACGCCGTGGCCTGGGCCAGTTGCAGCGGCGTGGCCTGCATGTAGCCCTGGCCGATACCGAGGATCAGGGTTTCGCCCGGGAACCACGCCTGGCGGCGGGTTGCGCGCTTCCACTCCCGCGACGGCATCAGGCCGGGGGACTCTTCGAACATGTCCAGGGAGACTTTCTGGCCGAGACCGAACTTGCCCATGTAGGCAGACAGGCGATCGATCCCGAGCTTATGGGCTAGGTCGTAAAAATAGGTGTCGTTGGAGCGCATGATTGCGGTGTCCAGGTCGACAAAGCCGTCGCCGGTGCGGTTCCAGTTACGGTATTTGTGATCGTAGTTGGGCAGCATGTAGTAGCCCGGGTCGAACACGCGGCTGGAAGCGGTAACCACACCCGCGTCCAGGCCGGCAATCGCCACCGCCGGCTTGATGGTCGAACCCGGCGGGTACAGGCCGCGCAGCACGCGGTTGAACAGCGGACGATCAATGGAATCGCGCAACTCGGCGTAGGCCTTGAAGCTGATCCCGGTCACAAACAGGTTGGGGTCGAAACTCGGCTGGCTGACCATCGCCAGGACTTCACCGGTAGCCGGGTCCAGGGCAACCACCGCGCCGCGACGCCCGCCCAGGGCCATCTCCGCCGCTTCCTGCAACTTGATGTCCAGGCTCAGTACGATGTCCTTGCCCGGCACCGGGTCGGTGCGCTTGAGCACCCGCAGCACGCGGCCACGGGCGTTGGTCTCGACTTCCTCGTAACCCACCTGGCCGTGCAGCTCGGGCTCATAAAAACGCTCGATGCCGGTCTTGCCGATATGGTGGGTGCCGCTGTAATTCACCGGATCGAGGGTTTTCAGCTCTTTCTCGTTGATCCGCCCCATATAGCCGACGGAGTGAGCAAAGTGCGGCCCCTGCGGGTAATGCCGGACCAACTGCGCCACCACTTCCACACCCGGCAGGCGGAACTGGTTCACCGCGATCCGCGCGATCTGCTCTTCGGTCAGCTCGAACAGGATCGGCACCGGCTCGAAAGGCCGGCGCCCCTGCTTCATGCGTTTCTCGAAGATCACCCGGTCTTCCGGCGTCAGTTGCAGCACCTCGACGATCACATCGAGGATCTGCTGCCAGTCGCCAGAGCGCTCGCGGGTCATGCTCAGGCTGAAGCTGGGCCGGTTGTCCGCCACCACCACGCCATTACGGTCGAAAATCAGCCCACGGGTCGGCGGGATCGGCTGCACATGCACCCGGTTGTTTTCCGACAGCGTGGAGTGATAGTCGTACTGGATCACCTGCAGGAAATACAGACGGGCGATCAGCACGCCCAACAACGCCACCACCATGATCGCGCCAAACACCACGCGTGCGCGTACGAGACGTGCGTCTTTCTCGTGGTCCTTGATGCGGATCGGTTGGGTCATCGGGAGGGGCGCAGATTATTTGTGGTAAGGGTGCCCGGACAGGACTGTCCAGGCGCGATACAGCTGTTCACCGATCAGGATCCTTACCAACGGGTGCGGCAGCGTCAGCGCCGACAGCGACCAGCGCTGGTCCGCCCGCGCACAGACTTCCGGCGCCAGCCCTTCGGGACCGCCGACCATGAAGTTGACCGTACGCGAGTCCAGGCGCCAGCGATCCAGTTCCACCGCCAGTTGCTCGGTGCTCCAGGGCTTGCCGTGCACTTCGAGGGTGACGATGCGCTCGTTGGGGCCGACCTTGGCCAGCATGGCTTCGCCTTCCTGACGGATAAAGCGCGCCACGTCGGCATTCTTGCCCCGGGTATTGAGCGGTATCTCTACCAGTTCCAGCGACAGCTCGGCGGGCAGACGCTTGGCATACTCGTGCCAGCCTTCTTCCACCCACTTGGGCATGCGTGAACCGACAGCAATCAGACGCAGGCGCACAGCCGTTCCTTATTCCTGGTCTTTGTTCAGCTTGTCGAAGTGCGCGTGGCCCACTTCCGGGCTGTGGTGCTTGCCATCGGCGGCACGGCTCTGCTCGGCGCCTTTCCACAGACGCTCCAGATCGTAGAACTGGCGGGCGTTGGAGGTCATCATGTGAACGATCACATCGTCCATGTCCAGCAGCACCCAGTCGCTGTCGCCCTTGCCTTCTTCACCCAGCGGCTTCACGCCTTGGGCTTTGACGGCTTCGCGGACCTTGTCGAGCATCGCGCCGATCTGGCGGTTCGAGGTACCGGTGGCGATGATCATGAAGTCGGTGATGCTCTGCTTGTCGCGCACGTCCAGCACCTGGATATCCTGGGCCTTGACGTCCTCCAGGGCAGCCACGGCGACCTTTACCAGCTCTTCGCCGGCCAATTCCGGGCCTACGTGGGCTTCAACCGGCAGCGGCGCGCTTTTGAAAGTGCCTTTGCGCTTAACTTTGCTTACGTCTTTGTTCGTCATATAAAACTCGTTTTGCTCGTATGTTCGGGCGCCTGCCGTACGATTTTTCGTGCGTTCAAGCGCGCCTTTTCAGTTCGACGCACGGTAAAGCCCGTGCGCATCGATGTAGGCCAGGACCGCGTCAGGCACCAGGAAACGTACCGACTTCCCGCTGGCCAGCAGTTGACGGATCTGGGTGGCGGACACCGCAAGCGGGGTCTGCCAGACGAATGCAATATTCCCGTTCGGCCCGGTCAGGGCCAAGGGGTCACTTACCGACCGCGCGGCCAGCAGGTTGCGCAAGGCATCCGGCGGTTCGCTGTCGGCATCCGGGCGTTGCAGAACCAGGATGTGACAATGCTGGAGGAGTTCCTCCCAGCGATGCCAAGAGGGCAGGCCGCAAAAAGCGTCCCAGCCCAGAAGCAAAAACAACTGGTCATCCGCGGCCAACTCGGCGCGCATCAGCTCCAGGGTGTCAACAGTGTAGGACGGTTTATCGCGCTTGAGCTCGCGGTCGTCCACCACCAGCGGCGTTATGCCTTCCACCGCCAGGCGCACCATTTCCAGGCGTTGCTGCGGCGACACCTGCGGCGTATCGCGATGGGGCGGCCGCGCATTGGGCATCACGCGCAGCTCGTCCAGCGCGAGAGCATCCGCAACTTCCAGGGCACTGCGCAAATGGCCGATGTGCACGGGGTCGAAGGTACCGCCGAGCAGCCCGATGCGTTTACCCATCAAGTGCGCACATGACCGTCGCCGAACACCACGTACTTCTCGCTGGTCAGGCCTTCCAGCCCGACCGGGCCACGGGCGTGGAGCTTGTCGGTGGAAATCCCGATCTCTGCGCCCAGGCCGTATTCGAAGCCGTCGGCAAAGCGTGTCGAAGCGTTGATCATCACCGAGGCGGAATCCACTTCGTTGAGGAAGCGTCGCGCATCGCTGAAATGCTCGGAGACAATGGCGTCGGTGTGCTTGGAGCCGTAGGTGTTGATGTGTTCGATGGCTTCGTCGAGGTCATCGACGATCTTGATCGACAGGATCGGCGCGGTGTATTCGGTGTACCAGTCCAGCTCGGTCGCCTCGATCACGTCCGCACCCAGCAGCGCACGGGTGCGCGCGCAACCGCGCAGTTCAACGCCCTTGTCGCGGTAGATGGCAGCCAGCGGCGGTAGCACGCGCTCGGCAATGCCGACGTGCACCAGCAGGGTTTCCATGGTGTTGCACGGGGCGTAGCGGTGGGTCTTGGCGTTGTCGGCGATGCGGATCGCCTTGTCGATGTCGGCGGCGATGTCGATGTACACGTGGCACACGCCGTCCAGGTGCTTGATCACTGGCACCTTGGCATCGCGGCTGACGCGTTCGATCAGGCTCTTGCCGCCACGCGGCACGATAACGTCGACGAATTCCGGCATGGTGATCAACGCGCCCACGGCGGCGCGGTCGGTGGTTTCCACCACTTGCACCACTTCGGCGGGCAGCTCGGCCACGGCCAGGCCCTGCTGGATGCAGGCCGCGATGGCACGGTTGGAATTGATCGCCTCGGAACCGCCGCGCAGGATGGTGGCGTTGCCAGACTTCAGGCACAGGCTCGCGGCGTCGATGGTCACGTTCGGACGCGACTCGTAAATGATACCGATCACGCCCAGGGGCACGCGCATCTTGCCGACCTGAATGCCGGACGGCAGGTAACGCATGTCGCGGATTTCACCGATGGGGTCAGGCAGCTTGGCCACCTGACGCAGGCCTTCGATCATGTCGTCGATACGTGCCGGGGTCAGTGCCAGGCGGTCCAGCAGGGCCGGCTCCAGGCCATTGGCGCGGCCGTTGGCCAGGTCTTGCTCGTTGGCGGCGCTGAGCTCGGAGCGCGAAGCATCCAGGGCATCGGCGGCGGCCAGCAGGGCACGGTTCTTCTGCGCAGTGCTCGCACGGGCGATCAACCGCGAGGCCTGACGGGCAGCGCGACCCAGGCGGGTCATGTAGTCAAGAACGGACTCAGTCATGGTCAGGGAGTCTTGGCAGGGAGGAAAGCGGCAGATTATAGCTGTGACGCCGCCCGACTGACAGCGGTGAGGGGCGGATGGTCGAAATGAACTGTAAAAACCTGGGGTTCAGCGGTAATTAAGGTGGGAGTTGTTATGATTCCGTCACATTTAGCCGTATTTACCCTGACCGCCATGCCCAGTTCATCGCCGCAACTCCCCGCCAGCGCCCTGCCCGACTGCTTCTTCGACCGTGACGCGCAACTGCTTGCGCAGGAATTGCTCGGCAAAGTCATCCGCCATCGCGTCGGTGAAACCTGGCTTTCGGCGCGGATTATTGAAACCGAAGCCTATTACGTGGCGGAAAAAGGCAGTCACGCCTCATTGGGCTACACAGAAAAGCGTAAGGCTTTGTTTCTGGATGGCGGGCATATCTACATGTACTACGCCCGGGGTGGCGATTCGCTGAACTTCAGCGCCCATGGACCAGGCAATGCCGTGTTGATCAAATCGGCCTATCCATGGGTCGATGAGGTATCAGGCCCGGCCAGCCTGGCACAGATGTTGTTGAACAACCCGACCCCCGACGGCAGTCCCCGCGCCTCGCAAAAACTGTGCGCCGGCCAGACCCTGCTGTGTAAGGCCTTGGGTCTGAAGGTGCCGATGTGGGATGCCAAGCGCTTCGATCAGGAACGGCTCTACGTGGAGGATGTGGGGCAGACCCCGACCCAGATCATCCAGACCACCCGCCTGGGGATCCCCAGCGGGCGTGATGAACACCTGATGTACCGCTTCGTCGATGCTGGCTACGCGCCTTATTGCACGCGGAACCCGCTGCGCAGGGGCCAGGTCGAAGGCCGCGATTATTTTTTGATTTGAGCATGGAGTGGATTGTATGGGCCAATGGCTCGATAGCATTACCGGCTGGTTGACCCTGAACCCCGAATGGCTGGCGGTCGCGGTGTTTATCGTCGCCTGCGTGGAGTGCCTGGCCATCGCCGGGCTGATCGTGCCGGGCACGGTATTGTTGTTTGCCATTGCCGCCCTCGCCGGCAGCGGTGCGCTGTCACTGAGCGAGACCCTGCTGCTGGGCTTCCTCGGCGGATTGTTGGGTGACGGGGTTTCCTACTACTTGGGGCGACATTTCCACCAGAACATCCGGCGCTTGCCCGGCTTGCGTCATCACCCGGAATGGATGAACGGCGCCGAAACCTACTTCCACAAGTACGGCATTGCCAGCCTGCTGGTCGGGCGCTTCATCGGCCCGCTGCGGCCCATGCTGCCGATGGTGGCCGGGATGTGCGACATGCCCTTCCCGCGTTTTGCGATTGTCAGCCTCGTGGCGGCGGCGGGATGGTCGGTGGCGTACCTGCTGCCAGGCTGGGCGACCGGCGCCGCGTTCCGCCTGCCATTGCCGGAGGGTTTCTGGCCTGAAGCGGGAGTGGTAGCAGCCTGTATCGCGGTGGTGGTGGGCCTGAGCCTGAACAGCAGCCTGCGTGGCCATCGTCGCGCTACCCTTTGGATCGGTTGCGCCAGCCTGACGATGTTGATCGCCTTGTTTATCGGCTACCCCCACCTCAATGACTTTGACCAGGGCCTGAGCGCCCTGGTACAGGAGCACCGCAGCCCCTGGCTGGACGAAGTGATGGTGCGCATCACCCAACTGGGCGAATTCAAGAAGATGTTCGTCGCCAGCGCCGTGTTTACCGGCTTGCTGCTAGTGGCTCGGCAATGGCGCCATGCGGTGTTTGTCGGCGCGACCCTCGCCGGTGCGGCGGTGATCAACACCGGAACCAAGTTGTTTTTCGCCCGTGGCCGCCCGGAAATCCTCACAGACCCACTGACCAGTTTCAGTATGCCCAGCGGCCATGCATCCGGCGCGTTTGCGTTTTTCCTGGCCCTCGCGGTCCTGGCCGGGCGCGGGCAACCCATCCGGCTACGCCTGACCTGGATGCTGCTGGGCTGCATTCCCGCCGCCTTTATCGCATTGTCGCGGGTCTACCTGGGCGCGCATTGGCCCACAGACATCCTGGCCGGCACGCTGCTGGCGATGACGGTATGTGCGTTCAGCCTGGGGGTCAGCCAGTACCGCAGCCCGCTGCCGGCGATGCCGCAAAAAGCCTGGTGGCTGTTGCTGCCAGCATTGGTGGCGGTGCTCAGCTTTATCGCCCTCACCGGCACGCCCCACGCCCTGCTGCGTTATGCCTATTAAGTGAACAACTCGCCCTGCAACTCATCGAGCAGCATCTGGATCGCATCCAGGCGCTGCTGCGGGTCGTCGAGTTGCAGCAGGTCGATCTTGTCGGCCTCGGTGAATGGCAGCAGATACGCCAGTTGATTGCCCAAGGCTTGCTGCCCGTCGGCGTGGGCGTCCATGTCCAGCGAGGCCACCATCGGATGCTCGGCCAACGCCTGGAGCAATGCCAGCAGGTCGGCGTCCTCTTCTTCCAGCGGTTGATCCGGCAGTTCTTCGAGCCACTGCACATCAGCCACCAGCAGTTGGTCTTTCTGCACGCCCGCGTCACGCACCCGGAACCGGCGACCGCCTTCGACACGAATCCCCAGCAGGCCATTGTCCTGCTGCTTGAAGTCGCGGATCAGCGCTTCACAGCCGATCAGCGCGTAGCCGTCCGGGGCCAGGCCCACTTCCTTGCCGTCGAGGATGCACACCACGCCGAAGCTTTCGCCCTTTTTCATGCAGCGGGCGACCATGTCCAGATAGCGCGCCTCGAACAATTGCAGGTCGAGGGTGCAGCCTGGGAATAGCACGGTATTGAGTGGGAACAGCGCCAGACTCATAAAGGTTTCCTTAAACCCGGTTTAAACGATCACCGACACAGCCAGCGGCAGGAACACTGCCGTGGCCACGCCCATCAGACTCATGGCCAGCGCCGCAAAGGCGCCGCACTCTTCGCTTTCCTGCAACGCCACTGAGGTGCCGACCGCGTGGGCGGTCATGCCCAGGGCCATGCCCCGCGCCTCAGGGCTGTGCACGCCCAGGCGCGACAGGTATGCCGGGCCGATCATCGCGCCGATCACCCCGGTGATCAGCACAAACACCGCCGCCAATGCCGCCACACCGCCAATCTGCTCGGCCACCAGCATGGCGATCGGCGAGGTCACCGACTTGGGCGCCATGGTCATCAACATCCTGTGTTCGGCGCCAAACCACCAGCCCAGCAGTACACACAGGCCGGTGGCCAACACTCCGCCTATCACCAGCGTAGTAAAAATCGGCCAGAACAATTGGCGAATGCGCCGCAGGTTCAAGTAGAGCGGCACCGCCAGGGCCACCGTCGCCGGGCCCAGCAGGATGCCCATGATCTCGGTGCTCTTGCGGTACTCGGCGTAGCTCAGGCCACAGCTGATCAGTACGCCGATCACCAGCAGCATGGAAACCAGTACAGGCTGCAGGAAGATCCAGCGGGTTTTCTCGAAACCGGCCAGTACCAGTTGATAGGCACCCAGGGTGATGCCGATGCCGAACAACGGGTGATGGATCACCGCCGCCCAGGCGCCCTGCCAGTCGAAGGTCATTGATCCTTCTCCTTGCGCTTGACCATCTGCTGCATCAACACGCCGACAAAGCCCATGGCAATCACCAGTGACAACACCAGCGCACCGACAATGGCCCAGAAGTCCGCGGCGATGTCCTTGGCATACACCATCACGCCTACCGCCGGCGGCACCAGCAGCAACGGCAGGTACCGTAACAGGCTGCTGGCGGCCAGGCTCAATGGCTCGCCGACTTCGCCACGCCAGACCAGGAAGCCCAGTATCAGCAGCAGCCCGATGATCGGCCCCGGCAGTACCGGCAACAGCAAATGATTGATCGCGGTGCCGATCAATTGAAACAGCACCAGCCAGGTCAGGCCCCGTAACAGCATCCGTTCTTCCCCCTCGAAACTCGCCCGCATTATAAGCATGCCCGCCCTATGCACCGGCATTCGCCAAAAGCATGGTGGGTTGACCGGGCCGATTGGCCATGATGATCTACATTGGTTCTCTGTAATCGATAAAAACAGCACCGATGAACCAAGGAGAGACGCAATGCCCCATGTACCCGTAGCGCAGCTCAAAGACTATGTCGGCAAGGAACTGGGACGTTCCGAATGGCTCACCATCGACCAGGCACGCATCAACCTGTTCGCCGAGGCCACGGGCGATCATCAGTTCATCCACGTCGACCCGGTCAAGGCCGCGCAAACGCCATTCGGCAGCACCATCGCCCACGGCTTCCTGTCGTTGTCGCTGATCCCCAAGCTGATCGAAGACATCCTGATCATGCCCGAAGGCCTGAAGATGGCAGTCAATTATGGTTTGGACAGCGTACGCTTCATCCAGCCGGTGAAGGTCAACTCCAACGTGCGCCTGGCGGTCACCCTCACCGACGTGTCCGAGAAAAAGCCCGGCCAGTGGTTGCTCAAGGCAACCTGCACCCTGGAAATCGAAGGCCAGGAAAAACCGGCTTACATTGCCGAGTCGTTGTCACTCTGCTTTGTATAAGGCCGTGCCTGTGGTGGGGAAATAAACCTCACCACAGGGTATGTAAATTTATGTATGAAACTCGCAGCTGCGGCATACTCGGCGCTCAATTATCCGGATCCCGCTATGCGCCCACTCGCTCCCCTCGCCCTTGCCCTGTTGCTCACCGCTTGCGGAGATGGCGAATCGCTGTTGCCGCCCGATGCGCGCCTGCCTGATGGCGGCCGCTACCGGGGTGATGTGGTCGATGGCTTGCTGCAGGGCCAGGGCCGCGTGGACTACCCCAACGGCAGCTGGTACGCCGGGCAGTTCGACAAGGGCCAGTGGCACGGCCAGGGCGAATGGCATGGCAGCAACGGCGAAGTCTATAAAGGCCGGTTCCAGCAAGGCCTGTTCGATGGCCAGGGCAGCCTGACCACGGCGGGCAGCCACTATGTGGGCGGCTTCAAGAACGGACGACGCAATGGCGAAGGCACCCTCAAAGAGGGGCAGATGACCTATCGCGGCGAATTCAAGGACGACCAGTATTCCGGCCTTGGTCGCCTGGAGCTGGCGGACGGCAGCCAGTACCAGGGCCAGTTCGCCCACGGCAAGCCCAATGGCGAAGGCCAGCGCAACGACGACAGCGGCAACCAGTTCAGCGGCCATTTCGTCGATGGTCAGTTGGAAGGCAACGGCACCTTCAACAGCGCCGACGGTGACATCTATGTCGGCCAGTTCAAGCAGAACCAACTCAACGGCAAGGGCCGCTACGAGAACGCCGATGGCGACGTGTGGATCGGCCAATTCAAGGAAGGCGCGCTCAGCGGCAAGGGCGAGTTGATCGGTGTGGATGGCAGCCACTACGTCGGCCAGTTCGCTGATTGGCGCTTTAGCGGCGAAGGTCGCCTCAACCTCACCGATGGCAGCTTCTATATCGGCGGTTTCGACGGCGACAACTATCAAGGCAAAGGCACCCTGGTCCTCACCGACGGCACCGTGCAGGCCGGTACCTGGGTCAATGGCATGCGCGTGCGTGACGCCGACGGCAAACTGCTGCCCGACCCCCTGGAAATCGGCGTGCTGGCCCAAGGCCGCCTGCTGGATGCAGCCCTCGCCGCCGTGCCCGCCTCCACCCCCGCCGTGGAGCTGTACACCCTGGCCGTGGCTGGCGACGGTAAACAAAGCGTGTTCCTGCGCGAAGCCGATTACGTCAGCAATATGCTCGCCACCCGCTTCGGCGCACGCGGGCAGATTCGCCTGGTCAATCACCGCGACCACATCACCGATCGCCCCCTGGCCACCCGCGAAAGCTTGCGTCGCGCCGTGCAAACCCTGGCCGAGCGCACCGGCCCGGAAGACTTGGTGTTCATCTACATGACCAGCCACGGTACCCACGAACACGAACTGGTGCTGGACCAGCCGCGCATGGAGCTGGCCGACCTGCCAGCCGATGAGCTGGCAGCCGTGCTGGCACCGCTGAAGAACCGCGACAAGATCGTGGTGATTTCGGCCTGCTACTCCGGCGGCTTCATCCCGGCCTTGAAGGATGAGCACACGCTGATCATGACCGCCTCCCGGGCCGACCGCGTGTCCTTCGGCTGCTCCGAGGAAGCCGACTTCACCTACTTCGGCGACGCCCTCTTCGCCCAAGCCCTCAACCAGACCGACGACTTGCAGCAAGCCTTCAAGCTGGCGCAACTGCATGTGGCCGAACGCGAACAGGCGGACAACTTCGAAGCCTCCGAACCGCAGATCTGGGCCCCCAAGGGTGTGATCGCCCACTGGCAATTATTACGCAAACAGCAGGCACGAAAGGCGCTGGAAAGCGTCTCAATGAATAGCAAGGAAGCCAAAGGCAACTAAGCTGTAACGTGTAACAAGGGGGAAACACCATGTACCTGACGCCTCAGCATATCTTGCTCGCCGGAGCCACCGGCCTTACCGGCGAACACCTGCTCGACCGCCTGCTCAACGAACCCACCGTGACCCGCGTGCTTGCGCCCAGCCGCAAGCCGCTGGCCGAACACCCGCATTTGGAAAACCCGGTGGGCGACCCGGAGGTGCTCCTGCCACAACTGAGCGGCCGGGTGGATATCGCCTTCTGCTGCCTGGGCACCACCCTCAAACAAGCTGGTTCCGAAGCCGCCTTTCGCGCGGTTGACCTGGACATGGTCGTGGCCTTC
The DNA here is from genome assembly GCF_058787615.1 of Pseudomonas sp. FW305-3-2-15-C-LB1. Taxonomy (NCBI): domain Bacteria; kingdom Pseudomonadati; phylum Pseudomonadota; class Gammaproteobacteria; order Pseudomonadales; family Pseudomonadaceae; genus Pseudomonas; species Pseudomonas sp. FW305-3-2-15-C-LB1. The sequence goes on along the minus strand of NZ_JBYSZX010000009.1, from coordinate 124,334 downwards.
GCCAAGCGTGCGCGGGAAATGGGCGCGCGGCACCTGATCGTGATCAGCGCGATTGGCGCCGACCCGAAATCCTCGGTGTTCTACAACCGCGTCAAGGGGGAAATGGAACAAGCCTTGAGGGCCCAGGACTGGCCACAGCTGACCATCGTGCGGCCTTCGTTGTTGCTGGGGGAACGCTTGCAACCGCGCTTGGCGGAGCAATTGGCCGGGCCGCTGTCGCGGTTGATTCCGGGCAAATACCACGGCATTGAAGTGTGCGAACTGGCCCGCGCCATGTGGCGCCTGGCGCTGGAAGAGCAGGATGGGGTGCGGGTGGTGGAGTCGGACGAGTTGCGCAAACTCGGCAAATAACCGGCCCCTTCCCACTGAAGGGCTTTTTCGTGGCGAGCGGGCTTGCCCCAGGGTTACAGGCCGCCCGTGGCGTTGAAACCAACGCCCAACACCGTCAACACCGACAGCGGCAACAACAAGGTATCGAGCAACGCACTCGCCGGCAGATCCACCCCAGGATAACCCGGCGCCTCGGCACCAAACCTGTCCTTGGCGCAGCAGCCACCATTCATCGCATACAAATCCAACCGCGTGCCGGCATACACCACCGGCGCACCCGGTTGCGCCGCGTCCAACGTACGCGCGGTGGCGCAGCCCGTCAGTTGCAGCGCCAGCAGGACCAGCAGCGCCTTATTCATCGCTGCTCAAATGGTGCTCGCCCCAACGTGGCAGCATGTCCTGGGGAATGTTCAGCAGGTTGAGAATGCGCGCCACCACAAAGTCCACCAGGTCATCGATGGTCTGCGGCTGGTGATAGAAACCCGGCGAGGCCGGCAGAATGGTCACGCCCATGTTCGACAACTTGAGCATGTGCTCCAGGTGAATGCTCGAATACGGCGCTTCTCGTGGCACCAGGATCAACTGGCGGCGCTCCTTCAAGGTCACGTCAGCAGCCCGTTCGATCAAGTTGTTGCAGGCCCCCGTGGCAATCGCCGACAAGGTGCCCGTGGAACACGGCACCACCACCATCGCCGCCGGCGCTCCCGAGCCGGACGCCACCGGCGACATCCAGTCCTCTTTGCCGTAGACCTTGATCTGCCCCGCCGCCGCACCGGTGTATTCGGTGAGGAAGGCCTGCATGGTCTGCACCTTGGGCGGCAGCGCCACGTCGGTCTCGGTGGCCATTACCAACTGCGCGGCCTTGGAGATCAGGAAATGCACTTCGCGGTCTTCACGCACCAGGCAATCGAGCAGACGCAAGCCATAGGGTGCGCCGGATGCACCGGTCATCGCCAGGGTGACGCGCTCCGGGCCGCTCATTTCAGCGCCTCGGCCAACTTGCCATGCAGGCCGCCAAAGCCGCCGTTGCTCATGACCACTACGTGAGTGCCGGGCTTGGCCTGGTGCTTGACGTGTTCGATGATGCCTTCGATGGAGTCGCAGACGCTGGACGGCACCGTGCACAGGGCGGCAATCGCCGGCAGGTCCCAGCCGAGATTGGCCGGTGCGTACCAGACCACCTGGTCGGCATCGTTGACGCTTTCCGGCAGGCCGTCGCGGTGCGCGCCAAGCTTCATGGAGTTGGAGCGCGGCTCGACAATCGCAATGATCGGCGCATCGCCAACGCGCTTGCGCAGGCCATCCAGGGTGGTGGCAATCGCCGTCGGGTGGTGGGCAAAGTCGTCGTAGATGGTAATCCCATTCACGTCGGCGACCTTTTCCATACGCCGTTTCACGCTCTTGAATGCACTCAGCGCGGCGATACCCATGGACGGCACTACGCCTACATGCCGCGCAGCCGCCAGGGTCACCAAAGCGTTGGCGACGTTATGCTGGCCGGTCATGTCCCACTCGACGATGCCTTGGGCCTCGCCCTCGAACAGCACTTCAAAGCGGGAACCGTCTTCGCTGAGCAACTTGACCTGCCATTGCCCGCCCGCGCCGGTGGTTTGTACCGGGGTCCAGCAGCCCATCTCGATCACGCGCTGCAAGGCAGGCTCGGTGGTCGGGTGGATCACCAGGCCTTCGCTTGGAATGGTCCGCACCAAGTGGTGGAACTGGCGCTCGATGGCCGCCAGGTCGGGGAAGATGTCGGCGTGATCGAATTCCAGGTTGTTCAGGATTGCCGTGCGCGGACGGTAGTGAACGAACTTTGAGCGCTTGTCGAAGAAGGCGCTGTCGTATTCATCCGCCTCGATCACGAAGAACGGCGTGTCGCCCAAGCGCGCCGACACCGAGAAATTCTGCGGCACGCCGCCAATCAGGAAGCCCGGGCTCATGCCCGCATGCTCAAGCACCCAGGCCAGCATGCTGCTGGTGGTGGTCTTGCCGTGAGTGCCGGCGACAGCAAGTACCCAGCGGCCTTGCAGCACGTGGTCGGCCAGCCACTGCGGGCCAGACACATAAGGCAAACCTTTGTTGAGCACATATTCGACCGCTGGGTTGCCACGGGACATGGCGTTGCCGATCACCACCAGGTCAGGGACCGGGTCGAATTGCTCCGGGTCGTAGCCTTGGGTCAGCTCGATGCCCTGGGCCTCGAGTTGCGTGCTCATGGGCGGATAGACGTTGGCGTCGGAGCCGGTGACATGGTGGCCCAGCTCTTTGGCCAGCACCGCCATCGAGCCCATGAACGTGCCGCAGATACCGAGAATATGAATGTGCATAGTCGACCTCGTAAAACATCGAGGCAGGTTAGCGCAGGGGGGCGAAAATCGCACTCTTTAGCTGTCAGGAAGCGGCCCCGGAGGGCCGCCCGGGGACTCAGACGGTCGCCGTATCAGCTGTTGTTTCGACGGGTAACTCGGTGGCCTTGAGTACGATGAGTTTGCCGATGAACTTGTTCACCGCCTCAAAACGCTTGTCCAGGCTGTCCAGCCGGCTGCTGTCGGTACCGGTCGTTGCGCCGGAAGCTTCTTTGTAAGGTCGAAAGATCATGTCGTTTTCATCACCGATCATCTTGAGTTGATTTTCGGCGACGTCGTACAAGGCCTCAAGCGCGGCCAGTCGCTCACCCGGAGACTGTGAATCACGTTCAACCAATTTGAGGGCCGTCGCATCCGTCCCCTCCCGTATTGCCATGATGTTATTCGCCACGACCTCGATACGCAGTTCGGCCAGGGCCAATCGCGTGTCTACATTGGCATTCTGCGTCGAAATACTGCCCGTGGGCGTCGTCCCCTGAGTGCTGGGGGCCGGTTGGTGCACCGGTGGCAGTACCGGGGTCTGTGCGGCGTACTGGCCTTTGATCGCCTCTCCTGTCCAAGCGGACCCTGCGTAGGTTGCAATACTGAGTGGCGCACTGACGAGCCCATTGACACCCGCATTTACAAAGGCATCACGGGCCACCGTGCCGAGTTTGGGGGAAGTGGAAAACACACCGGCCTTGTGCAATCGATCCGCAACGATCAGGTTTTGCGTCACCTCGGCCAAGGTCTTGGGAGCAGCATGGGTCTGGGACGGAATCACATTGGCCACCGGCTGGCCAGTGATCTTTGGCAAAATACTCTTGAAGGCACTTCCCGCAGACCCCGTCGGCGGCGCTGGGCTTGCAGGCGGGGGATTGAGGCGTGGCCGTGAGCCTCCAACGCTGCTTCCCCGTGTCGGTGGTGATGGCGGACGCCGCCTGAACGGGTTGAAAAACAAGTCTCTCTTGCGACGACTGTGTACCTCTTGCCCGTTTTGGGCTTCATCACTGGGATAATTAATGGGCGGTGCCGTGGGCTCTTTTGATGACTCGGTGGACGGTTGTTCAGTTTGCATAGGTGTTGCCGGAGTCTGACCTGTTATACGCATAACCTTCACCCTGATAACTTCTGAAACGGATGGTTGTTGAGACAGGCAAGGCCAAATTGCACATTGGCCTTATCCTTTGCGTCTTGAAAAACCAACCACCAGTTCCAGAAAACCAATGCCGCGCAAACAAAGCCGACCCCTCGGACGGTGAGCGATAACCGTTACTTACACGCCGCAGTTAATAAGCGACCGGCAACTAACATTCCTGGCGCAATTGACGAGCGATTCCGTACTTGCGCAACTTTCTATATAACGTATTTCGACTGATGCCCAATAAAACCGCGGTCTGGCTCATGTGCCAGTGTTGCTGCGCCAAGGCGGCCAGCAACGCTCCACGTTCGGCGACATCAAGCGATGAATCAACCGATGGCATGACACTGTTTGCCTGTGCGGTCTGCGAACCACGAACACGGGCGGGCACGTCTTCAAGCCGAACAAGACCGTCCGTACATAGCGCGATCAGCGTGCGCAGCACCATGCGCATCTGACGCACATTGCCTGGCCAGGCAAACGCCAACAACACCCGGCGTGCAGCAGGATCCAGCGCGACCTGTTGCTCACCCGCCTCCTGGCCCAGCAGAAAATCCAGCAACTGGGATTTGTCCGCGCGATCACGCAGTGCCGGCAGGGAAATTTCCAGACCATTGAGCCGGTAGTACAAGTCTTCGCGAAAGGTGCCGTCCTGCACACGCGCCAGCAAATTGCGATGGGTGGCGCTGATAATTCGTACGTTTACCGCCTGGGGCTCACCGCCGAGCGGCACCACCAGCCGGTCCTCCAGCACTCTTAGCAGACGGGTTTGCAGCGCCAGGGGCATATCGCCGATTTCGTCGAGAAACAGGGTGCCGCCATCGGCTTGCTGCAACTTGCCTTGCATGCCTTCTTTGCGCGCACCGGTAAAGCTGCCTCCCCGATAGCCGAACAATTCACTTTCGATCAGGCTTTCCGGGATGGCGGCACAGTTGAGTGCCACAAATGCCTTGTCGGCCCGCCGGCTGGCCTGATGCACGGCCTTGGCAAAGGCCTCTTTACCGGAACCGGTTTCGCCATTGATCAGCAACGGCACATCGCGCTCGAAAACCCGCAACGCCTTGCTGAAGTCCTGTTGCAGGGCCGGATCGCCCAGGCAGATGCCGGGCAGGCGCGGCCGTTCCACTACCGCAGGTTTGGCAACGGGTGTGGGAATACTGCGCACCTGACCGCGCAGCGCCGCGAACAAATGCCGACCATCGCGGGTACGCAACGGCCAACTGGCGGTGGCATTGGCGCTGGCGCGGCCGAGCAACTGATCGAGGGTGCATTCGAAAAATGCCTCCACCGGCTGGCCCAGCAGACCGCCACGCAACTGCCCCAACAGGTTCAGCGCACTTTGGTTCACCGCGCAGATGCGCCCGTCGCCATCGAACGCCAGCAATCCTTCACTGAACAACCCCACCGACTCAGCCTGCAGGTGAAAGCGCAGCAACCAGTGGTTTTCAAAGTGGCGCAAGAAATAGCAACTCTCGATCATCTTCGCCGACAGATTGACCAGCGCCATGGTGTGGAACTGGCTCTGACGCGACACCGCCTCGCGGGCCGAGGACACATCCAGCACAGCCAGCAGATCGCCATGGGGATCGAACACCGGGCTAGCCGAACAGGTCAGCCCGGTATGCCGGCCACGGAAGTGTTCATCACGATGAATGGTCAGGGATTGGCGCTCCACCAGGCAGGTGCCGATGCCGTTGGTGCCCTCGCACGCTTCGCTCCAGTCAGCGCCCAGCCAAAGCCCGGCGCGTTCGAAGATCTTGCGCTCGGACGGCGCGGTGACACAGTTGAGGATCACGCCTCGCGCATCGGTCAGCAGTACCGCATGCCCGGCGCCGGACAGCTGCTGGTGCAGGCTGTTCATCTCACTGCCGGCGATATGCAGCACCTGTTGCAGGCGCTCGCGGCTTTCCAGCAGGCGCCCGTGTTCAAGCACGGTGGGGGCAATGGTTTGCGCAGGGTCGAGGTGATAGTCCTCCAGGCAGCGCAGCCAGGAGCGGGCGATGGAGGGATCGCTGGATGGGTCGCGACCATGCGCCACGGTGAGGACTTGCTGGGCATGGCGACTGAAATGATCGTTGTGCATTTCTTATTATTCTCCCTGCGTGAGAACCCCCAGCATCCCCCAGCCATCCTGGCAATGCAATCCCAGGCCGACCCGCCCGTCACAGGCTGTACCGTTTATGGCACAAACTGTCACTCAGGCTGTATCACCCCTGCCACAGCAACGCTTTGCAACAATCCCTAACCCCTTGATTTACCTGGCCTGCAAAGCAGTGGCCCAACCTTTGCTCTACGCTTATCAAGCGCTCGCTGCGCTGCGCTCCCAATAAACATAAAAGCCAGGAGATACCCACCATGCGTTACGCACACCCCGGTACTGAAGGCGCCATCGTTTCGTTCAAGGCCAAGTACGGCAACTACATCGGTGGCGAATTCGTTGCGCCGGCCGATGGCAACTATTTCACCAACACTTCGCCGGTCAACGGCAAGCCCATCGCCGAATTCCCGCGCTCCACCGCCAAAGACATCGACAAGGCCCTGGACGCCGCCCACGCCGCCGCCGACGCCTGGGGCAAGACCTCGGCCCAGGACCGTTCGCTGGTCCTGTTGAAAATCGCCGACCGCATCGAACAGAACCTCGAACTGCTGGCCATCACCGAAACCTGGGACAACGGCAAGGCCGTGCGTGAAACCCTCAACGCCGACATCCCGCTGGCGGCCGACCACTTCCGCTACTTCGCCGGCTGCATTCGCGCCCAGGAAGGCACCAGCGCCGAGATCAACGAACACACCGCCTCCTACCACTTCCACGAACCGCTGGGCGTGGTTGGCCAGATCATCCCGTGGAACTTCCCGCTGCTGATGGCCGCGTGGAAACTCGCCCCGGCGCTGGCCGCCGGTAACTGTGTGGTGCTCAAGCCTGCCGAGCAAACCCCGCTGGGCATCAACGTGCTGCTGGAAGTGATCGGCGACCTGCTGCCACCGGGCGTGCTGAACGTGGTGCACGGTTTCGGCAAGGAAGCCGGCGAAGCCCTGGCGACCAGCAAGCGCATCGCCAAGATTGCCTTCACCGGCTCCACCCCGGTGGGTTCGCACATCATGCATGCGGCGGCCGAGAACATTATTCCGTCGACTGTTGAGCTGGGCGGCAAGTCGCCGAACATCTTCTTCGCCGACATCATGAAAGCCGAACCTTCGTTCATCGAAAAAGCAGCCGAAGGCCTGGTGCTGGCGTTCTTCAACCAGGGCGAAGTGTGCACCTGCCCTTCCCGTGCACTGGTGGAAGAATCGATCTACGACGACTTCATGAAAGTGGTGATGAAGAAGATCGAGTCGATCAAACGCGGCGACCCGCTGGATACCGACACCATGGTCGGCGCCCAGGCGTCCGAGCAGCAGTTCGACAAGATCCTGTCCTACCTGGAAATCGCCAAGGGCGAAGGCGCGCAGTTGCTGACCGGCGGCAAGGTCGAGAAGCTTAGCGGCGACATGGCCGGCGGCTATTACATCCAGCCGACCCTGCTCAAGGGCACCAACGAGATGCGTGTGTTCCAGGAAGAAATCTTCGGCCCGGTGGTGAGCATCACCACTTTCAAGGACGAAGCCGAAGCCCTGGCGATTGCCAACGACACCGAGTTCGGCCTGGGCGCCGGTGTGTGGACCCGCGACATCAACCGCGCCTACCGCATGGGCCGCGCGATCAAGGCGGGCCGCGTGTGGACCAACTGCTACCACCTGTACCCGGCCCATGCCGCGTTCGGTGGTTACAAGAAGTCCGGCGTTGGCCGTGAAACCCACAAGATGATGTTGGATCACTACCAGCAGACCAAGAACTTGCTGGTGAGCTACGACATTAATCCGCTGGGCTTCTTCTAATTACCCCCTCGCACATTTGAAATGCAATCAAATGTGGGAGGGGCTTATCTCCTCCCACATTTTGCATTCGACACAAAGACGCCAAATTAAAAACAATAAGAATGAAAGGTACTTTCCCATGCCTAGCGAACCGACTGGATCTTCTGTCGACTTCGAAAAAGTCGACTCCCAATACTTCCAACAACGCGAACTGAAAAAAGGCGCCGCCGGCTGGGTACTGCTGGTCGGCCTTGGCGTTGCCTACGTGATCTCCGGCGACTACGCCGGCTGGAACTTCGGCCTGGCCCAAGGTGGCTGGGGCGGGATGTTCCTGGCCACATTGCTGATGGCCACCATGTACCTGTGCATGTGTTTTTCCCTGGCCGAGCTGTCTTCCATGATCCCCACCGCCGGCGGTGGCTACGGCTTCGCCCGCAGCGCCTTTGGTCCCTGGGGCGGGTTTCTCACCGGCACCGCGATCCTGATCGAATACGCCATCGCCCCCGCCGCCATCGCGGTGTTTATCGGCGCGTATTGCGAGTCGCTGTTCGGCATTGGCGGCTGGATGATTTACCTGGCGTTCTACATCATCTTTATCGGCATCCACATCTTGGGTGTCGGCGAAGCCTTGAAGCTGATGTTCGTGATTACCGCCGTGGCTGCGATTGCCCTGGGCGTGTTCCTGGTGTCGATGGTGCCGCACTTCAGTGTCGCCAACCTGCTGGACATCCCGGTGACCGAGGCCAAGGGTGCCAGCACCTTCCTGCCGTTCGGTTATGTGGGTGTGTGGGCGGCAATCCCCTATGCCATCTGGTTTTTCCTGGCCGTCGAGGGCGTGCCGCTGGCCGCCGAAGAAACCAAGAACCCCAAGCGCGACCTGCCGCGCGGCCTGATTGGCGCCATTGTGGTGCTGACCAGTTTTGCCCTGCTGATCCTGGTAATAGCACCGGGCGGCGCCGGCACGTACGCGTTGATCAAGTCCGGCAACCCGCTGGTGGAGGCGCTGGCCTTGTCCTATGGCGGCTCGACCTGGATGGGCAGCTTCGTCAATCTGGTAGGCCTGGCGGGCCTGATCGCCAGCTTTTTCTCGATCATCTACGCCTATTCGCGACAAATCTTCGCGCTGTCGCGTGCCGGCTACCTGCCACGCAAACTGTCCGAGACCAACAAAAGCAAGGCGCCCGTGCTGGCGTTGGTGATCCCCGGCATCATCGGCTTTGGCCTGTCGCTGACCGGCCAGGGTGACCTGCTGATCCTGGTGGCGGTGTTTGGCGCGACCATTTCCTACATGCTGATGATGGCCGCGCACATCACCCTGCGCATCCGTCGCCCCAAAATGGACCGTCCGTACCGCACGCCGGGCGGCGTCTTCACCTCCGGCGTTGCCCTCGTGCTGGCCTGCGTGGCCGTGGTAGCGGGCTTTCTGGTGGATCCACGGGTGGTGATTGGCGCCGCGATCATCTATGGAGTATTAATTGCTTACTTTGCTTTCTACAGCCGGCATCACTTGGTAGCGGGCACGCCCGAAGAGGAATTCGCGGCGATCCAGGCCGCAGAGGCCGCCTTGCACTGATAGCCGTAAACCTCGACGCAGGCGCGTGCCTGCGTCGCCCAGGAGACTCTGTATGGCAAGTTTTTCCCACGCGGTGGGTGCACAGACCTACCGCTTCGACAGCCTCAAGGACGTAATGGCCAAGGCCAGCCCCGCACGCTCCGGTGACTTTCTCGCCGGCGTCGCCGCACAGAACGACGGTGAACGCGTGGCGGCGCAGATGGCGTTGGCGAATATCCCGCTCAAACACTTCCTCGACGAAGTGCTGATCCCCTATGAAAGCGATGAAGTCACCCGACTGATCATCGACACCCACGATAAACAGGCGTTTAGCGTGGTCAGCCACCTGACCGTCGGCGGCTTGCGCGACTGGCTGCTCAGCGACGCGGCCGATGAACATTCCCTACGCGCCCTGGCGCCAGGGCTGACACCGGAAATGGCCGCCGCCGTGTCGAAGATCATGCGTGTGCAGGACCTGGTGCTGGTGGCGCAGAAGATCCGCGTGGTCACGCAGTTTCGCGGCACCCTGGGCCTGCGCGGGCGCTTGTCCACGCGGCTGCAGCCCAACCATCCTACAGATGAGCCGGCCGGCATCGCCGCGAGCATTCTCGATGGCCTGTTGTACGGCAACGGCGACGCCATGATCGGCATCAACCCGGCCACCGACAGCATCGCCTCGATCTGCGCCATGCTGGAGATGCTCGACGCGATCATCCAACGCTATGAAATCCCCACCCAGGCCTGCGTGCTGACCCACGTCACCACCTCCATCGAAGCGATCAACCGTGGCGTGCCGCTGGACCTGGTGTTCCAGTCGATTGCCGGCACCGAGGCGGCCAACGCCAGCTTCGGCATCAGCCTGAGTGTGCTGCAGGAAGGTTACGAAGCAGGCCTGAGCCTCAATCGCGGCACATTGGGCCAGAACCTGATGTACTTCGAAACCGGCCAGGGCAGTGCCCTGTCGGCCAACGCGCACTTTGGCGTCGACCAGCAAACCTGCGAAACCCGCGCCTACGCGGTGGCGCGACATTTCAAACCATTTTTGGTGAATACCGTCGTAGGCTTTATCGGCCCCGAGTACCTGTACAACGGCAAGCAGATCATCCGCGCCGGCCTCGAAGACCACTTCTGCGGCAAGCTGCTCGGCGTGCCGATGGGTTGCGACATCTGTTACACCAACCACGCCGAAGCCGACCAGGACGACATGGACACTCTGCTGACCCTGCTGGGTGTGGCCGGGATCAACTTCATCATGGGCATTCCCGGCTCCGACGACATCATGCTCAACTACCAGACCACCTCGTTCCACGACGCCTTGTACGCCCGCCAGACCCTGGGCTTGAAGCCAGCGCCGGAGTTTGAGCAGTGGCTGGCGAAAATGGGCATCTTTACGCAAGCCGACGGCAAGGTGCACTTCGGCAACAGCCTGCCACCGGCGTTTCGCCAAGCCTTGGCGCAATTGGGATGAAGGAGCCGCCTGTGCAACTCGACCTGCCTGACAACCCTTGGCTGGAACTGCGCCGCCTGACGCCAGCCCGAATAGCCCTGGGCCGCACCGGCACCAGCATCCCCACTAACGCGCAGCTGGATTTCCAGTTTGCCCACGCCCAGGCGCGGGATGCGGTGCACTTGCCCTTCGACCATGCGGGCCTGCGCGGTCAGTTGGCCGAACGCGGGCGTGACAGCCTGTTGCTGCACAGTGCTGCCACTGACCGTCACCTCTACCTGCAACGCCCGGACCTGGGGCGGCGCCTGAGCGATGAGTCAGCCCAGTTGCTGCGCGATCATGCATCGGCCAACCCCGGCGGCGTGGACTTGGCGGTGGTGGTCGCTGATGGCCTGTCGGCACTGGCGGTGCATAAACACACCTTGCCGTTTCTGACGCGCCTGGAAGAACAGAGCAGCGCAGACGGTTGGTCCTTGTCGCCGGTCATCCTGGTGGAACAGGGCCGCGTGGCGGTGGCGGATGAAGTGGGCCAGTTGCTCGGGGCCAAGATGACCGTCATTCTGATCGGCGAACGGCCCGGCCTCAGCTCGCCGGACAGCCTGGGCCTGTATTTCACCTACAACCCCAAGGTCGGCCTCACCGACGCCTACCGCAACTGCATCTCCAATGTGCGCCTGGAAGGCCTGAGCTACGGCATGGCCGCCCACCGCCTGCTTTACTTGATGCGAGAGGCGTGTCGCCGGCAGCTGTCGGGGGTCAATCTCAAGGACGAGGCGCAGGTGCAGACCCTCGAGTCGGATGATCCTGACCTGATGAAAGGCAATTTCCTGCTCAGTTCACCGGATGACTGAACGCTGCACGATTGCGCTTTTTCACGCCATTAGGCAGCATCGAGTCACGGCCGCTTGTGTGGTCATCCCCCATTTGGAAGTTGAGGCCTGGCATGCGGATTACTCAAGCGACCCTGGAACACCTGGACCTGTTGACCCCGCTGTTCGTCAAATACCGTGAGTTCTACGGGGCGTTGCCGTTCCCGGATTCGTCGCGGGCCTTCCTGGAGAAGCGCCTGCGGCGCAAGGAGTCGGTGATCTACCTGGCCCTGGCGGATGATGATGACAAGAAGCTGCTGGGGTTTTGCCAGCTGTACCCGAGCTTTTCGTCGCTGTCGCTCAAGCGGGTGTGGATCCTCAATGACATCTATGTGGCTGAAGACGCCCGCCGGCAATTGGTGGCGGACAACCTGATGCGCACGGCGAAGAAAATGGCCAAGGAGACCCACGCGGTGCGACTGCGCGTGTCGACCAGCAGCGACAACGAAGTGGCGCAGAAGACCTATGAGTCCATTGGGTTTCGGGAAGACACGGAGTTCAAGAACTACGTGTTGCCGATCAGTGAGGATTGATCGCGGTAGCCCAAACACCTCAAATCTACTGTGGGAGGGGGCTTGCCCCCGATAGCAGTGTGCCAGTCAGCCAATTTTTAACTGGCACTGCCTCATCGGGGGCAAGCCCCCTCCCACATTTAGCCCTGCAGCACTTGCAAGCCCGAGTACCACGACATCCTTCGCTACAAAACCAACACGCTTTTCACCTCTCAATCCGTATAATGCGGACCTTTCAGGGTTGTAAGAAATGCGGCATACACTTGTAGCCTTATTACCCGAGCTTCCGCACAGGCCTGCTGAGCCGGGCCATTCACACAGGTGCCATCCATGGATTTCAACCCGCTCGACCTTATCCTGCATCTCGACGTCTACCTCGACCTGCTGGTAACCAATTACGGTCCGTGGATCTACGCCATTCTGTTCCTTGTCATCTTTTGCGAAACCGGCCTGGTGGTCATGCCGTTCCTGCCAGGCGATTCATTGCTGTTCATCGCCGGCGCAGTCGCTGCGGGTGGTGGCATGGACCCGGTGCTGTTGGCCGGCCTGCTGATGCTGGCGGCAATCCTCGGCGACAGCACCAACTATGTGATCGGGCGAACGGCCGGGGAGCGCTTGTTCAGCAACCCGAACTCGAAGATCTTCCGTCGCGACTACCTGCAAAAGACCCACGACTTCTACGACAAACACGGCGGCAAAACCGTGACCCTGGCGCGCTTCCTGCCGATCCTGCGCACGTTCGCGCCGTTCGTTGCCGGCATCGCGAAAATGCCCTACCCGCGCTTCTTCGGCTTCAGCGTATTCGGCACCATCCTCTGGGTCGGCGGCCTGGTAACCCTGGGCTATTTCTTCGGCAATGTGCCGTTCATCAAGAAAAATCTGTCGCTGCTGGTGGTGTTCATCATCCTGCTGTCGCTCGTGCCGATGATCATTGGGGTGTTCCGCAGCCGGTTTGGCCGCACATCCTCCGAAGCCAAGCCGCAGTAACCTGCGATGTGGTCCCTCAGCGCCTGGCGTCGCCGGCGCTTGCTGGCCAAACACCCGATTGCCGATGACACTTGGCAACGGGTGCGCCATCACCTGACCTTCCTCGACGGCATCAGCACCGAGCAGGACCAGTGGCTGCGCGAAGCCTGCGTGCTGTTCCTCGCCGAAAAACACCTGACCGCCCTGCCCGGCGTCGAATTGCATCAGGAACAACGCCTGCTGCTCGCCGCCCAGGCGCAATTGCCGCTGATGAACCTGGGCGACCTCGACTGGTACCAGGGCTTCCACGAAATCGTGCTGTACCCCGACGACTTCCTCAGCCCCCAGCGTCACCGCGACAGCAGCGGCGTCGAACACGAGTGGGACGGCGAACACAGCGGCGAAGCCTGGCAGCAAGGCCCGGTGATCCTCGCTTGGCCCGGCGTGTTGGCCAGCGGCCAGTGGGAAGGCTACAACCTGGTCATCCACGAACTGGCCCACAAGCTCGACATGCTCAACGGCGACGCCAACGGCCTGCCACCGCTGCACCATGACATGCGCGTGCAGGAGTGGGCCAGCGTGATGCAGAGCGCCTACGACGATCTCAATCGCCAACTCGATGCCAACCCGGACGCCGAAACCGAGATCGACCCCTACGCCGCCGAAAACCCCGCTGAATTCTTTGCCGTCACCAGCGAATATTTTTTCAGCGCCCCGGATTTGCTGGTCAGCAGTTATCCACAGGTGTACGCCCAACTCAGCCTCTTTTATCGCCAGGATCCCCTGGCCCGCCTCAGTCAACTGCAAGCCAGCGACCCGCGCTATCAGCCACAGGGCGAATGACCGTACGACGTCTGGCGCATGGCATCGGCGTCAGAATGTGCCTATAATCGCCGCCACTTTTAGGCCAATCCGGCCATGTTTCATGGCCAATTAACGGGGGCAACGCCCAATGAGCTACAGCAAGATTCCGGCTGGCAAAGACCTGCCGAACGACATCTACGTCGCCATCGAGATTCCGGCCAACCACGCGCCGATCAAATACGAAATCGACAAAGACAGCGACTGCCTGTTCGTTGACCGTTTCATGGCCACCCCGATGTTCTACCCGGCCAACTACGGTTTTATCCCCAACACGCTGGCTGACGACGGTGACCCCCTCGACGTGCTGGTGGTAACCCCTTACCCGGTTACCCCAGGCTCGGTTATCCGTGCGCGTCCAGTCGGCATCCTGAACATGACCGACGACGGCGGCGGCGACGCTAAAGTGATCGCGGTTCCACACGACAAGCTGTCCCAGCTGTACGTGGACGTGAAGGAATACACCGACCTGCCGCCACTGTTGCTGGAGCAGATCAAACACTTCTTCGAGAACTACAAAGACCTCGAAAAAGGCAAATGGGTGAAGATCGACGGTTGGGGCAACGCAGACGCCGCCCGCGCCGAGATCCTGAAGTCGGTTGCCGCCTACAAAGGCTGATACCCGCTCCTCATTGCCCCGGCAATTGAAAAAGCCCCGATTATTCGGGGCTTTTTTTTGTGGGAAAAATTAAACGGAAAGTTCAATGTTTTATAAATAACGTTTAATTTAAATCAAAATCCGAAGTATCAGGCTACAACTAAGTAAATCCCTACAAGCGCAACTCAACGCATGGTTTATTTGATCTGTAATTCCGGCCAGTAAACTCTGCGTTTATGAATACATCAGGTGATCGTTTAAAAGCGCTACTACAGGAAGTTCATCTTTCCGCCTCCGACTTCGCCAAGAACCGCGGTGTCACGCCCCAGCACGTGAACAACTGGTTCAAGCGCGGTGTACCCATGGGCCGACTCAACGAGATCGCAGAATTGCTGTGCATCTCCAGCCGTTGGCTGCGCACCGGCGAAGGCCCCAAACACCCACCGGCCAACTTCCTGCTGGATGGCCCGAGCTCACGAAAAGGACTGCCCACCACCCGCGAAGCCAGCGGCAAATACCTCACAGGCCCCGCCTGCCTCCCGGAAAAAACCGACGTGGAGATCGATCTCCACCCTTCATTCACCTCCAACGAGCGCATCCGCCTCTCGCAGCACACCCTTCAGGCCCTGAACGTAAACCCCGACCGCGCTTTGGGCGCCTACATGGTCGACAACAGCATGATCGACATCATCCAACAAGGCGCCACGCTCGCCATCGACCGAGGCCGCACGCAAATCATCGACGGCGAGATCTACGCGGTAGAACACGACGGCATGCTGCGCATCAAATACCTCTACAACAGGCCCGGCGGAGGTTTGCGCATGCGCAGTCACAATGCCGGCGAGCATCCCGACGAATACCTCACCTACGAACAACGCTTTGAGCAGAACTTCCAGATTGTGGGGTGGGTTTTCTGGTGGTCCACCCTGAATAACCGCCGCCCGCCCGTGCCACTGGATGAGCATCTGTTGGGCTGGGAAGGCTCTAAATCGGATCCGGAGGTGGGCAACTGAGGTGAATATGGGTATCATGCGCCGCACATTTGGCAGGGGGTGGCTTTACGCTATCCACCTTGCCTGGCGAAGCGGAGGAGTTACCGCGGATGCCCCTACTATTCAGCCAGACGTGTTGTGGGCTGAGCGATTTGAAGGCTGGTGAGGTTTGTCAAAAACAAGCTGAGGCAGTCCCCGAGAAGCCGGCCACAAGCCGGCTTTTTAATTTCTACAGCCCCTTATCTACCAGGCTCCCTCCTTGACCACCAACCCCAGCCCATACTTTGGCCCATACGTTGGCGGAAATATTCATTCCTTTGCTACCAGCAACGACCAGTTGAGCTTGATCGTCATCACAAGGCTTTCTGTAACTGCTCTGTGGGCGTGGAGTGGAATAAATGGGAGTGCTCGAGGATTCGTCAGGCTTCGTCCTGTGACTGCCCCAGCAGCTTCAGGAACTCGATGGCGAGCCTGCGATTTTTGGGAGTGAGGGCCTGGAAGTTCCGACGCACCAGGATTACCTCGTTGCTCTGATCAGATGCAGCCTCATCGCCACCTTCCAACTCGGATTCCGCGACAGCATACAGGTCAGACGTTTTCGTGCCCAGTGCGTGACTGAGCTTGTGCAGCAGGTCCAGGGACGGCAACTGCTGCGATCTTTCGATCTTTGACAGGTTGCCCGCGTAAGTCCCCGCCTCCAGAGCAACCGCCTCTAGAGTGAGCCCCTTTTCCAGTCGAACCTTGCGTATAGCTGCGCCGATATTCATCAGACGATTTTGTGGATGGTTTTCCAGCAGAGCAAAGTCACAGAGGAAAATTTTTCGCATATAAATTTGTTCTGTGAGAACATTTGATGAGCGACGGATTTCTTCAGGAGCAAATTCGTCAACCGATATGGCCACAAAGGACGGAAAGCGAATGAGCGCTCAGTATGGATATGGTCAGAAAACAGGATCTGGACGGCGAGACACTCGCGATTTCGGGATCAGCCGTTCGCGCCTGGGCTGGCTCAGCGTTAGGTTCGACGGTGGTCCGTCCTATCCTGAAATGGTTGAGTCGCTTAAAGAGATGGTTGACCGGTACGGGGGCTTGGTTAAGCGTGGGGACAGAATCTCAGGGGCGGAGTGGCTTCGACGTATCGACCAAAGCAATGTGCAGATCACCGAACGCCAAAGACAAGCGATCCAAACACTTATGTAGGGGAAGAGCTAGGCAGGTTTCTGCTCTTTTTTTAAGAAGAACTTTCTGTTCTTGCGATTAGGTCCTATGACGATGATCTGCTGCTCAACTTGATCCTTCAGGCCATCCCCCCATAGGCAGGGGCTGCCATCAGCGCAGCAACGGGCTCAATCAATGCGCTTTGGCTACCTTTCGCGAGTGAACGCTACCGGCCAAGAGTAATCACTCGATGTGCTCATGGAGTCGAAGGCGGTTCAAGGAAGTCGCCCAGCTAGCAACGCTATTTTATACACTTAGCTGCTTTGGGTGATAGTAGAGGGCCATTTCCGTTCAGCTACCTCGTAACAATCCACCCCGTCGCATTCACGGGAAATCAGCTCCAACTGCAGTTCGCCAAAAGTCGGTGAGTTGGTCCAGTAATGACCTCTGAGTTGCTTGGAATCATTGATCAGGCGGAGGTCACCGGCCCCAGTAGTAAGCTTGTTTTCGCCTTGGTATAACCTCTTAAGTTCGAAAACATAGCAAAGTCGGGTAGCCTCGGTTCTACCGTTTTGAATCAACGCTTCGAGTTTTGACTCACCTTCTTGGGACTTTGTGAATGACTCTATCGAGATAGTCAAGTATGTTTGTCGTATTACAAAAATTATAGGTATCTGTAACGGCGATTTATCCGCCTGATGAAAGTCTGAGCTAAGTGTGCCGCGCCATACCCCGTGCACCATTGGTCTTCGCATCCATCGCGCAATCCGAGGGGATCTCCACGCCAGTTTGAAAAAAACACCGAATAGAAACGTAACGCAAGTTAATCCGTATGAAATGGCTCGCCACCCCGCTGTAAGCGTTTCGTATCCTAACAGCATGTGGACGAGGTAGAGAAAGATCGCGACAGCTAAAACTAGGCTGACGTATACCTTCAATAGTCGCTGCAGCTCGGTTTCGGTGAGACTTAAATTATTCATTTTTCTCAGTTGCTCGCGCTAAGACTCTTCCATTTTTGTACACAACAATTTCATCACCCATACCGAGTACACCTACATACGTAATGCCCGGAATGAGGGACGTTAATAGCGCTGTCATCTGCCTTGCACCGCTGGGTAGATCCTCTGGAGGTTGCGCCAAACACTTCAACGGAGGCGCCAGAAACTGGGATATATGTGTGAGTGATTGCGACCGCATGTCGATCATATGGAATCCGTCGTGCCAAGGTGAAGCTTGGTCTGAAACCTTGGCTAATATGCGGGAAATCGCCTCGGCTCCGAAGATCGGTAGATCTGGTTTCATCGCGTTCCGATGTCCCAGAGGCACGCTCGGCAACTCCTCAAGGTCGTAATAGAAGACAAGTCCGACTCCAGAGAACGCTTCTGATCTCAGCCGTTTGATCTTCTCCAACAAAATTACTGGAAAGTCTCGATCTTGCGGTGCCGCGCTGGTTTCCACTGTGTAATATTCCGCTAGCTGAGCCTGCATTTGGTGAGGCAGATGACGCCATGATGCTACCCCGAGGAGGTTAAGGTAAAGCTAGGAGGCCATGTATCTCAAATGCTAGCGGGGCGGTTCTCAACCCAGACTGCGTAACGCTAGGTCCGATTGCGATCCTCAAGGCTGAGGGCTGTCCGCTTAATAGCCTGATCAAGGCCCTTTGCTCAGTGCCTGATGAACTCGCTCCACCGCCTCTGCCAGATTCATCTGGAAATGCTATTAAAGACCGGTTTATAGGTCGTTAGCGCTTTCATCAAACGATGGAAAGCGATGATTATCATGATCCGTTTCGACTTGTTGGCCTGTACTTAAGCTCATCTTTTTGCTGATACTAGGCCAACTGAGCCTGAGCGCGCAGCATAGTTCCTCCCTCGGATGACCAAATATTCGGAGAATAAGGATTCAACCCTGCGTATAGCGAGAAGTTACCCATCTGCTCCGAAAATTAGTCTTCTTTAACGAAACTCAAAATTCCAGCAGTGTTTCCTGCACGTCGCCAATTTCGCGCAGTCCAATAATAGCCAGTCATCTCGAGTTTTCCATCTGCATTGCGTCTCACCTGGACGTCCGCGGCGCCGGTATGATTCGACTCGTCATCGGCAGCTTTCTTAAAGTGCTTTGACTTATATATGTATACAAGCCGATGCGGCTCGTCATTTTGTGCAACGACTGGCGCAGCAGAAATACTGTATGAGTCGGACTTATCGGTCAGTCCTTGTACTTCCATGAGGATGTTGATTTTTAGTAGGCTGGCTTTAATAGTCAGCTTTGCTTCGAAAGCTTCAAGTGGTATCGCATCTATCTGTTTCGGATCAAACGGACTCAGTGTCTCAGTTGAAGAGGATGCTGCTGATTGAATAGCCCGATGAACTGAGTAATTAGACTCAACAGTGCCTTTCCATACGCCAGACAGGTCTGGATATGCACCGCTGAAGAAAAACTCATAGCATTTCCAAGCCCACCGATAGCAGAACGGTACGCTTCCTATAAGGAGAAGGGCCGTTACAACGCCCGAGGCGACCTTCCAGGCCGTCTTGCCAAACTCTAGAAGATCGGTAGGGGATTCTTTGAATAACAACCCGATGATCACCAAAACAACCAATCCGGTAATAAAGGTGAGAACCTTTCTCAGCCCGAAGACAGCGTACATTTTATTCCTCGCGAGCCATTGAACCCTTTAATTTCGTACCTATATCATAATGGCACATTGCACCCTTTCTAAGGAGAGCGCCACTAATGCCGAGCCTCAATCTGCATAGCCTGCTTGATACGCGGGTCGAAGGCCGGGTGGCCTTCCTCGATAACCTGACTCTTGCCCCTGAAGAACGTAAGCTGATGCTCAGTGCACGTACTGACATCCGTCAGCGCCTAAAAGCTCGCCTACCAAAACGGATCCAGAAGAAGGCCGAAGACGCTGGTCAAGGTCATATTGAAGTGCCTGACCCAAGGTTCTTCACCCAAGGGTCGTGGGCTTACAAGACGCTCAATGCCCCCTGTCGCTCTCCTCAACAGGCTGACCTAGATGACGGCACCTACCTGCCGTTTAGCTACATCGAAAGCCAGCCACCGGCACAGATGAGCGCGCTACTCTTCGAATCAGTCGAGGAAGTTCTCTCGGAGCTTGCGGATGATAAAGGGTGGACAATTGACACGAGCAATGACAATTGCACCCGACTGATCATCGACAGCGACAAGCATATCGATGTACCCGTCTACAGCATTTCCGATATCGAGTTCGCAACGCTTGTAAAAGCGAGTATGGAAATGTATCGCTTTGGGCTGGAGAACTTGGCCTTCGATAGCGCTGAATCTCTAGAGCGTATTGACGAGCAAGAGTGGCACTTAATGCCGACTGAAGGTGTACTGATGGCCACCAAAAATCGCGGTTGGCGAGACTCAGACCCTCGTCCGGTACGCGACTGGGTGATTGAGCAGGTTGAGCTAAAGGGCGAACAGCTTCGCCGAGTCATGCGCTATCTGAAGGCTTGGCGAGACTTCCAGAAATGGGAAAAGGATGATCCGAAGTCGATCCTGCTGATGGTTGCCGCAGACGCTGCTTTCGATATGGCAATCGAAAAGCGCGATGACCTTGCACTGCTGAAGGTTCTCCAGAGGTTGCCGGACATCCTTCGAGGAAAAGTCATCAACCCAGCCACCAGAGATAAACCTCTGGACGAGCAGGAAGATTTGGCGAAACGACTAGACAACAAGGGCATTCGAGAAGACGTCATCGCCAGAATCGAACATTTTTCCGACCAGCTTGAATATGCGATCGATACCTGTGGAGTCCCATCCGAAGCTTGCGAGATTCTGATCGAGCTTTTGGGTAAGCGCGTTCCGAATGATCCCGATCGAGTGACTCAATCGACAGTTCAGAGCCAGCCTGCCCAGAAAACCGCTGCGGTTCCCCCGCTTGGAAAAGCGACGGCGGGCTAAATGACAGATTTAAGCTCTGTTCACAAGGCTCTGACGGAAACGGGCTTCAAGCAAGTTAGAGGCCCCCTAGGCCTTCGGTATGCTGGGACCATCTCCTTTAAAGGACGGCAGATACCAATTAACCTAGATATCTTCGACAAGAGCTTCAAGCGACTGCCTGCTATCCAACTGCTTGAACGCCCTACAGAAATACCCTTGGTTTGCGCTCATATAAATCACAATGGCTATCTGTGCTATCTGCGCGACGACCAGGCTCACCTCCCTCGACACAACCTCGGGGGAGCCGTTTTAGGTTGCCTGGAAGTTGCCGAGCAGCTTTTGGAAAGGCTCGCCAATGGTGGCGCCCTAACAGATTTTCAGGACGAGTTTTCGGTTTACTGGGGCGGACTACCGCTCCTAATCGATATTCCGGAGGAAACAAAGCCTGGCCTCCTCACGGACGTCGCTCTGTTGGAGCGCCCCAAAAGCCCTGAAAGCGAATGCCTGTTCTTACTAGGTCGAGACGCTTCCGAACTTCTGGACTTGTATTCTCGTTGGGGATTCGAGGTTCTAAGGCCGTCTTTGAAGATGAGGGTGGTGGACTCTGACAAACTTCTCGGCGCCATGGCCTCCACGTGGCCTCCTAAGACACTTACCGATCTCAAGACATGGCTGCTCAGCGACAGAAACTCCGCAGTCAAAGGACTTTATGATTCCGTCAAAGACGCCTTCGAGCACAAATTAGACAAGCTGCTTCTTCTAATTCGAGCTCCAAACACGAGCTGTTGCGTTCTAATCGACATTGAATATGTCAGAAAGATGCTGCCGTGCCGAAATGCAGCTGACTTCATGCGTTCGGTTTTTAGATCCTCAGAGAAGTTTGATCAGTCTGGAGTGAAAGTATTCAAGTCTCGGGCCGACAGAGCCACAATCACGAGACTTGAACCAATACCTGCCGATCCAGGATCCTGGCTTACACGCAACATGCCTGACTCAAAAGCCGGGCTTGCGGGCAAGAATGTTCTCTTGGTCGGATGTGGTGCGATCGGTGGTCACTTGGCCGATCTCCTCGCAAAGAGCGGTGCTGGATTTGTAGGCGGAAAACTGATGCTATCTGATCCGGATACATTGTCAGTGGGGAACATCGGCCGTCACGTTTTAGGCTTTGGCGATCTACAACACAAGAAAACCAGTTCCATCAGACAGCAGCTATTTGACCGCTATCCAAGAATAGAAGTAACAGAAGTAACGGATCAGGAAGTGATTCGAACAGGGATGGCGGGTATAGATCTGGTGGTTGACGCCACGGGAAATCAAGCGCTTTCGCTCTATTTGAACGAACTTAAGCTGAAAGAAAAATTCGACGCACCTATCGTCTTCGCTTGGGTGGCCGGAGCAGGCTGCGGGGCTCAAGCCTACCTTTTTTCAAACGGCAAGGATGCATGCCTGAACTGCTTGGACTATAGCGTTCCAGGCGGCTCGTCTTCTGTGATGAGGAAGGGCTACGAAATGACGCTGAAGAACTCTGCCGGAAGCTGTGGAGACTGGCTTGTACCGTTTTCGGCAACAGCTGCTATGCACGCTGCAGCGTTAGCTACTGATTTAGCGGTTGGATGGGCCAAGGGAAAGCCAAACCCTCGCTTTAGAAGCATCACGCTGGATTACGAAGGTGGAAAAACTGTCAAGCCCATATCACCTACACCTAACCTCAAGTGCCCCGCATGCGCCATAAATCACTAATCGAACCATACTCTAAGCGCCTAGTATTAGTGAACGAAGAAGTCTTGGCTCTGATATCAAGTTATCGGCAGTCTACTCCCGATGGTTGTGAGGCGGGAGGCATCCTCATGGGGAAACGCAGGGGGGAGCATTTTGAGATCACCTTCGCGACCGCTCCTCAACCAAAAGATAGCCGAAGTCGCTGCCGATTTACGCGGCACCCCGGCGGCCATCAGGAGATTGCTGAGGAAAGATTTAGAGTAACAAATGGAGAAGAGAACTATATCGGCGAGTGGCACACTCACCCTGAAAATCATCCAACTCCATCAACCATCGACACACGTGATTGGAAAAGACTTTCGAAAATACATCGAGTTCCTTTGCTCGTAATCATCGGCGGGATTCAAGCAAACTATTTTGGCCTCTTGGCCGGTTCACAAATACATATACTCAATGAGTGCATGACAGGTATTCCGAGGCTTTAGCGCTGCGCTGTAGGCGTGATGCTTAAAGCAATTAATTACCTTCGAAGGCATGCGGCAAGTGCAGCAGCGCTTATCGTCGCAGAGATAGGTACCGTAGACGCTACTGGCTTGCACTGGGCTGATAAAGGAGCTGGCCATCATAATCATCGTAAGCGATCCATAAACCCCACCTATCCCAAGGTGAGTCAACGGTTTACCGTGGCATCTCCGGTGAGCAGTTCCACGGCAGCAAGGCTTCGTAGTCTTCGACCGTCGAGGCATATGGCAACCGCTCCAGTACGTGGCGCAGCCACGTATAGGGCTCCTGGCCGTTGACCTTGGCGGTCTCGACCAAGCTGTAAATCTTTGCGCTGGCGGCGGCGCCGTTGACGGTATCACTGAACAACCAAGCTTTGCGTCCGATCACAAACGGCTTGATCGCTCTTTCAGCGGCGTTGTTGTCGATGGGTAAATAACCCGCGTCGACATAGCGCTCCAGTCGGTTCCAGTTATTCGCCAGATAGTGCACAGCCTTGCCTAATGCGCTTTGCGGCGTCACTTGGGATTGGGTCTTAGCCAGCCAGCTTTTCAGTTGGGCCAGGATCGGCGAGCTTCTTTCCTGACGAGCGATAAACCGTTGCTCATCGCTGGCGTCTTTGGATTCGCGTTCGATGCTGTACAGTTTGTTGATCATCGTCAGCGCGATATCAGCCCTCCCGGTTTTACCCTTAGGCTGCACTTTTTGCGCATCCACGAACTTGCGGCGTGCATGCGCCATGCATGCCAGTCGCTCCACGCCCGGCTGCAACGCCAAGGCGTTATAGCCGGCGTAATCATCGGTCATCACATAGCCGCGATAGCTGTCCAGCAAACGCAACGGTACATCCTGCGCTCGGCTGGAGGTGTAGTCGAACAGCATGACTTTCCTGTCCGGTGGGCCACTGGCCTGCACCCACATCCAAGATTGACTGGTCGGGTCACGATCCGGCTCCTTCAACACCTGGACGCGGGTTTCATCGCAGTGGATCACCGGGCTTTCCAGCAAGCGGTCGCGCATCAAATTCAGCAGTGGCTGGAAGTGTTCGCTGCACTGGATCACCCAGCGCGCCAGCGTCTGGCGCGCAATCTCGACGCCATGTCGGCTGAGCACGGTTTCAAACCGGTGCAACGGCAAGCCATCGACGTACTTGGTAGTCAGCAGCATCGCCAGCACGCTGGGACTGGCCATACTCTTTTCGATCAACTGAGCAGGCTTGTCAGCCGTGACCGGTGCAGTTTCACACCCCCGGCAACCGTAGACCTTGCGGATGTGCCTGATGACACGGATCTGCATCGGCACGATGTCCAGTTGTTCGCTGGTTTCTTCGCCGATGGCGTGTTTGCGGCAACCGCAGGCACAGGTCAGTTCGTGTTCAGGCAGTTCGTGGATGATTTCGATACGCGGCAGATCGGCCGACAACGGCTTGCGCTTGCCACGGCGCGGCGTCGGCGCAACGGCTTCTTCGTCAGGGTCATCAACGAGCGGCATCGGCTCGCTTTCGGGCTCGTTGAACAGCGCCAGTTGCGGCGTGTTGGGCTCGACAGTCTGTTCGGACTTGCGCCCGAACAAGCGGTCGCGCAGCAACTTGATCTGCTCTTTCAGGTCGACGATGTGGGTTTGATAAGCCTGGGCCACTTCTTCCTGGCGACTGAGTGCCTCAAGCAGCAGTTGCTTGAGCAAAACAGGATCATCAGGAAGGTCGTCGGGCAGGGAAATCATGGCCCGGATTATACCGGGTCAGGCTACGTAGCGTGGGGTCAAAACCTGATGAGGGCGGTTGCGCCAAAGGTCAAAACCGTCGAGCAACCAGTTCAGTTCCTGGACGCTCAATACGATGGCTTCGTCGGTGACGTCGGGCGAGGTTTTGAAACGCTCGGATTCCAGGCGCTTGAGCCAAAGACAGAAGCCGTTGCGCTCCCAATAGAGGATTTTCACCCGGTTGCGGGAGCGATTCAGAAAAACGAAAAGTACCGGGTCGAAGACGGCCACCTTGATATCCAGCTCGACCAGGGCGGCCAGGCCGTCGATGGATTTTCGGAAGTCCACGGACTTGGGGTAAAGGTAAACTTTTTCGACTTTGGCGTCGGGACGCATCATGAGGTGCTGGCTCCAGAAAGAGATCGGGAGCGCAGCATCGGGCTTCAATGGGCGGCTTTGAATGTGTGGGTGATGGATCGGTTACTAATCATCATCATCATCCTGCGACTGGCCAACGACCTTCCCGTCGTTCTCCTGTACAACCGCACTGATGGTTTCAAAAATGGCCTTGCGCTGCTCGATGCTGTCGGGAAACTCAACCACGAAGGTCTGGAATTTGTTCATAAATACTCCTTGTGGCGCACGAGAACCGTGCCCTGGTATTGCCAAAGGCCCAATCAAGGACCAGTGGTGTAGCGATCTTTTCCTATGGTCGGACGCCGTTGATCCAACACCGCTCAGTGGATGATTCACCACGGCGCTACACCAGCAGCAGCGAAGAAGCTCTGCAGCTTTGCCAGCCCTTCCGTCATCAGCTGTGCATCATCGTCGCTCACGGCTTTGGAACGACAATCTTCCAGGCTCGTACTCTTGAACAATCGGGCCAAAGCGTAGGCTTCGGCTCGCTGAAATTCGGTATACACCGTCTCCCCAGTTCGTGGATTGTCGGCAGTTATGATCAAATCTGGGCTATCGCTCATGTGGGTTCCTCTGCGTTGTCCTGGAGACGGGGAGTTTCTCTGATGGACCGGCGAACCGGACCGAATGGGCAGAACTTTGGCGCTAAAACCACGCATCTCCTAGCTGATGATGTTCCTGATGATCCGTGCAAGACCAAGGCCCGAGTAGCCCTCGGTATATCCATGAGACACATCAACCTCATGTTGCTCCAATGCTTTCAGGATTCTATTTTTCACCATCTTTGAGCCACGCGATTGCCCCGCCTCGTAAGCGAGGAAAGCCGCAAAACAGGCCAAAACGAAGTACACAGCGTAAGTACTAAACATCTTTGTTTTTTCCTATGGTTCAATGCCGTAAATCGACCCAAATTTCTTAGACATCTCTTTCGATGTGGTGGACGCCAAAAGTAGTATCACTCTGCGCACCAGGACCCATGGGTTGACGGCGGGGCTTGGGTGTACCTGATGCAATTTCACCATTGACGGGTCAAGGGACGATGCTAACTGCCGCTTCGATACTCTCCAAAGAGACCGGCAGCGTCCATTAGAGGGTCGTTCACAGCATCCGCCTCATTCGTACTACCGCAGACAACAGCGAGCATATCTTCGTCAATGGCTCCTTCTGTGATGGGGACCGCCTCGACCTCAGAAAATATGTAGGTACTTAAAATACTTCCATCATGAGCAAAACTAACGTCGTATAGAGGCACTGATGACTTTTCTTTGCACTTAGCCAAAGACAAAGTAATCCTATATTTTACCGCTGTTTCTTTTTCCAAAAGCTTCGTGACAGATGTTTCCCAGTAAAGAACATTAGTCTCTTTTTTCTGCGTAAACGACTTTATGGCCGAAACGTAGATCGCCCTTCCTGGCCTATAAGCAACGCGATAAATGGGCGCTGCTCGTGAGGTGTTCGAGGCGGGGTTACTAAACGCCAACAGAGCCAATACCTGGAAATCCTTACGAATTGTCCCCGTCAGTTTTTCAGAAATCTCATTGATCACCATTTGACTGATGTTCATCGGCTGCTTGGGGTATGCAGAGGACGCAGCACATTCCATCGCAGTAAATCCAACTAAAAGTAATGCAGGTAGCAGTGTGAGGTAGCGCATTGGTTTTCACCCTTCCTTTAGCGTTGCGCATCTATAGCGAATCCATCTCTGATCCATCTGTAGATCCGGTAGAGCAATGCTGGAATAACGTACGCCAGGATGGCACCCAGCCCCAACACAACCCAGCCGATCGGCTGGACTTGAATGAATCCGTCAGAAAGAAAGCCTATTGCGGCGATCCACCAAATAACAAACAGCACGCCAACTACTGCGCAAATCCTGCGCACTCCTTCCGGCAGACGCTTCACATGGTTCTCCCTGTTGCAGACGCGAAAACCGCGCCCCTCCTATGTCCTCGGTCCCGGCTTTTGAGGGCCAGGACTTGGGGTGCAGATGAACGTTTTCCTCGAATTCAGGGCCTGGCGAGAATTTCGCCGGCAAGGCGCTAGGCTTTACGCATCGTACTGGCGCCCAACCGCTTCCCCGGTCGGGCGCTGACAGTCAGCCGAAAAAGCCTGCGGCTGGCTCGCCCGGGAAACCAAGCACGTACAAAACATATTCGTCGTTACCGTCACGGCGGTCGTACATCCCCAGCAGTACCCAACCCTCGGCCAGCAGCTCATTGGCGCGCACGGTGGAATTAGCCTCCGTCAGTTTTTCAATACCCTGGAAGTCTGGGGTCTTGAGTTCAGTCATGGTTCTACTCCTTGTCAGTGGTTTTCTGGGCAGTATGAAACGCGCCCTGGTACAGCCGAAGGCCCGGTCAAGGGCCGTGGTGTGCAGCGGAATTTTCCTACGGGTTAACAACTTGGCCGCCTTTCAAAAAGGAGGACCACCATTGCTGATATTCTTCTACCTCAAAGGTGTGCTTAACGGTCGTACCATCGGCCAGCTTTAGACGAAACTCTCTTTGGCCGTAAAGCATATTCCCATTGTCTACTTCCTCTGCCTCTAGAACTGCAACATAGTGATAGTGATTAGCATGAGGTCGGAGTTTTTTCCAAAGCATTATCATTCTCCACGAATCGTTGAAAATCTGATGAACTTGCTCATCCGGCTGTACTTTACAGCCGGTTGTTCTCGTACTTCCTATCGTTCGATGCCGTTGATCCAACCCCGTCTGAGTAGGAGTTGAATAAACGCAAACAACTGAGCGTTTTCCGTGATTATTCCTCGCCTTAAACGTCGGTATCCTCCCGCTCGGAAGGCAGAGCGTCGTTTTTTCGATGCCAGTCAACAAGTGCTCTGTCCAACTTATCATCCGATGGCTTGAACAGCGCATGATCAATCACATTGCTGTAACGCAGTGCTGAGATATAACCCTTCATATGCGAAGCCGCCTTTTCAGCATCCATCTCAGTTTTGGCCTCTCCGATCTCTACGACTGTCCCGTCTACCAAATACTGAACATGCTCTGGTGAATTCAGATTTTCCATCATGCTGATCCTTCGATTGGTTTGTTTGAAATCGGACTTCTTCTATGTCCTCCGCCCCGGTTTTTAGGCCGGGACCTGGGTGTACCTGGTGCGGTTTCCGTGATTACTGGGTTTACTGATCAGACCGCTATTTTGGCCAACGCTTTACCAATGCTAAAAATGGATCGTTCGCCAGACTCGGAAACAACTGCGAAGGTTTTCGTTTGGGCGTATTGACCTCGTCCACGTTGTCTGTTGTCCCAGACAGCAACCACATCTACTGTATCTTTTACCTCTCCAGCCCAGCTATCGAGTTGGCAATACCGATGGTATATGTCGAGCACATCAGACCGATCAGGATCTGAGAGTTTGCCCTCAATAGCCGTCCCCTCCCGTAAGGCGTCGAAGTAAGCTTGAGCAGCACCGAGGGTGGTATAAACCGTACCGCTTTTCACAGTAACTTTCTTTGCCATGGTGATCATTCCTTCGATTTAGTGGACGCGAGATAGGCGTCCTTTCACTGGCTTAGCCCCGACTGGCGGTGCTTGTGGATGCACTTAAGTGCTTCAAGATCAATGCTATTCATAGAGCCTCATTCGTTTTTGATTGTGCAAAGCGTTATGAGCGGATTTTTCTTATCGTCCTGTCCGCACGTAGCACAGTGTGTTGATTGCTTTGAGGTGGGTGATGCTCACTAGCTAACCTCGTCGTGGGGCAAAATGGCATTTGACACTGACGGTGCTCAATCTGCGCCTGTCGAGGGTGTACTCATACTCTTGCAAATAGATGCTGTGAGCTGATGGGCCGGCGATTATTGATTTCGCAGTTCCAATAGTTTCCAAGATCACACCGCCTCGTCCTTCAGCGTTCAACCCACTGGCAAACATCTTGGCTACACTCTCTTTATCACTCCAAGCGGTACCAATTCTTCCGAGTTCGAATCTATCTAAATTTTCTCCACGATAGAGGAGTAGCTCAGGTCCGTTGTATCGAGGTAACCACTTCCAGAGCATGTCCATTAACAGGTCATCGTCATCAACAAGCGCTCGGATGTGGTGGTGTCCGACATGCCATTGGGTATGAAACCGATCTAGAAGCACTGAGTTTGTAGGCACATAAGCGGCCAGATCACTGATAAAAGTACGCCACTCATTTCTATGTCTAGCGACATCGGGCCCGTTCATGAGTGGCCCGTATTCATTGCCATTGAGAATATGTCTTAAGAGGGGTGGGTAATCTGCTAGCCCAAGGTCAATCTCTGGCAAGTTTTTTCGCCATTTCAACGTGCTCAAATCGATGTCAATGCACGAGGGGGCATTGTCAGCTTTCAACAGCTTCTTCATCGCTCTTTCCTAACGCTTGGGAAGCTTTACATATTGCCCGTCGTTGGACCTGCATTCATAGAGATAAACTGGCCGGTTTCGACTACCAAGAGGGGGTTTAGCCTGCCGCCGTTGAGTCATCTCAGCTACACAATCTTCCATTGACCGAAACGGATGCTGTGCATCTCCAAAATCCGCCTCACGACAACCGCTATAGCAAGCTGTAGTTATCAGGTATACAAGGAGCATGGAATCTTTTTCCTCGAACTAGCCGGTATACGTCCATGAGGTGGCCTTGCCACGAAACGGAACCTCAAGATCACTACCGACGATTTGGACCGGCTTTACTGGGTTGATAGGCTGATTCCCAATAACCTTGCCTGAAACCTGGCCTAGCAGTTCAAGCACCCCATGATTCAACACGTTGCGAGACACCTGGCCGTAGACGATGGCGTGGCCGCCGGCTTCGATAATTAACCCGCCTGATAGCTGTCCACGCGCAATCAGAACCCCTCCAGCACGCACGTAAGTGGTGCCAGTAACTTGACCAGAAGTCTCTTGGGTCTCGGTAACAATTAAATCGCCTACGTGCTGCATCTTGAAACGCCTGCCTATGGGGAAAGGACTCTGCTACGTCCTCGGCCCCGATTTTTTAGGCCGGGGCTTGGGGTGCAGCTGAGCAGTTTCCTCGAACAGTTCGTCAGTCGTTGTCCTTGCCTACCGCCACTCCATCCACTGTCAGGGTCAGGAAAACAGGCCAAGTCGAACCGTTCTTGATATCCCACACATAAAAGTGCTTGCCAGGAGTGCCCATGAACTGTGAGTTGTCCTCGACCTCGCGTCTCGACTGCTCATCCGGCGCGATTACCTGAACGGCGTAACGCGGACGGCCGGTATCTAAGTCATACGGACCAGCCTGTCGGCGAAATCGAGAGCCGGGGGGCAAAGTGATTTTGTGCTCGTTTTTGTCACTGCTCATGATTTTTTCCGTTGTTCGTGGACGCTCAACGCCCAACCAACGGCGAATCAAGGGTCAGTACGCCATGCTCCGTTTCTATTTGAAGGGTGGTCTTGTTTCTATCGTCTTCGTCATTAGGGTCACCGACCACTGACACGCGATTCCCTGCGCGAGTGATTGCTGCACAGGACTGTCCCTGCTTTCGCCCAGCATTGTCGAAAAGGGCTACTTGGCTGTGATCGACGATTTGTCCGACAAGCTCACGGGTTTTATCATCTGTTGCAGATAGGAATTCTTCCCCTGTCAGATTAGGGTCGTCATCCGGATTAGAGGGGGTGTGATCTGCGAGCTGCTTCAGGAGGTTCTTCAGTTTTGGGGTCCGGCTTTTTTCCCACGGTTCGATCATGATCATCATTCCTTCGATTAGGTGGACGCCGATGCGGTGCCCTCTACTGCCTCGGCCCAGCTTTTTAGGGCTGGGCTTGGTGCGTACCTGGGCGATTTTTCCTACCTATTGGCTTCGTACACGGCTTGATTGATCCAATCGGCCTTTGCCGCTGATGTCGAGCCGCCTTTACCAGTGAATGAGCGATTCCGAAACGTATCTCGAACCTGAAACGAGGATCCGGCTCTGCGAACCCACAAGTCGATGACTTCGCCATTAACCTTTGCTGAATCTGGCTTGTCTGCACTCATCGCGAAACTCCTATCCAAGCGAAATGCCCGTGTAGTTTTCGAGCTGTTTTTTTTCAAACCTTTGGCGAGCTGGCCCAACAAATCCATAGAGAAAGCTCCAGCCTTGAGTGCACCGTCCCGAGTCATGGACCAAACTTTGTCGTCACGAACAGAATCCGCGAAATCGTGCCCATCCGACGTGAGACTTCGGAAGGTAAAACTTCGATAACTTTTGCTTCCTCCGGCGGTGTCTACCCAACCTTTTTCAGCGATCAACTGATAGTGGTACAAAATTTCATCAGACGTATAACCATCGATAGGAAAGTCATTTTCGAGGTCTGTCACTATAAAGATGGCGCTAGGCGTTTTGTCCCATGCTTCCAGCTTTAGAACGATGGCTCGGATTAGATCCATATCTCTACGCATTAAATTCCCTCCCGCTGATCGGACTAAAAAATCGCATCCTTCTAATGCCTAGGCTCGCACTTGGGACTTATACCCTGTCAATTACTGATTTTTTGCTTTAGCTTTCGAAACCTCCGCACCGAAAGCGAAAGTGAGGGCGCCGCAGGCATTTGCCCACTCGGTGCTAGCCTTCTGGTACTCGGTGTGAAACTGCTCTGTTTGTGCGGGAGTTACCGGCGTAGGTAGTTCGCGATAAGCCTTGACCAAGGCATAGCGAGGCTGATTGGCGGAATCTACGACAGCTAGCAGTTCCAATAGCGGTTCAGCGTCTATCATAAGTGACATATTTTTCTCTCCGTTTCCGTTGTTGGTGGAGCTAATGGTGGAAGGGTTGACTTGTCGCCCTGGTAGGTAACAGCCAGCAATTAATACCTCGTGCACTTTTGGGTCTATTTCGTACAGTCTGCGGCGAATCACCCATACACGGAAATTTTTATGAAAGGACGATCATCGCTAACAGGAACAGCGTGTACAGAACGAACATATCCGGCGCCCGTGCCGTTATAAAATGCGTAACCTTTATGTCGCTTTTGAAGGAAGCTTGGCCAAGCTGATGGAATGGGCGAAACTGTCTCAGCATGCATGATTCCGTCATCGTATAGCGGAAACTCTGAGGGTGGGACCACTCGGTATCGCTTATGATTTCCGACCTGTTCACCATCAAAAACTGCGTAAGTAACACGGTGTCTTGTGGCAAGGCGACGATGTTCAAATCTCGTTACGAAGTTACCCAACTCAGGTGCATAAGCCTCGTCACCTAAAAAAATATTAGCGCGGCAGTTGAGAAGCTGAAATTGGTTCAGTATTTCAATATCACCTGATTTCCTAACGGTCAGCCAACCCTCAGTATTTGCGACAGTGTACACACTGGTGTCATATGCTATGCACATAATTTTTGGTGACAATGGAAGTAGAAGAATAGCACCTGCCTGCTTGAGCCCAAGTGGACCTGCTCTCGTACGTTTATCCTCCAGTTGCCATCTGTTAGTTAATATTGCAGGATCATCGGACGTCACAAACGGTACCTTCGTAGCGTTCCTAATGAGACAAACCTTCAAATCTGAAACAAGATGCATGGACTCCGCAAACGTCCGCATAGCCGCCTGGACCGCCTCTTTTATCTCCAACGAAAAATTAATATCTTCATGAATAGCACTGAAGGTTTCATCAAACATCTGTGCAGATCTTCTACTTGCCCCCTCCGTACGCACATATTGGAAAACCCAGAATATCTTCAGCACATCAAGATATTCACTTGAGACCTTCGCATTAGAGGTTAAAACTCTTTGCAATACTTGACCATATGCTTGTTCAACAGATTGAATCGCAGCTTCGAGTTGCTCATCCTTCCCATAGAAATAGTCACCTGAGCATTGATTTTTAACTGGTGCCGCCTTAATAAATTTATGTCTGTCGATATTGTAGATACTGATTGACGCGTTCTGCCCCCCGAGGGTGAACGGCCGAAAATAACATCTTGGTACATAATGCTGGTTCTTATTAGACGCCATTTTACCCCTTATAGAGACTCTTTTGACGGAGTTTCCCCTGATCGATCTTGGGCGTGGAATTGCCTGCCTTTACTGCTGCCCAGCATGTCCTGGGCCCGGGCGGTACAGCAATTATTCATGGACATTACAGTCGAGGGGCTTGGTCGAATGCATTAAGATGATTATCAGCAGACCAGATATAAACTCGTCTTGCCGGATTCAGTGAGCAAAGACGCTGCCAGTCATGAATAATGGATAGGTCACCGAGCCCACTGCCACGCATTGCGTGTTCCGGAAATTCTAATAACCAAGCGTGCATCTCATCCTCCTGCAAGAAGCTGATGGCCTTGAATGGGGAACGTCCCGCTAATGCGGCCTTAACCTGCTGAACAAAATTTTCTGCACAGCTACGTCGCATGACACCGTCACCGTTTTGCCCGATGTGATTACCAGTTTCAAGTATTGTGGCCATCGGCAAAAACAGCGACTCCCTTCCGTGTATGCGCTGCTCTAACTGCTGGAGCGTCTCAAGGTGTCGTTGGGCCTTCATAGGCACATTAAGGATTTCTACGAAAATGGAGGTGTCGATCAAACAAACAGCCGTCATTCCTTTCCTCCTTGTGTGCTTTGGCGAAGCCCCGCCAACCAGTCCAGTGCCTGAGCCTTACGCTCCTCCTCGGTGGTACTGTCTTTTAAAAATCGATCAAGAACCCGCCGCGTCATGAGTTGCCCTAGCGGACCTTGTGCCACCAATTCAGGGTATCGGTCTAAGTCACCTAGACGTATCAAACGGCTATCGCCCTCTTCCGGGTCGCGATAACACGCAACCACATCAGCCAACGCACCATCAGGCAATGCGTCCATGAGCGCCGGGTTGTGTGATGTAAGTAAAACCCGCAGCTCCCTCTCTGCAGCGATGGCTTGGAGTTGCTTTACTAGGGTTTCCGCCCTGCTAGGGTGAACGCCATTGTCTATTTCTTCGATTACCACCAGCGCTCCCGCAGGAGCAGTCAATAGAGCTGCACCAATAGCCAGTACGCGAAGCGTTCCGTCGGAGAGCAAAGGGGCATCTACTTTCCTGCTTTTCTGACCGAAGGACTCCACCAGTCGAACCATTACATCGTTGCGATCAGTCTTGATGAACTCGATATCAGTGATGTCTTGTTCGGGCAAAGACTTGATGAACGCAAGCAGCTTTGCCTTGTGTTCCGAGGTTTGGGAAATCTGATATAGCACGGCTGAAAGATTGCTGCCGTCCTCTTTAATAAGGTCGTCTTTCACATATGCATAGTCACGCATCAGCGCAGGGCGCGGATCAAGAAACACCACATTACGCAAGGTTTCGCGTATAGCTTTTGTCACAGCGGGAATTACTCGCTGTGATTCCTGATGGCCCGACTCGAATCGACCAGGCGTTTCAAGTTGATAAAAAATGGCTTGCCGGTTTGAACAAGGGATATGGGGCTTATTCTTCCCACGCTTGAAATTATTGTATGCAACTCTGATCTCGTCAGTATGGGAGTTAGGCAGACCGTCTATTTGATATAGAGGTACTGCTTCACCCTGCTTCACAACGCTTTCTGCCGTAACGACCAGTTGATCGGCTACAAGACCAATCGAGATTTCAAAATGGTCCCAGCTTTGCGGCATGCCCTCGAATCGACCTCCAAGACTGAAGCTTGCAAGAGGGTCGCGTAGCAGGTCGTTTGCTTGCCCTCGGACCACCGCATCCCCACTTTGAATAGATCGTGTGATGTCATCAAGACGACTCCCTTTGGCCAGCCAGTTAAGAAGTCGGATAGCCTCAAGCACATTGCTCTTGCCGGAGGCATTGGCGCCGATCAAAAAGGTCATAGCCGACAACGGCAGGCTAGCCCTCTCGTAGCTCTTGAAGTTTTTCAGTTCAATTGAAATCAACATACTTTTGATGCCCGTGTAAGCGTCATTAAATTATTCTCCGTACAATGTCGCCCAAGCGCGCAGGATCTCCGGCACAGAGCTTTTTGACCGCTTCCAAACTTTCTATGCCCAGTATCTCGCTGATGTGCCTCAGATCGATGCCGCGGCGTTTGAGCTTGACCGCAAGCGTCCGTCGCCCTGACTGCGCACTTGCCCCCTCGATCCCAGCAAGGCCGAACAGGCGCGTATACAGCCGGCTGAGCTGGTTAGCGCTGTAGTAGGTCTTGCCGTCTCGGCGCTGCGCGCTGATTTTCAAACCTTCGCCCGTGCGACCGGACACGAATAATGGCGACTCAGGATCAAGGCCACGGAAAGCCATCACCCTTGTCGAAACGCCGTGACCGCGTGCGACGCGTTCTGCAAGGTGCGCGTCTATGGCATTGGTCAATTTCTTGCTGGTCCAGCACAACGGCCTAAAACGATGGCTGTAGGCGATTTCGGCCCGCACCTGAGAGTCGATCAGCACAGCGCCGGATTCGGTGAGGTAGTCGCTCACGTGAACACGGCAAATCTCCGTCACCGTCATGCCGGTGCCAAAGCATGTAAGCAGCAGCGCCGTATCACGATAGCCGTTCTCTTGGCTGCTCACTTTGGCGACTCTCACAGCGTGTTCAAGCTGCTCATCTTCAATAACAATCGCCTTAGGCACACTTCACTCTAAATGCTGTTTTACCATCAATCCTGACACAGTACGTTATCAACAATGCCTGGGACAGCGCCGCCTGCTCGATGTACATGGTGTTCACGGAAAACGGCACAGACATAAAAAAGCCCGCCTGGGAAACCGGGCGGGCTTTGTTTAGCAAGCTCAAATTACTGTTTCTCCCGTGCCTTGTCAGTGCTGCTTTTACGCGTCCTGCGACGAGCAGCGGGCCTAGTCACCGGCACCACATTGGATTTCGGATTAGTTACGGCAGCGCTGACGCCGTTAATCGTCTCCAAAGCTTCCCGTGTAGCGATTTCGGCAGCATTGGTAGAGGCATTGCGGATGACTGTTTCGACACCACCTGCCAGGCGGAGGCGATATTCACGGGCAGCGGCACCGGATAGCCATTGAGTGCCATCCCAAATAGGTGAACACCATGAGTCTTGCATAGAGAATCCCCTGCTGTGAGCAAGGCGGACTGCCTCGCTGCTTCGACCCAGCTTACGCGTTCAGGGCACTGCCGACCAGCAACTGCATTGCAAGCTAAAAAGGTCACGGAAAATTCAGTTGAAAGGGCAATGGTGTTGCTGAAAAAAGATCGGCTCAGGTGTGTAGTCGTTAACATCGGAAGTGTACTGTCCAGCCGCTAGCAACTCGAGGTTGAACGACCGCGTATGGCCGTTTTCTGTAAGCGTCCGGCGAACACGCCTTGCGTAGTTAAACGAACGCCCACCTGTGCGGCAGCAACTGCGTAAGCCAGACGCACATCATGGGCGCAGCGCGAAGACTGCAATTTTAAAAGCGCGCGCTAAATTGCTTAGCTAATGGCACTCTGCTAGCGTCTCCTTGCTTATAATCAGAAGGGAATCGTATGGACGCGCAGGGACAGGTACGCATCTGGCTACTTGAGCAGCCGGACTGGCTTCAGGAGGCTGCTGATCGGCTGCTTAAAAATGGTGATCTCACCCAGGATGACATTTCCCAGATTGCCGCACTGTTAAAAACGCCGTCAGGGCAGGCGGTCTCGAAACATCGAACATTCGATGAGCTAACGCACGCTCCAGCTGGCTCTGTGCTCCGATTGCGAAGCATTGCAGACGTCACAGGAATTGAGAGCCTTGGTCCCAGGGCGCCTTTAGACTTCGGCACCGGCAATTTAACGGTTATCTACGGGCATAATGGCTCTGGCAAGTCCTGTTACACGAGGATTCTGAAAAAAGCGACAGGTAAAGCTCGCGCCAGTGATCTCAAACCAAACGTTTTCCAAGCGGCTCCAGCTTCCAGCAAATGCACCCTCAGCTTTGAACTGGATCAGTCATCGGAAAGCGTTGAATGGCATATCACCCACCCCGCGATTGAACAGTTGCGGGAGATAGACATCTTCGATAGTGAAGAGGCGCTCCATTACCTAAAAAGCGAAAGCGCAGCCACGTACAGCCCGCCCATCATGGGTTTGTTTGAGAAGCTGGCCAATGCGACTGATTCGGTTAGGGACACCTTGCAGGCTGAGCAAGATCAGCTTGTGAGCCAGCTCCCGGCTATCCCCGCTACTCTCAAAGACACGAGCGTCGGCAGGAGCTATCAAGGCCTTAGCACGCTGGCACCATCAGCTGTCGATAATCTTTTACGCTGGACTCCAGAGAACGCAGGTAGCTTAGAAGCGCTCAATGAACGACTGAAGACCAGTGATCCCTCATCGCTTGCGAAACAGAAGCGCGACACCTGCGTCCAAGTAACCAATATCGTCAAAAGCATCAAGATAGCCGTGGCGGCGTTCGGCGCTGAGCAGATCCAAACTGTCCGCACTCAACGATCAAACGCCCGTGACAAACGACGTATTGCGATTGAAGGCGCGCAGGCCAAATCAGCGATTCTAGAAGGCGTCGGTACGCCGACATGGAAAGCAATGTGGGAGGCGGCTCGCGCATATTCCCAAACGCCGTATCCAGACCAGCATTATCCAGTGACCGTGGACGGGCGCTGCGTGCTCTGCCATCAAGAACTATCGGCTGAAGCCCAAGATCGACTCAACGATTTCGAGCTGTTTGTACAAAGCCGCCTGGAAACAGATGCAAAGTCTGCTGAGCAAACGTACAGCGAAACTCTCCGTACGCTTCCTAACAGCCCGACGGAGGCCGAAGTACAGACTCAGTGCACTGCGGCAGCTTTGACCACGCCTGAGTGGATGGCAGCAGTGTGGGGCTTTTGGAGAAGTATCGGAGAATCGAGGAAAGCCCTACTGGATCACGAGCAGTCATGCTTGGCGGGTAACGTCCCCGATGTAGCCGCGAATCTCCTTGTACTTGAACAATTCGCGCAGCAGCTGACTTTGGAAGCAGACCAATTCGATCAAGATGCGCTTCAGTTCGACAGGCCGAAAGCTGTCGCTGATAAAACGGCATTGGAAGCTAGCCAATGGGTTTCACAGCAAAGTGAAGCAGTCAGGAAGGAACAACAGAGGCTCAAGGACTACAAGCTGCTCGACAAGCTGAAGACTAGTGCAAGTTCTCGTCGTATCTCTAACAAGGCAACCGAAATCTCCGAAAGCGTGGTTACCGAGTTGTACGTCAAGCGCTTCAATGATGAGCTGCGCGCCCTAGGTGCCACCCGAATTCAGGTTGAGTTGATAAAGACCAGAACCACTCGGGGTAGAGTGCTTCATCAGCTCAAACTAAAAGCTCTCAAAAATGGTGATCACTCGCCTGACAAAGTGTTGAGCGAAGGTGAGCGTAGGATCATATCCCTTGCAGCTTTCCTGGCGGACGTTACCGATAAACCAGGTGTCGCCCCTTTCATTTTCGATGACCCAATCTCGTCGTTAGATCATGATTTCGAATGGAAAGTCGCATGCCGCTTAGCTGAATTGGCTAAACAAAGGCAGGTCCTTATTTTTACGCACAGGCTTTCGCTTTACGGAGCGATGGATGACGTTGCCAAGAAAGTTGGTGATTCTTGGAAGAAGGATAACTTCCAGCAAATGTGCATCGAGTCCTTTGGTGGAGCATCAGGACACCCTGCTGATCAAGCAGTGTGGAATAGCTCGACGAAGACCGCAAATAACATCCTGCTGACTCGCGTCAGGGACGCCAAGAAAGCGGGCGAAGATTCAGGTGCAGCTGCTTACCATGCGTTAGCTCAAGGTATCTGTAGCGATTTCAGAAAATTAATCGAAAGGTCGGTTGAAGATGACCTTCTGTTTAAAATCGTCGTACGCCATCGGCGCGGCATTTCCACAGATGGTCGTCTGCCTGCCCTTCTCGGGATCACCCGTGAGGATCTTCAAAAAATTGACGAGCTGATGACCAAATACAGCTGCTATGAGCACAGCCAGTCTGATGAGATGCCGGTACAAGCTCCAGAAGAGCCCGAACTGAAAGCCGACATTGAATCGCTCAAGCAGTGGCGAGATGACTTGGAAGACCGAAGGAAAAAGGCAGCTTAAATTCAGAAACCACGCAGAACAATCATCTGATTGCGCCGCCTGGCGAACGGCGCAATAAACACGATTAACGGATCAACCGTTCGCAGATGACGACTTGGGCGTTTTCTGTCGTACGCCACCGGCTGCTGCTGGCCGAAAGCATCACGGTGCCACATGCTGACGAGATTCGGATGGAAACATTAGGCTTTATTACCATGCTTCAACGCATTTCGACATCAAGCCTTTCAGCAATCCATTGCTCCACTTCGAGAGAATCCCAACCCACCGCCCGCCTTCCGATGCGCTTGGCCTGGGGAAACATCCCTTCCTTCATTAGTGCATAGATGTGACTGCGTCGAAAACCGCTCATCTGCTCAGTTTCGGCAAGACGCATGATACGGCGGGCGCTGCGCGACATGGACACAGCCAGGAGGTCTCGTTCGATCTGTTTCACTGCTAAACCCTTACGCCTTACTGGCGGTCAATGGACGTCATGGCGGTGAAAGCTACGCATGCAAACGCGCACGTTAAGATAATGCGCGTATTTATTTTTTGGCTTTGTTCAGAACCTTTCTTACCTGAGACGCAGACTTTTCAAGACGCGTAGCAATTACCGAAGCGGGGAGCTTTTTCGCAGCCAGCTCAAGCGCCTCCTCATGCCATGTGGGCACTGATTTTCTCGATCTATTCTTCGCAACCGTGGCGCGTTTCTTATCCAAGGCGATGGCCTTCCGTTCCTCGGCCAATTCACTGAGCAAATCCTCAGCCGAACCGAACTCTTCTGCTCTCGTCAACTGCACCAAGCAGTGGATAAGATTCAAGCTCACTTGCACCGTACCTTCGTATTTGGCTCGGTGAGAACCTTTAATCGCACTGTAATAGAGAGCCAACGCAGCAGTCTCAATACGATGAAATTCGCCCCACCGATCCAAGTCGCTCACCCAATCCACAGCGTTATCACTGGAGAGTTCAAGCGCGTCCAAGACATGTGCTGGCGCAAACGTTAAAAGCAGCCCGACAACCGCCTCGCTATCCATTCAGCCTGCTCCTTGCTGAGCCTGCTTTAGCTCAAGGTGAATAACGTTGCCGAGGGCCGGAGTGGTAGCAAACGTCGCCCAAGCCTCCATCAGTAACCGACGCTTGTTGAATAGGTCTGAGCGCGAGTAGGCGCCTTCGGTCTGGTCTCGCTCATCATGAGCGAGAGCTAATTCACAGACCTCGCGCGGATGGTGAGTGCATTCCCCAGCCCAATCACGGAACGAACTGCGAAAGCCGTGACGGGTAATGTCTGCATGTCCCATGTCATGTAATAAATTACGAATGGCGTTAGCGTGCATGACTCCACTTGCTCCACGACCGGGGAAAAGAAAGTTACTTTCCTCGATACGCGGCAGAGCCTCCAGCATAGTCACGACCTCTGGTGCCAGTGGAATGCTGAACGCTTTTCTCATTTTCATGCGCTCGGCAGGCAAGGTCCAAATACCGGTTTGCAGGTTGAACTCCGACCATCTGGCAGCCTGCACCATATGAGCACGAGATGCCGTCAAGATCAGCAAACGAGTCGCCACTGCGGCGCGGAATTCGATTTCGGCAAGTCTGGCCATAAGAGTAGGCACCTCTTGCCAACTCATGGCAGGGAAATGCTCTCGTATCCGAGCCTTTTTCTTTTCAACTCGGCTTAACAGCTTGTCCAAGTGTCCGCGCCAGCGGGCTGGGTTTTCACCTTGCCGGAGGCTGCGTGCTTTAGCTGCATCCAAGACCAGCTCGATTTGTCCTCGAACCTCATCAGCAGTCCGGGTCTTGGTGAGCCAAATCGGTTGCAGCACTCTCACTACATGGTCGGTCTCAATCTCGCCTACTGGCAGTTTTCCGAGTATGTCGAAGGCATACAGCTCCAACTTGCGTAGCCAGCCCCTTCGCCACTTATCAGACCAGCCAGGACCGTGAGCCTCTGCATACTCATTGGCCATCTGCTCGAAAAAAACCCGCTTGGCATCCTCGGCACGACGTTCACTGCTCAGGCGCTCACGCTCAGAATCGCGTGCTGCTTTTGGATTGATGCCATTGGCAAGTAGCTTTCGTGCGTCCGAAGCTTTACCGCGCGCATCAGGCAACGAAACCGAAGGGTATCCGCCTAATCCCATGTCGGTGGAGGACTTGTTGAATTTGTAGCGGAAAATCCAACTGGTGCCGCCCGTTACCCCAACCTTGAAGTACAAGCCGTTGCCATCCGAGGTCAAGCTCTTGGAGCCTGCTCTAATGAGTTTCTCGATGGCTTTGACGGTCAGCTTGCTCATGCATATCTCCGTATAGGCTATCCTTCCAGCCCACACTCCAGCCCATACTTTAGAAGCTGGCTTTTGTTGGAGGAGTCTGGATTTTAGCGGACGAAAATACACGCAAACCCCAGAAAATCCTAGGATTTAAGAGCACCTCTTATAAGTACACTGGAGCTCTATGGAGAATATATAAACCGGCCACAAGCCGGCTTTTTAATGCCCGTGAAAATCCCAATTCAATTGTCCAACAAGCTGCTGGACAATTGAATGACCAAAAGCGGGCGGCTTACAGTCCGATTCGCCATCCTGTTCGCCATCTCCATCAAATACATCACCGCCCTCTGCGGCGCACCCAGCGGCTCCCCAAGCACCTTCGACGCAGCCACCATTGTCCCCTGTGAGTTGACGGTATTACCGGTTTCACCCGATTTATCCCCTACTGCCCACCCATTAATCTGTGCCCATGTTGAACGCAACGCCCAACCAACCTGAACAAAAAAGGATTCAACCATGAGCACTGCAACCTACAACCGCTTGAACAAAGACGACGCCGTCGTCCTGCTGGTCGACCACCAGACCGGCCTGATTTCTCTGGTACAGGACTTCTCGCCCAACGAGTTCAAGAACAACGTGCTCGCCCTGGCTGACCTGGCCAAGTTCTTCAACCTGCCGACCATCCTCACCACCAGCTTCGAGCAAGGCCCCAATGGCCCGCTGGTGCCGGAACTGAAAGAGATGTTCCCGGACGCGCCCTACATCGCCCGCCCTGGTCAGATCAATGCGTGGGATAACGAAGACTTCGTCAAGGCAATCAAGGCCACCGGTCGCAAGCAGATCATCATTGCCGGCGTGGTCACCGATGTGTGCGTAGCGTTCCCGACCCTGTCGGCGCTGGCGGAAGGGTTTGAGGTGTTTGTGGTGACCGATGCGTCGGGCACGTTCAATACCACGGTGCAGCAGGCGGCGTGGAGCCGGATGACGCAAGCAGGTGCGCAGTTGATGAACTGGTTCTCGGTGGCGTGTGAGCTGCACCGCGACTGGCGCAACGATATCGAAGGCCTGGGGAACCTGTTGTCCCAGCGCATCCCTAACTATCGCAACTTGATGAATGGGTATGCGGCGTTGACGGCGCGTAAGGACTAATTCAACCGCTGCACACACTAAGCCTGCCTTGAAACGCAGGCTTTTTTGGTTAACTAGCAATGCGCCATTAGCACACTCGCCCTAATTGAGACGGCACCGCCTCACCACTAAAGTCCTTCGCTTATTTCGAGTCTCAAGGAAGGACGCTATTGAATACCTTAACCAAAATCGGGCGCTACCTGGCACTGTTGCCCATTTTGCTGACCAGCACACCGCCGGTATTGGCCGATGAAGAAACACCGATCGGCGACTGGTCGATCATCTACGGCAGCGGTCGGGCCCATAAAAACGTGATGTATGTGGCCGATCGCACTTCGGTGGTGCCGTCGAACCACAACAAGGGCGCAAAACTGGTGGCCGTCACGGTGGTGTATGAAGAACCGGGCAAGCCCATGATCGATGTGTACAACATCGAAGTGCAGTGCTCCACGCGCAAGCTGCGCTTTCTTAACGGGCAGTCGGTTGCGCCATTTTCCTACACCCTTACGCACTTGAAGGTCTCCAACACGTGGCAGACGCCGAAGGAGTTCTGGCTCGACCGCACGCTCGCGTATGTCTGCGAACCGGGCAAGAGCAAGGACACCATCGCCATGGGCAAGATGACCCACCTGCAGATGATCCAGACCACCAAGGCCATGTTCCAGCAATTGGGGCCGACTCAGGAGAAGAGCCAGATGATCGATGACCTTGACGACATGCTGGGCAACAAGCGCTGAGCAACACTCACCTACAAGAAGGATTCACCATGCCTAAATGGACAAGGCTGTTGCTGGCTGGGCTTTGGTTGCCCGCCGTGCTGTTTATCAACGGGTGCCACCTTATTGCACAATCGCGCTGGGAAGGCCGGGACGTGCAAGAGGCGTTGGATTTGTTCGGCAAGCCCGACTCGATGAAGAAGCAGAATGCGCCCAATGGCGACACACAGGTGGTGATGACCTGGCACAAATCCTCCTCATGGACGACCACTGAAGCCGCCGGGACTTCAATGAATCACACCGGGAACGGGATGGTGTACACCGAGTATTACCAGCAGGTCGGGCACAGTTCGGATTGCAAGCTGGAAGCCACGGTGGATAAGACGAAGAAGATCGTGCTGTTCAGGATTGAGGATGGCCGGATCCTGCAT
Organism: Pseudomonas sp. FW305-3-2-15-C-LB1; assembly: GCF_058787615.1. Classification (NCBI taxonomy): domain Bacteria; kingdom Pseudomonadati; phylum Pseudomonadota; class Gammaproteobacteria; order Pseudomonadales; family Pseudomonadaceae; genus Pseudomonas; species Pseudomonas sp. FW305-3-2-15-C-LB1. The sequence continues at coordinate 80,962 of NZ_JBYSZX010000009.1, read as the reverse complement.
GGCAAGTGCCTGAATGTGCCATTTGTACCGGGGTATATTCCGCCGGGGTTTTGAGGCTATCAGTCGGTTTTAACCCGCCAGCTCCCGCTCGATCTGCTCGATGCTTGGCAGGCTGGTTCGCAGCTCTGCGGGCAACGACTCAACCAGTTGATATTCCGCTACACCAATCGGTCGATTGTTATCGCGCAACGCATATTCGGCGACGACTTCGTTCTTGCTCTTGCACAACAGCAGGCCGATGGTGGGCCCGTCTTGTGGATGTTTAAGCTGGGCATCGACGGCAGCCAGATAAAAGCTCAGTTTCCCCAGATGCTCGGGTTTGAACTTGCCGGCTTTCAGTTCGATGACCACGTAGCAGCGTAGCTTCACGTGATAGAACAGCAGGTCGACAAAGAACTCATCGCCTCCGACATCCAACAGTACTTGCTGGCCGACAAAGGCGAAACCGGCGCCCAGCTCCAACAAAAAGTCGGTGACGTGCTTGATCAAGGCGTTTTCTATGTCGCGCTCCTGCGCGTCCAGGGCCAAGCTGAGGAAGTCAAATCGGTAAGGGTCTTTCAGCGACTCACGCGCCAGGTCGGATTGCGGTTTGGGCAGGTGGGTCTCGAAGTTGCTGACCGCCTTGCCACTGCGCTCCAACAAGCGGTTTTCGATGTGCATCACCAGCGAGTTACGCGACCAGTTGTTCTCTATCGCCTGGGCTATGTACCAGCGGCGGGTTTCGGGGCCGGGGAGTTTGTCCAGTAATGCCAAATGGTGATACCAGGGCAATTGTGCAAGCACCTCTTGCACAAATTCAGCATCTGACCACGCCTCGGCAAAAGCACGCATGTACTTGAGATTACGCGGCGAAAAACCCTTCATTCGGGGAAAGGCTGCACGCAGATCCTGGGCAAGTCGATCAATGACTTTGCTGCCCCAACCCTGCTCCGCCTGGCGGGTCAAAATGTCGTGGCCAATCTGCCAATAGAGCAACACCAATTCCCGATTCACCGCCAGTGTTGCGCGCTGTTGCGCCGCATGAATACGGCCTTTCAGGTCGGTCAGCCAGTCACTGTAGCCCGCTGGTGGTGCGGTCAAGCCGATACAGGGTTCGCTCATGCCATGTCACTCTGGAGTTTTGAGGCAGGCTAGTCAGGCGCATTGACGGTCACAAGGGGCGAAGGTCGTTCCAGGAAGGCCCCTTCAATAACCACAGAAACGTCCTGCTGGCCATTGCGGACTACTGACTTGACTCTCCCCTATACAGCAGCCTTTACCCTGGAACACCCTGTTCAGGACCTCCCTATGACCCCGCGTACCCTGGTGATCCTCGGCCATCCTTCCGCCTCCAGCTTTTGTTCAGCCCTGGCCGATACCTACATCCAGGCGGCAAAAACCGCCGGCCATGAAGTACGTGTCGTACGCTTGGGCGACCTGGCTTTCGACCCCGTCCTTCATCACGGTTACACCCAGATTCAGCCGCTGGAGCCCGACCTGCTCAGCGCGCAATCCGACATCCTCTGGGCCACTCACCTGACATTTGTTTTCCCGATCTGGTGGGGTGGCATCCCGGCGTTGATGAAGGGCTTTATCGACCGAATCTTCCTACCCGGTTTTGCCTTTAAATACCGAGCGGGCAAGGCTTTTCCTGACAAACTGCTCCACGGCCGAACGGCACATCTACTGGTGACCCTGGACACGCCGCCATGGTATTACCGTTGGTTCTATCGCATGCCGGGCATTCACCAGATGCGCAAGACCACGCTGGGGCTTTGTGGTGTCAAGACTGCAAAGACACTGCTGTTCGGGCCGGTGCTGGGCTCCACTGCGGCGCAGCGGGATACATGGCTGAAACAGGCCGGCGCTTTAACGGAAAAAAGGAGTTTTCATGTACATCGGCAAAGCCGCGCAGTTGTCGGGCACGACCATCAAGGCGATTCGTCACTATGAGGCGATCGGACTGCTGCCAGAACCGCGGCGTCAGGGCCAATACCGGGTCTATTCGGCGCAGAACATTGAGCTGTTGATGTTTATCAAGTGCGCGCAGCAATTGGGGTTCAAACTCAAGGAGTTGCAGGAGATTCTTGCAGGTCACGTAGGCGATGTATTGCCCTGGGAGCGGGCGGACCAGGCAATCGCAGACAAGAAGCAGGAACTAGCCCTGAAAATTGCCGCGCTACAGGAAATGCACGTGGGATTGCAGACATTTGAAGCACAGTTGAAAACATCACAAGAACAATGCTCGTCAATGGCGCAAAGATCCTGACCGGCGGTGAGCCGAATAAAATGGGTATACGGCTCATTTGATGAGCCGAATAGGGCGCTTATTCGGCTCACCGCCTGAACACCCTCCCCCGCTCATTTGCCCAGAATCCCCATGTCTGCTAGTGTCCCGCCGGTTTACCGTCTACCGGAATAGCCGCCATGGCCCGCAAAAAAGTTGCACTCGATTTCGAACAATCCCTCGCCGACCTGCAAACCCTGGTCGAGCGGCTGGAGAACGGCGAGTTGTCGCTGGAAGACTCGCTGACGGCGTTTGAGCAAGGCATCGGCCTGACCCGTGACTGCCAGAGCGCGCTGGCGCAGGCGGAGCAGAAGGTGCAGGTGTTGCTGGAACGTGACGGGGAGTTGGCCGAAGAACCTTTCGATGCGGAACAGCCCGAATGATCGACGCGTATCAGGCCAGTAGCCAAGCCCGGGTCAATACGGCGTTGGAACCCTTGTTTGTTGCGCCAAGCCCCGAACTCAAGCGTCTTTATGAAGCCATGCGCTACAGCGTGATGAATGGCGGCAAGCGCGTGCGTCCGTTGCTGGCCTATGCAGCGTGCGAAGCCTTGGGCGCAGACGCCGAACAGGCCAACGGCGCGGCCTGTGCGGTGGAGTTGATCCACGCCTACTCCCTGGTGCATGACGATTTGCCGGCGATGGACGACGACGATTTGCGTCGCGGCCAGCCCACCACCCACAAAGCCTTCGATGAAGCCTGCGCGATCCTCGCCGGTGATGGCCTGCAAAGCCTGGCGTTCAGCGCACTGCTGGACCCGGCATTGAGCAGCGTGAATGCCGAGATCCGCTTGCGCATGGTCACCGCCCTGGCGATGGCGGCAGGCCCGGCCGGCATGGTCGGCGGCCAGGCCATCGACCTCGGCTCGGTCGGCCGGAAGCTTGATCAACAGGCGCTGGAATACATGCACCGCCACAAGACCGGTGCCCTGATCGAAGCTGCCGTACACCTGGGAGCACTTGCCAGTGGGCGGGCCGAAGCCGCTCAGTTGGCCGCGCTGAAGACCTACGCGCGGGCCATTGGCCTGGCATTCCAGGTGCAGGACGACATTCTCGACGTAGAAAGTGACACCGCCACCCTGGGCAAACGCCAGGGCGCCGATATCGCTCGGGACAAACCGACTTATCCTGCGCTGCTCGGGCTGCAAGCCGCCAAGGCCTATGCCCTGGAACTGCGCGACCAGGCCCTGGATGCCCTGCGACCTTTCGACGCGGCGGCCGAGCCACTGCGTGACCTGGCGCGGTATATCGTCGAACGTCGGCACTGATAACGGCGGCCTTTGCGGCCGCATATCGGCCAAGTTCGGCGCTCCGCGTGGGCAGTTTGCGATGCTTGAGGTAAACTGCCGCCTCTTCTATACCTATAACGATTCGCCTGATGCCCACGACGTTTCAAGAGATTCCCCGCAAGCGCCCGTCCACGCCCCTGCTCGACCGTGCTGTCACGCCGGCCGGCCTGCGTCGACTCGGTGAAGCCGAGCTGGAAACCCTGGCCGATGAGTTGCGCCTGGAATTGCTCTACACGGTCGGCCAGACCGGTGGGCATTTTGGTGCCGGCCTGGGCGTCATCGAGCTGACCATCGCCCTGCATTACGTGTTCGACACCCCGGACGACCGGCTGGTGTGGGACGTGGGCCATCAGGCGTACCCGCATAAAATCCTCACGGGCCGCCGCGAGCAAATGGGCACCCTGCGCCAGAAGGACGGCATTGCCGCCTTCCCGCGCCGCGCCGAGAGCGAGTACGACACCTTTGGCGTCGGCCACTCCAGCACCTCCATCAGTGCCGCGCTGGGCATGGCGATTGCCGCCCGCCTGCAAGGCAGCGACCGCAAGGCGATCGCGGTGATCGGTGATGGCGCGCTGACCGCTGGCATGGCGTTCGAAGCGCTCAACCATGCACCGGAAGTGGACGCCAATATGCTGGTGATCCTCAACGACAACGATATGTCGATCTCGCGCAACGTCGGTGGCCTGTCCAATTACCTGGCCAAGATCCTTTCCAGCCGCACGTACGCGAGCATGCGCGAAGGCAGCAAGAAGGTGCTCTCGCGCCTGCCCGGCGCGTGGGAAATTGCCCGGCGCACCGAAGAGTATGCCAAAGGCATGCTGGTGCCCGGCACGCTGTTCGAAGAGTTGGGCTGGAATTACATCGGCCCCATCGATGGCCACGACCTGCCGACCCTGATCGCCACGCTGCGCAACATGCGTGACCTCAAGGGCCCGCAGTTCCTGCATATCGTCACCAAGAAAGGCAAAGGCTTCGCCCCGGCGGAAGTCGACCCGATTGGCTATCACGCCATCACCAAGCTGGAACCCCTGGACGCTCCTGCCGCCGCGCCGAAAAAGGCCAGCGGGCCGAAGTACTCCGGTGTGTTCGGCGAATGGCTGTGCGACATGGCCGCCGCCGACCCGCGCCTGGTGGGCATTACCCCGGCGATGAAGGAAGGCTCCGACCTGGTGGCGTTCAGCGAGCGTTTCCCGCTGCGCTACTTCGACGTGGCAATTGCCGAGCAGCACGCGGTCACGTTTGCCGCCGGCATGGCCTGCGAAGGCGCCAAGCCAGTAGTGGCGATCTACTCCACGTTCCTGCAGCGTGGCTACGACCAGTTGGTGCATGACGTGGCAGTGCAGAACCTCGACGTACTGTTCGCCATCGACCGCGCCGGCCTGGTGGGCGAAGACGGCCCGACCCACGCCGGCAGCTTCGACCTGTCCTACCTGCGTTGCATCCCCGGCATGCTGGTGATGACGCCAAGTGATGAAAACGAACTGCGCAAGATGCTCAGCACCGGCCACCTGTATAACGGCCCGGCCGCCGTACGTTACCCGCGCGGCAATGGCCCGAATGCGGTGATCGAAAAGGACCTGGAGCCTATCGAGATCGGCAAGGGCATCGTGCGTCGCCAAGGCAGCAAGACCGCTTTCCTGGTGTTCGGCGTGCAATTGGCCGAAGCGCTGAAAGTCGCCGAGAAGATCGACGCCACCGTGGTCGACATGCGTTTCGTCAAACCATTGGACGAAGCCTTGGTACACGAGATTGCCGGCAACCATGAGCTGCTGGTGACCGTCGAAGAAAACGCAATAATGGGTGGCGCCGGTGCGGCGGTCAGCGAGTTCCTGGCGCGGGAGAATATCCTCAAGTCGGTGCTGCACCTGGGCTTGCCGGATGTGTATGTCGAACACGCCAAGCCGGCGCAGATGCTGGCCGAGTGTGGGTTGGACGAGGCCGGTATCGAGGCGTCGGTGCGTGAGCGCATGGCGTTGATCGGCCGGTAGAAACCGGATCAAAAGGTGGGAGGGGGCTTGCCCCCGATAGCGGTGGATCAGCCAAAATTTTGCTGACTGACACGACGCTATCGGGGGCAAGCCCCCTCCCACATTTGATTTGCATCACCTTCAAATGCTATGGACAGCCCATGAATCGCCTTCGCCTCGCCCTGCCCCTGCTGCTCCTGCCCTCTTCGGAATTGCTAGCCGACACCCGCGACGACGCACTGAAACTTCCCAACGTGGTCATCAGCGCCAACCGCCAGGTCCAGGCGCGCAACGACAGCAGCGCCGCCAACACCGTGTTCACCCGCGACGACATCGACCGCCTGCAACCCAACAGCCTCACTGACCTGATCAGCCGCGTACCCGGCGTGCAGGTAGCGCCTACCAGTGGTCGCGGCAGCCTGCCGGGAATTTATATCCGTGGCACCAAATCCGCACAAAGCCTGGTGTTGGTGGACGGCCAGCGCATTGCCAATAGCACCTCCGGCGACAGCGGCTTGCAATACCTGAACGTCGACCAGATCGAACGGGTGGAAGTGCTGCGCGGTTCACGTTCGGTAATCTACGGCAGCGATGCGATTGGCGGGGTGATCCAGGTGTTTACCCGGCGCAATGCCGGGCAAGGCCTGCAACCGCGTCTGAAGCTCGGGTTTGGCAGCAACAAGACCTGGGAGCGCAGCCTCGGCCTGTCCGGTGGCGATGAATACACGCGCTTCAACCTAGGTGCGAGCCTGGATGAGACCGCCGGCATCAACTCGACGCACACCTCATTCCCCAGCGATGGCGATCATGACGCCTACCGCAACCAGTCCCTCAGCCTGAACCTCAGCCATTCCTTCAGCGATGCGCTGGAGGCGGGGTTCAACCTGTTGGATAACCGCGGCAAGTCGGAGTACGACAACAGCTTTGGCCGCTACGACGTCGCCACCGGGCAAACGGTGGGGCAAAAGCCCTACACCGACTACACCGTGAGCAGCGCCAGCGGCTATGTCGACGCCACGCTCAACGCGCGCTGGCAATCGCGCCTGGAACTGGGCCATAGCGAGAACCGCGACACCAAGCGCGACACCCTCAGTGATGACTTCAGTGTGTTCAACACTTACCGCGACTCGGTCAACTGGCAAAACGACCTGACGCTGAATGAGCAGAACAGCCTGATTCTCGGCGGCGACTGGTACGAGGACCGCTTCCACGGCTCCACCACCCTCACCGAAAACAGTCGCTGGAACCGCGCAGCCTTTGTGCAGCATCGCTTCCATGGCGAATGGTTTTCCACCGAGCTGGGGCTGCGGCGTGACCAGAACCAGCAGTTTGGCGGGCAGAACAGCTGGAGCGGCACGCTCACGTTGCCAGTCAACCCGGACAACGACCTGCTGCTGAGCTACAGCGAGGGCTTCCGCGCCCCGACGTTCAATGACCTGTATTACCCCGGCTTCAAGAACAGCAACCCAAACCTGAAGCCCGAAACCTCGAAAAGCTACGAAGTGCAATGGCGTAGCCAACTCAGCGACACCAGCCGCCTGGAAGCTTCGCTGTACCGCACCGATATCCAGGATGCGATCGTGTTCGGCAGCGACGGCCCGCAAAACGTCAGTTCGGCGCGCATCAACGGCTTCGAAGCCGCGCTCAAGCAAGAGCTGTTCGGCTGGCAAGGCAGCCTGGGACTGGCACTGATTGATCCACGAGACCGCGATTCCGGACATACGCTGGCGCGTCGCGCCAGGCGCACCGTGAGCCTGGACCTGGATCGCCAATTCGACCAATTCGGCGTCGGCGCCAGCTGGCAAGCGGTCAGCAGCAGCTACGACGACGCGAAGAACCAGCAACCGTTGGCTGGCTATGGATTGCTCGGGCTGCGCGCCAGTTGGACGCTGAACCGTGAAGTCACGCTGAGCATGAAGCTCGATAACTTGCTGGACAAGGCCTACAGCCGGGCGCTGTATCAGTACCAAGGCCAGCAATATGGCTACCGGGAAGAAGGCCGGGCGCTGATGGTTGGCGTGACCTGGACGCCGGACCTCTAGCGGGGCGCGATTACCTCACACAATCGGGCTACGGCTTCCAGCATCTGCCCGCTGGGCCGCTCCAGGCCTTTATCCGGCACCCGTCGCACCCGCTCAGCCATCGTCGGCCAGACCTTCCAGGCCTCCTTCTGCGCCTGGTCGCCCACCAGAATCATCTCGGGATCACGCTGCAACACCGATTCAATGCTCACCTGCGGGGCCGGCAGCTTGAGGTCATCAAACACATTGCGCGCGCCGCATACCTTTAACGCATCGCTGATGATCTGCCCGCCACCCACGGTGTACAGCGGCTTATTCCATACCTGGTAAAACACGCGCAATGGCTCGGCGCGCTGATAGCGCTGTCGCAGCTCGGCCAGGCGTTGGCGCAACTGCGCGGCCAACTGTCGACCCGCGTCAGCGCGACCCAATTGCTCGGCAATGGCCTGGACCTGGGTGGTGAGCTGTTCAAGGCTATGGGGTTCGGCGACGTACACCGGGATATTCAGGCGCTGCAATTGCTCACGCTGGGCCGGGCCGACGCTGCCGGGCCAGAGCAGGATCAGGTCGGGCTTGAGGCTGAGCAGGCGCTCCATGTCCAACTGACCGTAATGCCCCACTGACGGCACCTGCGCCAAGGCCGCCGGGCGTTCGCCGCCGTCGAGCACGCCCACCAGCACATCGGCTGCGCCCAGTTCGACCACGATTTCAGACAGGGACGGCGCCAGGCTCACCACTCGCTCGGCCGCCAGCGCCTGGGCACTGAATACCAGCAACACGGCCAGCCAGTGGCGAATCATCCCAGTTGACGGGGAATGCGGTAGAGGTAGAACAGCACCACGGTCGACAGCGCCAACAGAAACAGTGGCACCGCTTCCAACCCGACGAAGACCGACAACGCACCGACCCAGGCCGGTACGGCGGCAACCAGCAACGCCGTGCGCCGACGCGCCGCCAGGGTGATCCAGGCAGCCGGTTCTTCGGGGGTATCGAGGGCTTTGGAGGTGGCAATCAAGGCGTGTTTATAGCCGTTGAAGTAGCGCAGGCTGAGGAACATCGAGGCCACGCCGGCAATGAAGAACGGCATGGCCAGCACCGGCAGCAGGGATTCGGCCTGGCCGAACACCAGGTTGAGCACAAACAGGGGGAGCAGCGCCAGGGCCAGGTACTGCCACCAATTGAAGGACAGTCGCCGTTTCACCTGGCCTCGGGTCACGCGCGGTCGACCTCGCCCTGGTGCTCGTTGCCCATCATATGGTCGAGCTTGCTGGCCTTGGTGGCCAGGTAGAGTTTGTTGTGCGGGTTGTGCCCGGTGTGCAGCGGCACACGCTCGGCCACAGTGATGCCCATCTCGGTCAAGGCTTTGACCTTGCGCGGGTTATTGGTCATCAGGCGCAGGGATTTGACGCCCAGGTGCTCGAGCATCGGCAGGCAGATCGCGTAGTCACGCTGATCGGCGGCAAAGCCCAGGCGCTCGTTGGCCTCGACGGTATCGGCGCCGCCATCTTGCAGCTCGTAGGCGCGGATCTTGTTCATCAGGCCAATGCCACGGCCTTCCTGGCGCAGGTACAACAGCACACCACGGCCTTCACGGGCGATCGCGCGCATGGCGGCCTCCAGTTGCGAACCACAGTCGCAACGCTGGCTGAACAACGCATCACCGGTCAGGCATTCGGAGTGCACCCGGCCAAGCACCGGTGCGCCATCGGCGATATCGCCCAGGCTGAGCACGACGTGCTCGCGCCCGGTGGCTTCTTCGAGAAAGCCGTTCATGGTGAACGTGGCAAAAGGGGTAGGCAGCTTGGAAGCGGCGACGAAAACGACGGGCACCGTGTGCTCCTGATTTCAGTTTTTACAGAGGCGGCCATTGTAACAGCAGGTTCCTACAGACGCTTAAGCTGAATTATCGCTGATAAAGATCAATAGGTTCGATTGGCCTTCGACCTGGTTCTATGCACGTCAGAACGGATAGGGTTGTTTCCAGCGCTCGAATATCGGCTTTAACTCACCGCTTTTCACCAGGGCCGCCATGCGCTGGTCAAAGACAGCCATCAAGCCCCGGCCCTGCTCGTTATCGGCAAACCCGATGTACAACGGCAGTTCGGCAATCGGCGTCAGCGTGAACTTCGAGGGATCATCCGCCTGACTGAGCACGTACTTGGCCTCGGCCAACGCATCAATGTAGAAGTCCGCACGGCCGTGTAGCAGCATTGCCAAAATGCCATCGCGACGCTCGACCTGGTTGAAACGGCGCACATTGGGCAAGTACTCCTCGTACTTGTAGCCGCGCACCCAGGCCAGGCGGTAGTTACCCAGCGTGGCGATGGTGGGCGTCGGTGTGCTGGCCAGCCCCAGGGCGTAGATGTGGTCGGAATCGAAGTTCCAGTGGGGGTACAACACACCTTCGGCTTCATCGCGGTAGGAACCGACCCAACCATCCACCTCGCCGCGCTGGGCCAGGCCGACCGAGCGCGTGTAGGGCACGGAACGGGTCTGCAAGTTGATGCCGGCCGGCTCGAAGACCTGACGCAGTACGTCCCAGGCCAGGCCCGTGCCGTCTTTGTTGGTGTAGTCGCTCCATTCCTCACTCGCCAGCATGACCTTGCCGGGCACCTCCTGCGCCTGGACCACCGCTGTGAAGACACACAGTACGATCAGCAGCCAACGGCGCACATCCATGGTGACGACCTCCTACAGGGCCTTGCATGCGTGATAACGCTACACAGGGTAGCGCAGCTTGCCGATTCAGGGTGTCTCGCGAAAATGCTGATAACCACGGATGGCCGGGGTGATGTCCTGCCCGCTGCCATCGAGCAACGTGACGCCCTGCCCCGCTTCGACCCGGCCGATCACATGGATCGGCCAGCCATCGGCCAGCAACGGTGCCAGTTCGACAGGTGGCAGGGTGAACGCCAGCACATAGTCGTCGCCCCCACTCAGGGCTGCCACGCGCGCGTCATCATCGCCGACAAACGCCAACAGTGCCTGGGACATTGGCAACCGCTCGCGTTCGATCAACAGGCTGACCTTTGACGCCATCGCGATATGCCCGCAATCGGCCAGGAGCCCGTCGGAAATATCCATCGCAGACGTAGCCTTGCCACGCAGCGCCAGACCCAGGGCCAACTGCGGTTGCGGCGACCAGTAATGAGCGAGCAAGGGCTCGGCGATGGCTGCGTCGGCGCTGCGCTGGCCCAATACCAACGGCAAGGCGCCGGCGGCATTGCCCAGCTCGCCGCCGACACACAGCAGGTCACCCGGCTGCGCACCGCTGCGGGTCAAGGCTTGCCCGGCCGGCACGCGACCGAACACGGTCAGCGTCAAACTCAGGGGGCCACGGGTGGTATCGCCGCCCACCAGACCCACGCCACAGTTTTGCGCCATGAGGTTCAACCCCTGGGCATAGCGTTGCAGCCAATCGGCATCGACGGTTGGTGTGGTCAGGGCAAGGGTAAATGCGAGGGGGGTGGCGCCCATCGCCGCCAGATCGCTCACCGCCACGGCCAACGAGCGCTGGCCCAGCAGGAACGGGTCACAGGGGTCGGCAAAATGCACCCCGGCGACCAAGGTATCGGTGGAGATTGCCAACTGCTCCCCAGCGGGAAGTGCCAGCAAGGCGCAGTCATCGCCGATACCCAGGGCAATGCCTTCGCCGCCCTGCGCACAAGGCGCGGCGGCGAAGTAGTTGCGGATCAACTCAAACTCGCCCATTCAGGTTTCAAGCGCGATTCAGCGCTTGTACGCCTTCACTTCGGCTTCACGCAGGCGCGGGGCCAGCTTGTCGAGCACGCCGTTGACGAACTTGTGACCGTCGGTCGAACCGTAGACTTTCGCCAGTTCGATACCTTCGTTGATCACCACGCGGTACGGCACGTCGACGCGATACAGCAGCTCCCAGGCCGACAGGCGCATCACGCACAGCTCAACCGGGTCCAGCTCTTCGATGGTCAGATCCAGGCAAGGCGCCAGGGCTGTGTCGATCTCGGTCAGGTGCGCGTGCACACCGTGCAGGATGTCGTGGAAATACGGCAGGTCGGCAAAGGTGAAATCGTTGTCGACGCGAAACTGTGCTTCGATCTCGTTCAACGACGCGCCCGCCAGGTGACGCTGATACAGCGCCTGGGTCGCCAACTGACGAGCAGCGCGACGCTTCTCGTTCTTCGAAGGCTTGCCAGCATCGGCTGGACGTGGCTCGCGCGGGTTGAAGTTGTCGCTCTCGTCGGAAATCACTTGGCCTCCAACTGCGACAGCAGGCTGACCATTTCCAGGGCGGACAGGGCAGCTTCAGCGCCTTTGTTGCCGGCCTTGGTGCCGGAACGCTCGATGGCTTGCTCGATGGAATCCACGGTCAGCACGCCGAACGCAACCGGTACGCCGAACTCCATGGACACCTGGGCCAGGCCCTTGGTGCATTCGCCAGCCACGTATTCGAAGTGCGGCGTGCCGCCACGAATGACCGCGCCCAAGGCGATGATCGCCGCGTATTCACCCTGTTGAGCAACTTTCTGCGCAACCAGTGGAATTTCGAAGGCGCCAGGGGCACGGATGATGGTGATGTCGCTTTCGCTCACACCGTGGCGAACCAGGGCGTCAACGGCACCGCTTACCAGGCTTTCAACCACGAAGCTGTTGAAGCGGCCAACCACCAGGGCATAGCGGCCTTTGGGGGCGATGAAGGTACCTTCGATGGTCTTCAGGGTCATTCGACAAATCTCTTAAAGAGCCGGGACGCGTGTATGACGCGTCCCTTAGTGATATTTGAACCGCGAACAAGGGGCGAAAATCGCCGGCCTTTATTCGGAGGGCACGTATTCTACTACTTCCAGGTCGAAACCGGATATCGCATTAAATTTCATCGGTGCGCTCATCAGGCGCATTTTGCGCACGCCCAGGTCACGCAGGATCTGCGAACCGGCCCCGACGATGCTGTAGGTGGTCGGTTTTTTCACCGGCGTGTGGTCCGCCGTTTCGCGGATATGCGCCAGCAGCACATCGCCATCCAGCGGGTGACCGAGCAGCAGCACCACACCGCTGCCGGCCTCGGAGACCGCAGCCATGGCAGCGCGCAGGCTCCAGCGACCCGGTTGCTTGACCATCAGCAGGTCGCGCAATGGGTCCATGTTGTGCACACGCACCAGGGTCGGCTCTTCGGCGCAAATGGTGCCCAGGGTCAACGCCATGTGCACGTCGCCTTCCACGGAATCACGGTAGGTCACCAAATTGAATTGGCCCAGTTCGCTGTCCAGTGGCTGCTCGGCAATCCGCTGAACGGTACGTTCGTGGATCATGCGGTAGTGAATCAGGTCGGCAATGGTGCCCACCTTGATGTTGTGTTCGGCGGCAAAGGCTTCGAGTTCAGCACGACGGGCCATGGTGCCGTCGTCGTTCATCACTTCGCAGATCACGCCGCAGGGCTCGAAACCGGCCATGCGCGCCAGGTCGCAGGCGGCTTCGGTGTGGCCGGCACGGGCCAGGGTGCCACCCGGCTGGGCCATCAGCGGGAAGATGTGGCCGGGGCTGACGATGTCTTCGGCCTTGGCGTCCTTGGCAGCAGCGGCTTGCACGGTGCGGGCGCGGTCGGCGGCGGAAATGCCGGTGGTGACGCCGGTAGTGGCCTCGATCGATACAGTGAACTTGGTGCCAAAACCCGAGCCATTGCGCGGCGCCATCAGCGGCAACTTGAGCAACTCGCAGCGCTCGCGGCTCATGGGCATGCAGATCAGCCCGCGGGCGTACTTGGCCATGAAGTTGATGTGCTCAGGCTTGCAGGCCTCGGCGGCCATGATGATGTCGCCTTCGTTCTCGCGGTCTTCGTCATCCATCAGGATGACCATCTTGCCTTGGCGGATGTCTTCAACCAGTTCTTCGATGCTATTGAGCGCCACGCGGCACCCCCTTGGTCAGGATTTCAGGTAGCCGTTAGCGGCCAGAAAACTTTCGGTGATGTTCCCGGTTGCAGGCTCTGCGGCCTTTTCGCCCAACAACAGGCGCTCCAGGTAACGGGCAAGCAAGTCCACTTCCAGGTTCACCCGGCGACCTGGCTGGTAAGACGCCATGATGGTTTCGCTGAGGGTGTGGGGAATGATGGTCAGTTCAAATTCGGCGCCGTTCACGGCGTTCACGGTGAGGCTGGTGCCATCGACGGTGATCGAGCCTTTGTGGGCGATGTACTTGGCCAGCTCTTTGGGCGCGCGGATGCGGAATTCCACGGCACGCGCGTTTTCGCTGCGCGCTACCACTTCGCCGACGCCGTCGACGTGGCCGCTGACCAGGTGACCGCCGAGGCGGGTGGTCGGGGTCAGGGCTTTTTCCAGGTTCACCGGGCTGCCGGCCTTGAGGTCGTTCATCGCGGTGCAGTCCAGGGTTTCCCGGCTGACATCGGCGGCAAAGCCGTTGCCCGGCAGGTCGATGACGGTGAGGCACACGCCGCTGACGGCGATGCTGTCGCCCAGCTTGACGTCGCCCAGGTCCAGCTTGCCGGTTTCAACCAGCAGGCGCACGTCGCCGCCTTTGGGGGTCATGGCGCGGATGCTGCCGATGGATTCGATAATGCCGGTGAACATGGCCTTCTCCTGGAAAACGGGACGGGCACTTGAGCGCCCGGTCAGAATTATACGCTCGCGGGTGGAAGCGGGATGGCAGTGACTCGCCAGTCGTCGCCTACAGCGCGCATTTCAGTGATCTTGAGTTGGGGGGCATCGGCCAGTTTCTCAAGCGGCCAGTCCAGCAAAGGCCGGGCAGCGGAGCCCAGGAACTTGCCGGCGACGAATATCACGTACTCATCCACCAGGCCTTGCTGGGCAAAGGCGCCCGCCAGGCTTGGGCCTGCCTCCACCAACACTTCGTTGACGCCACGGGCGGCCAAGGCGACCAGCGCCGAACGCAGGTCGACCTGGCCGTCAACGCCGGGCACCACCAGGCACTCGGGGCCACGGGGAAACTGGTTTTCCGGTGTCACGCAGGTGATGACCAGCGCCGGCCCGGCCTTGAAGAACGGTGCGTTGAGCGGCACGCGCAAACGGCCATCGATCAGCACGCGCAACGGCGGGCGCGACATGGCCAGCGCAGTGGTGGCTTCGTCCAGGCCGAGTTCGGCGGCGCGCACGGTCAGGCGGGCGCCGTCGGCCAACACCGTGTCGGCGCCGGTCAGCACCACACTGGCCTCGGCACGCAGGCGCTGCACGGCAGCGCGGGCCGCAGGGCCGGTGATCCATTGGCTTTCGCCGCTGGCCATGGCAGTGCGGCCGTCCAGGCTCATCGCCAGCTTGACCCGCACGAAGGGCAGGCCGTGCTCCATGCGCTTGAGGAATCCCGGATTCAACGCGCGGACCTGGGCTTCCAGCACGCCACTCAAGACCTCGATCCCGGCTTGCGCCAGACGCTGCATGCCGCGCCCGGCCACTTCGGGGTTAGGGTCCTGCATGCCGGCCACGACACGGGCGACACCGGCCGTGACCAGGGCATCGGCGCAGGGCGGTGTGCGCCCATGGTGGCTGCACGGCTCGAGGGTTACGTACACCGTGGCGCCACGGGCCTTGTCACCAGCGGCACGCAGGGCGTTGGGTTCGGCATGGGGCTCGCCGGTGCGCTCATGCCAGCCTTCGCCGACAACCTGCCCATCGCGCACGATCACACAACCTACACGCGGGTTGGGATGGGTGGTGTACAAGCCTTTGCGCGCGAGTTCCAAGGCGCGGGCCATGTAATGGGCGTCGAGCACCGCTTGTTCGGCAGACGGTGGGTTCATTCTTTGGCAGGCTCCCGGGCCAGGCGGTCGATCTCTTCGCGGAACTCATTGAGGTCCTGGAAGCGTCGATACACCGAGGCGAAACGGATGTAGGCGACTTCGTCGAGCTTTTGCAGCTCGCCCATCACCAACTCTCCTACCACCAGGCTCTTGACCTCGCGCTCGCCGGTCGCACGCAGCTTGTGCTTGATATGCACCAGCGCCGCCTCCAGCCGCTCGACACTCACCGGGCGTTTTTCCAGGGCACGCTGCATACCGGCGCGCAGTTTTTCTTCGTCGAAAGGCTGGCGGCTGCCGTCGGATTTGATCAGGCGCGGCAATACCAGTTCGGCGGTTTCGAAGGTGGTGAAACGTTCACCGCAGGCCAGGCATTCGCGCCGGCGACGCACTTGATCGCCCTCGGCGACCAGACGCGAGTCAATGACCTTGGTGTCGTTGGCACCGCAGAAGGGACAGTGCATGGTAGGCAGGCAACAAATAAAGGGAGGGCCATGGTAGCGCATCCCCGTGGCAAGACAAGCCATAGCCTTTACGGTATATAGGCTGACTATTATGTTTCATATTTTTTAAGCCACGGATTTTGTCCTTTCTGGAGCCGTACATGCAGTTACGACCACTTGTTTTGCTCACCCTGTTCAGTTTCCTGGTCGCCTGCAGCAGCGAAGCCCCCAAACCGACCACGCCTCAACCGACGCCCGCGCAAGAGAAAAAAGTCCCGGGCATTGAAGACCTCGGCCCCCTGCCCGCCTATCAGCGTGAAATCAGCGGCAGCCTGACCAACATTCCGGCCGGTGCCGAAGTGGAGATGGCGCTGTTGGTGATCGACGACCGCTCGCGCCCGCAACAATTGCTGGCCAGCAGCGTGCTGACCGGCAACGGCAAGCCCCTGGCCTTCCGCCTGCGCTTCAACCCCGAGGCCTTCCCGGCCGGTGCACGGGTTGAATTGCGTGGCCGCGCCAGCCAGTCCGGCCAGTTGATCCTGCACCTGCCCGCCGTGCGTATCACCCAGGCGATCACCCAGACCACCGGCCCCCTGCAGCTCGTCAAGGCACCATGACGCCACCGCTGGGCCTGCAAGCCGCCCTCAGCGAACTGATCGGCGACGCGCAATTGGCGCCCTGCCCGCTGCCGGGCACTGGGTTGTCGTTGTGGCTGCTGGATGCGGACAACATGGACCGCGCCTTCAGCCCCGAAGAAACCCGGCGCATCCTGCATGAACCGCCCTACTGGAGTTTTTGCTGGGCCAGTGGCTTGGCCTTGGCGCGCTATCTGGCGGCGAACCCTGAATGGGTCGCCGGTAAACGTGTGCTGGACTTTGGCGCCGGCTCCGGTGTCGCAGGGATTGCCGCCGTCAAGGCGGGCGCCCTGGAAGTGGTGGCCTGCGACCTGGACCCACTGGCGCTGGCGTCCTGCCGGGCGAATGCCGAACTCAATGGCGTAGAGCTGGGTTATTCGGCGGATTTCTTCGCCGAAGCCGATCGCTTCGACCTGATCCTGGTGGCCGACGTGCTCTACGACCGCGCGAACCTGCCGCTGCTGGATCAGTTCCTGACCCGTGGCCGCGAAGCGCTGGTGGCGGATTCGCGGGTGCGCGACTTCCAGCACCCGGATTATCAGCGCCTGGGCATCCTCGATGCCCTGACCCTGCCGGACCTGGCCGAGCCTTGGGAGTTTCGCAAGGTGAGCCTGTACCATTCACGGCGTTAACACGGTAGGCCGGTGTGCCTTTGCACGTGGGACCTAAGGATAAGTCTCAACTGGTGAAGAAGTGCCTCGGATGTCTTTGCTATAGACACACACAAGGCCAGGCCGGGGCTCAAGTTTAACGACAGAAGTGCCTTGCCCCTCTTTAAATTCCACCTCTGTATAGCCATCCTGAGTCGTGCAATCCACTTGCGCGGGCTGACCGTACTTCATAAAGAATTGATTACGCGAAGGCGGGGCACGACGAAACTCAGCATATCTACCAAACCAATTGCTCCGAAATCGCACCAAAGGTTCAACGTTCTTATCAGCAGCCTTCAACTCAACCACTGCATTCAGCGCATTTCTCATCACCCCGGGAAAAGGCAAGCTTTCTCGACTATCCACACCAATAACACACAGTGTATGGATGCCCACCTGCGGCCCAATCTCATCATTAATATAAGCGTTAGCACTGTCTATTATGTCGCTATAACCATGCACCACCTCACACGTCCTCGGCCGCCTGGTCACCTTGTAGCGATAAAACGGTTTATCAAGGGTGAATCGCATATTCCATTTTGGATAGACGGCAGGCGAGCCCGTAGTTAAATCTTCAGGAAGATAATATTGCTGTTGGCGCGCTACATCGCCAACAATCGAATAAGCGGGAAACAATACACATCGCGCCGGGTCTTCGGAAAATACACCGTCAACAAAGCAACGGTCGATCCTGTCCGTCGAAATCCCGTAATTGGTTATCTCCGTGTAAAATTTTCCATCCTTGATCTGGCAGGGCATGTGTATACCACACTGATACGCCCCGTAATCATACTCCGTGTTTAACAGCCCTACTATTTTATTGGTAGAGCGCTCAATAATCGGGCTGCCAGAACTGCCAGGCCCGATACCTTTACACTTATTTTTCATGGTATGGCGCCATACCCAAACACCCTCAACCACTTCTGGTGAGCTTTCCAACTGGCAAGCGGCCACCTGCAGGGGGTCAATGCCTTTACTGCCAACCACCAGAATATCCGTGCCTTCATCAGGAC
This sequence comes from Pseudomonas sp. FW305-3-2-15-C-LB1, assembly GCF_058787615.1. NCBI lineage: Bacteria > Pseudomonadati > Pseudomonadota > Gammaproteobacteria > Pseudomonadales > Pseudomonadaceae > Pseudomonas > Pseudomonas sp. FW305-3-2-15-C-LB1. The sequence goes on along the minus strand of NZ_JBYSZX010000009.1, from coordinate 62,935 downwards.
GCTGCCCAAATAAAAGAGGTTGAACACCGTCTTCAATCACCGAGGCAAGGCTTGCCTGCAACTCCAGAATGGCCAGATCCACACCGCGCATGCTGCTCCAATTGACTTTCTTGAACGGGTAGGCTTTCGCGGTACTTTCTTGACCTGTAAAAAATTTGAACTGTATGGTCCCCTCAAAGTCGGTATTTCTTAGAATCTCGCCCCCGTCCCAACTGACGCAGTGCCCATTCGTCAAAACATAAGCAGGACCTTTGGCGACTCCATCAACTCTAGTATCCAGCAACGTCCCAACACATCGGGTGGGACTTTGAATTCGCCCAACACCGCTCCAATAGTCATAGAGCCCATCTTGATTATTCAGTACTCTGCCGGGCGCAAAATTCTCGACTCCTCTGCCAATATCAATTTCAGCGTTGACAGGCTGCGATATATAACTGAGCCCCACAAAAACAAATGCAGATAATTTAGTAAACATAAACACTAACTCATTAACCGACGAAGCCTTATAGAACCGCAAACATTCCCGAGCATCGTGGTAAATAGTTAATTTTTTTACGCACCTAAATCCTATGTCTACATTGTGAAATTTTTACGTAATTTCATAACACAGACAGTTATCCTGAGGGCCCGACTCCATGTCAAAACAACAAAGGGTATCGGCGCCCCCCAGACAAATCAGCCCACTGTAGATTCTTGCGCTTTCAGCCAACCGCGCCAGCCCTTATAGTTGCCCCCATTCCCGCTTTATTCGAGACGACCCATGAGTGAGCCCACGCCGTATATCTTCGATGTCACCACTGCCACCTTCGACCAGGCGGTGATCGAGAATTCGTTCCACAAGCCCGTACTGGTGGATTTCTGGGCCGAGTGGTGTGCGCCGTGCAAGGCGCTGATGCCGTTGCTGGCACAGATCGCCGAGAGTTATCAGGGCGAACTGCTGCTGGCCAAGGTCGATTGCGAGGCCGAGCAGGATATCGTTGCGCGCTTTGGTATTCGCAGCCTGCCGACCGTGGTGTTGTTCAAGGATGGCCAGCCGGTGGACGGGTTTGCCGGGGCGCAGCCGGAATCGGCGGTGCGGGCGATGCTGGAGCCGCATGTGCAGATGCCACCGCCGGCTGCGGCCGACCCACTGGAACAGGCTCAAGCGCTGTTTGCCGATGGGCGTATCAGCGATGCCGAAGCGCTGCTGGTCGCGCTGTTGGGCGAGGACAACACCAACGCTGCCGCGCTGATCCTCTACGCGCGCTGCCTGGCTGAACGCGGTGAATTGGGTGAAGCTCAGACCGTGCTGGATGCCGTGAAAAGCGACGATCACAAAGCCGCGCTCGCCGGGGCCAAGGCACAGATCACTTTCCTGCGTCAGGCTGCCGACCTGCCCGACGCCGCCGAGCTGAAAAGCCGCCTGGCGCAAAACCCGCAAGACGATGAAGCGGCCTATCAACTGGCGATTCAACAACTGGCACGCCAGCAATACGACGCGGCGTTGGAAGGTTTGCTGAAGCTGTTTATCCGCAATCGCAGCTACAGCGAAGGTTTGCCGCACAAGACGTTGCTGCAGGTGTTCGAACTGCTGGGCAATGACCATCCACTGGTCACCGTGTATCGCCGCAAATTGTTCGCCGCGCTGTACTAGGCGCCGACCCAGCTGTACAGCGGCGTATCGGCGCCGCTGGCCACTTTCACATTGGCACTGTGCCGCAAGCGCACCAGCAAGCGCTTGCCGGACGCAGCATCGCCGGCCAACCCTTCCAGTTGATCCAACAACTCCAACCCGCTGAGCTGCCCGGCTTTGCGCAATAGTTCCTGGGCGCTCTGCCACAGATCATCGGTCTGTTTGACTGGCGCAACGGGTGTCGCCGTTGGCGCGGGGGCAGCCTGCAACTGTGCGCCCAACCGAGCCCAGTCGCCCTCGTCGAGTTCCAAGGTCAAATCCACCGGCAGATCGCCGACCGTTCCACGAATTCGCAACATCGTCCTTACTCCTGCATTTTTCTGACAGGCATGCTCCCACGCGACTTGCGCAACGCCAAGCGGGCGTTCAAACTCCCGGCATTATTGTTATAAGATCACATAACAAAACTTTCATGTTCTGGAGCCCTCTCATGCGTCGTCTGCTGCTCGCTTTGCCGTTTGCCCTGCTGCCACTGGCTGTCGCCCACGCTCACGACGATCACGAGCATGAACACGGCAGCCTCGGCGCCCATGAACATGGCGTTGGCCGCCTTAACGCCGTACTCGACGGGCAGGCACTGGAGTTGGAATTTGACAGCCCGGCCATGAACCTCGTGGGCTTCGAACACCAGGCCACTACCCCAGCCGACAAAGCCAAGGTCGCTGCCGCACGCAAACAGCTGGAGAACCCACAGGCCCTGTTCAGCCTGCCCAAGGCCGCCGGTTGTGTGGTCAGCAGCCAGGAACTCAACAGCCCGCTGTTTGGCGACAAGCCCGAAGCCGACCATGACGACGACGATGATGACGCCAAAGACGGCGCCCACGAGCATCATCACGACCACAGCGAAATCCACGCCCACTATCAGTTCACCTGCGCCACACCGACGGCGCTGAGCAATCTGGACCTGGCCCAGGTGTTCAAGACCTTCCCCGCCACCCAGAAAATTCAGGTACAACTGATCGGCCCGAGCGGCCAGCAAGGTGTTGAAGCGACGAACCAGGCAGCCACCCTCAAATTCTGATTTGAAAACCCAATCACTGTGGGAGCTGACTTGCCTGCGAAAGCATCAACACGGTGTTACTGATGGACCGAGTCGTTTGCATCGCAGGCAAGCCAGCTCCCACACTTGATCGGCGTCATCATCAAAATCACACCAGACCACTGATTTCCTATGACCCAAGCGTTAATAGAACTGTCCGACCTGGGCTTCAACTGGCCCGGTCACCCACAGTTGCTGGACATCCCCGCCTTCCGCCTGGAAGCAGGGGAAACCCTGTTTCTCAAAGGCCCGAGCGGCAGCGGTAAAACCACTCTGCTCGGGTTGCTGGGCGGTGTGCAGAAACCCAGCCGGGGCAGCATTCGCCTGCTCGGCCAGGAGCTGACCGAACTGTCGGCGGGCGCCCGCGATCGTTTCCGCGTCGACCACACGGGCTACATCTTCCAGCAGTTCAACCTGCTGCCGTTTCTGTCGGTGCGCGAGAACGTCGAGTTGCCTTGTCACTTTTCCAAGCTGCGTGCACAACGGGCGAAGCAGCGTCACGGCAGTGTCGACCAGGCCGCCGCCACCTTGCTGGCGCACTTGGGCTTGAAAGATCCTGGCTTGTTGGAACGTCGCGCCGATTCACTGTCCATCGGCCAACAACAACGGGTGGCCGCAGCCCGCGCACTGATCGGCCAACCGGAACTGGTGATCGCCGACGAACCCACCTCGGCCCTGGATTACGACGCCCGTGAAGCGTTCATTCAGTTGTTGTTCGCCGAATGCCGCGAGGCCGGGGCCAGCTTGTTGTTTGTCAGCCATGACCAGAGCCTGGCTCCGCTGTTCGACCGCAACCTGTCGCTGGCCGAACTCAATCGCGCCGCCACGCTCGCAGAGGTTTGAGATGTATCTGTTCCGTCTAGCCATGGCCAGCCTGGCTAACCGCCGCTTTACCGCGATCCTCACCGCGTTCGCCATCGCGCTTTCAGTCTGCTTGCTGCTCGCGGTGGAGCGCGTACGCGTTGAAGCGCGCAACAGTTTCGCCAGTACCATCAGCGGCACCGACCTGATCGTCGGCGCCCGTTCCGGTTCGGTGAACCTGTTGCTGTACTCGGTATTCCGCATCGGCAACGCCACCAACAACATCCGCTGGGACAGCTTCGAACACTTCGCCGCCAGCCCACAGGTGAAATGGGCGATTCCGATTTCCCTCGGCGACTCCCATCGCGGCTACCGCGTGATGGGCACCAACGAGTCCTACTTCGAGCACTACCAGTACGGGCGCAAGCAGAACCTCGAACTGGCCAGCGGTCGTGCCTTCGCCACCGACCCATTCGAAGTGGTGCTGGGCGCCGAAGTCGCCGACGCGTTGCACTACAAACTTGGCGACAAACTGGTGCTGGCCCATGGCGTGGCAGTGGTCAGCCTGGTCAAGCACGACGACAAGCCCTTCACCGTGGTCGGCATTCTCAAGCGCACCGGCACCCCGGTGGACCGCACCTTGCACATCAGCCTCGGCGGCATGGAAGCGATCCATATCGACTGGCACAACGGCGTACCGGCCCAGGGCAAAGGCCGCATCAGCGCCGACCAGGCGCGCAATATGGACCTCACGCCCCAAGCCATCACCGCGTTCATGCTCGGCCTGAACAACAAGATTTCCACCTTCGCCCTGCAACGGGAGATCAACGAATTCCGTGGCGAGCCGATGCTGGCGATCCTGCCTGGCGTGGCGCTGCAAGAGTTGTGGAGCATGATGGGCACCGCCGAAAAAGCGCTGTTCGTGATCTCGCTGTTCGTGGTGCTTACCGGCCTGATCGGCATGCTCACGGCGATCCTCACCAGTCTCAACGAGCGCCGCCGCGAAATGGCGATCTTGCGTTCGGTGGGCGCACGGCCCTGGCATATCGCGACGCTGCTGATCTTCGAAGCCTTCGCCCTGGCGCTGTCCGGCGTGGTGGCGGGCGTTGGTTTGCTCTACGTGTGCATCGCCGCGTCGCGCGGGTATCTGCAGGCCAACTACGGCCTGGACCTGCCGATGTCGTGGCCGAGCGAATATGAATGGACGCTGCTCGCCGGTATCCTGGGCGCCGCGCTGTTGATGGGCAGCGTGCCCGCGTGGCGCGCCTATCGGCAATCCCTGGCCGATGGCCTGTCCATACGTTTATGAGGAAGGCTTTGATGCGTCGCGTCCTGTTCGCACTGTTGCTGCTGCTTGCCCTGCCCGCCTGGGCAGCCGAGCCCAAAGAACTGACGTGGTCGGAACTGATACCGCCGGATGCCCCGCCAGAAGTGCCGAACATGCAACCACTGCACAATCTCTCCAGCATGGCGGATGCACTGGAATCGGCACCCGCAGCCAAGCAGGACCTGCCCAACGCACCGGTGGTGCCAGCGCTTGATGGCCAGCACATTCGCTTGCCCGGCTACATCGTGCCACTGGAGGTCAGCGAAAACGGCCGCACCACCGAGTTCTTGCTGGTGCCGTATTTCGGCGCGTGCATCCATGTGCCACCGCCGCCGTCGAACCAGATCGTGCATGTCAAAAGCGAAATCGGCGTGAAGCTCGATGAGCTGTATCAGCCGTACTGGATCGAGGGCGCGATGCAGGTCAAACCGTCCACCAGCGAACTGGCCGATGCCGGTTACCAGATGGAGGCCGAGAAGATTTACATGTACGAATTGCCCGAATAACGCTTATCGCCCTTTCATTGAGCTGAGTCAAAAGACCGAACGGAACGATCTTTACCATTGGACGTACAACTTTTAAACGTCCTTTGGAGCTCCCATGAACAAGTCTCTGCTCGGCGCGTCCCTCTTCGCGCTCGCCCTCGTTGCCCCCGTCGCACACGCTCACGAAGCGGGCGACATTCTGGTTCGCGCTGGTGCAATCACCGTGAACCCGAAGGCCGACAGCGGCCACGTCAAGGTTGACCAAGGCCCATTGGCCGGCGCCAACCTGGGCGGCAAGGCGACCATGAGCAGCGACACTCAGTTGGGCCTGAACTTCGCCTACATGCTGACCAATCACGTGGGTATCGAACTGCTGGCCGCCACGCCGTTCGAGCATGACGTGAAGATCAAGGGCACCGCCCTCGGCGCCGCCAACGGCAAGCTCGGCACCCTGAAACACCTGCCGCCGACCCTGAGCGTCGTGTACTACCCGCTGGACAACAAGTCGGCCTTCCAACCGTACGTGGGCGCCGGTATCAACTACACCTGGATCTACGACGAGCACGTCGGCAGCCGTGCCCAAGGCGCAGGCTTCAGCAACTTCAAGGCTGAGAACTCCTGGGGCTGGGCCGCGCAGATCGGCGCCGACTACATGATCAACGACAAGTGGATGATCAACGCCCAGGCGCGCTACATCGACATCAGCACCAAGGCCACCGTGGAAAACAACGCGGTCGCCCCTGGCACTCGCGCCAAGGTCAATGTGGACGTGGACCCGATGGTTTACATGGTGGGTATCGGCTACAAGTTCTGACACCGACCTGACCAACAACACAAAAACCAATGTGGGAGGGGGCAAGCCCCCTCCCACATTTAGCTCATGCCCACATTGGGTTTTGTATTGGGTCAGCCATGGCGGTAGAACCGGTCCAGCAACGCCGGTAACCCCGCTCGCCACGCCCGAGGCTTGATGCCGAAGGTGTGGAGGATTTTCTTGCAGGCGAGCACCGCGTGTTGCGGTTCTTCGCTCGCATCCGGTCGGGCCGCGTGGGCCTGGGCGGTGGGGGATTCGATTGCCAGCGGGTGGTAGTTGCGCGCTTCAGTGAGGATCGCCTGGCCCAGCGCCAACGGCGTGGTCGCCTCATGGCCGGCGTAGTGGTAAGTGCCCCACAGCGGCGCCGCGCAATCGAGTTGCTTGAGCACCGAAATGATCACCCGCGCCGCGTCATCCACCGGTGTCGGGTTGCCGCGACGGTCGTCCGCCATCAGCAACTCATCCGGCTTCTCGGCCCGGGCCAGGAAGCGCCCGAGGGTGCCGTCGACGCTGTCATCCAGCAGCCAGCCAAAGCGCAATAACACATGTTGCGGGCAGGTGGCGCGCACGCTCTGTTCAATACGCCACAGCGCCTGGCCGCGCAGGCCCAGGGGCACCGGCTCGTCTTTTTCGCTGTAGGCGGTGGCGCGGGAGCCATCGAACACGCGGTAGCTGGATGGCTGCAACAGGGTGATGCTGTGGTGCTGGCACAGCTCGGCCAGGCGCTCGATGGCGAACTCCTGGGCAGCCAGACGGGGCTCGCTGACCGCTTCGGCCTGGAACCAGTCGAAGTAGTAGGCGAGGTTGATCAACGCGTCGGGACGGGTGTCGTCGAGCAATTGGGTGAGGCTTGCGGCATCCCAGCCGTCTTGGGGCGGTTTGGGTGCGAGGAAACCGATGTCTTCCTCTGCACCGAGGCGAATCAGCGCCTGCCCGAGGGCATTCCCGCCGCCCAGTAACATAAGGCGCATTCGCATAGATTGAGCAGGCCCGGTCTGTTGGAACGAAGGTTATTCAGGTATTGGTCAGAATCGTTGCATTTTGCGGGTTCATCGCGCAACCGTCACGGATTAACTGTGCCATTGCAACTTGTTGGAACTGGGGCTATCAATCATTGCATGAGCCTTCCTGAATCCACTGATACCGCATTGACCGGCTTCCACCCCGCCGTCAGCGCCTGGTTGCGCAGCACGTTCCCCTCGGTGACCGGCGCCCAGGCCCAGGCCTGGCCGCTGATCCGCCAGCGCCAATCGACCCTGATCGCCGCGCCCACCGGCTCCGGCAAGACCCTCACCGCGTTCCTGGCGGTGCTGGACGACCTGGTCCACCAAGGCCTGGCCAACGGCGGTGATCTGCCGGATGAGACGCTGGTGGTCTACGTGTCGCCGCTCAAGGCGCTGTCCAATGATATACAGATCAACCTGCAAAACCCGCTGGCCGGGATCACCGAGCATTTGCAGCGCCTGGATCTGCCGCCGCTGATCATCCGCACCGCCGTGCGCACGGGCGACACCCCACAAAAAGACCGCGCCCAGATGCGCAAGCGCCCGCCGCATATCCTGGTGACCACCCCGGAATCGCTCTACGTGCTGCTGGGCTCGGACTCCGGTCGCCAGATGCTCGCCAGCACACGCACGGTGATCGTCGATGAAATCCACGCCATCGCCGCCGGCAAACGTGGCAGCCATCTCGCCCTGAGCCTGGAGCGCCTGCAAGGCTTGTGCGCCGAGCCGCTGATGCGCATTGGCTTGTCGGCCACGCAAAAGCCCATCGACGCGGTGTCGCGGTTCCTGGTGGGCACTGGCCGGGACTGCGCGATTGTGGATATCGGCCACGCCCGCCCGCGCGATCTGGATATCGAGGTGCCGCCCGTGCCGCTCTCGGCGGTGATGGCCAATGACGTGTGGGAGTTGGTCTACGACCGCCTCGCCGAACTGGCGCGCGAGCACCGCACCACTCTGGTGTTCGTCAACACCCGACGCCTGGCCGAACGCCTGGCCCGGCACTTGAGCGAGCGCCTGGGCAAAACTGCGGTGGCTGCCCACCACGGCAGCCTGGCCAAGGAGATGCGCCTGGATGCCGAGCAGCGCCTCAAGGGCGGCGAGCTGCAAGTGCTGATCGCCACGGCATCCCTGGAGCTGGGGATTGATATCGGCGATGTGGACCTGGTGTGCCAGATCGGTTCGCCGGGTTCCATCAACGGTTTTCTGCAACGGGTCGGCCGCTCCGGTCACCAGGTTGGCGGCACACCCAAAGGGCGCCTGTTCGCTACCACCCGCGACGATCTGATCGAATGCGCCGCCCTGCTCGACTGCGTGCGTCGAGGCGAACTGGACACCCTGCACATACCGGTGGCGCCACTGGACGTGCTGGCCCAACAAATCATCGCCGAAGTCAGCGCCCGTGAATGGTCGGAGCAAGGCTTGCTGGAGATGATCCATCGCGCCGCGCCCTACGCCGAACTCGACGAACGTCATTACCAGGCACTGTTGCAGATGCTCTGCGACGGCTACAACGGTCGCCAGGGCATGCGCAGCGCCTACCTGCACCGCGACGCCCTGACCCGCACCTTGCGTGGTCGGCGCGGCGCCAAGCTGACCGCCGTGACCAGCGGCGGCACCATCCCCGACAACGCCGACTACAGCGTGTTGCTCGAACCCCAGAGCCTGAACATCGGCAGCGTCAACGAAGACTTCGCGGTGGAAAGCATCGCCGGGGATATCTTCCAGCTTGGCAATTCCTCCTATCGGATCTTGCGGGTCGAAGCCGGCAAAGTGCGGGTCGAGGACGCCCATGGCCAACCGCCGACCATCCCCTTCTGGCTAGGCGAAGCGCCTGGGCGCAGTCACGAGCTGTCGGCGGCGGTGGCGCGTTTGCAAGGTCAACTGGACACGCTGCTCGGCGCCACACCCGGCGACCTGCAAGCCGCACAGGCCTGGCTGACCGGCGAACTCGGCCTGAACCGCGCCAGCGCCGAACAGATCCTCGACTACCTCGCCCGCGCACGCCAGGCCCTGAGTGCATTGCCGTCCCAGGACACGCTGATCATGGAGCGATTTTTCGACGCGTCCGGCGGCACCCAATTGATCATCCACACGCCGTTCGGCAGCCGCGTCAACCGTGCCTGGGGCCTGGCCCTGCGCAAGCGGTTTTGCCGCACGTTCAACTTCGAGTTGCAGGCGGCGGCCAGCGAAAATGCGATCGTGCTGTCGCTGTCCACCAGCCACAGCTTCGAGCTGGATGAGGTGTGGCGCTACCTCAACAGCCAAAGCGCCGAACATATCCTGATCCAGGCCGTGCTGGATGCGCCGCTGTTCGGCGTGCGCTGGCGCTGGAATGCCGGTGTGGCCTTGGCGTTGCCGCGGTATACCGGTGGGCGCAAGGTCGCGCCGCAGATCCAGCGCATGAAAAGCGAAGACCTGATCGCCAGCGTGTTCCCGGACCAGATTGCCTGCCTGGAAAACCTCGCCGGTGAGCGCGACGTGCCCGAGCACCCGTTAGTGGAACAAACCCTCGACGACTGCCTGCATGAAGCCATGGACTGCGACGCCTGGCTGGCCCTGCTGCGGCGCATGGAGCGCGGCGACGTGCGCCTGGTCAGCCGCGACCTGCCGGCACCCTCGCCCATGGCGGCGGAGATTCTCAGCGCCCGTCCGTACACTTTTCTCGACGATGCGCCGCTGGAGGAACGCCGCACCCAGGCCGTGCTCACCCGACGCTGGAGCGACCCGCAAAGCACCGACGACCTCGGTGCGCTGGACGCCGATGCCATCGTCGCCGTGCGCGAAGAAGCCTGGCCGGCGCCCAACGGGCCGGATGAAATGCATGAGGCGCTGATGAGCCTGGCGTTTATCGCCACCAACGAAGTCACGCCGCAATGGGCGCAATGGCTGCATGCCCTGGCCAAGGCTGGCCGCGCCTATCAGTTGCACACTCACTTACACACCAACCTGTGGGTCGCCGTTGAGCGCCTGGGTTGCCTGCAGGCGATCTATCCGAGCAACTTGCCGTTGCTGCCCGGCTTCGATGAGTCGTGGACCTACGAGGATGCCGTGACGGAAGTGTTGCGCGCGCGCCTCGGTGGGTTCGGCCCGGTGAGCCTGATCGAGATCGCCGCGCCCCTGGCGTTGTCGGTCACGCAGGTCACTCAAGCACTGGCCCGCCTGGAACAGGAAGGCTATGTGTTACGCGGCTATTTCAGCCCCGAGGCCACACAAGAGCAGTGGTGCGAACGCCACCTGCTGGCGCGCATTCATCGCTACACGGTCAAGCGCCTGCGCCGGGAAATCGAACCGGTGGCATTACAGGATTTCATGCGTTTTCTGTTCGACTGGCAGCACCTGTCCGGCGGCACCCGTGGCCAGGGCAGCGCGATGCTGCCGCAAATCGTCGGGCAGTTTGAAGGCTATGCCGCCGCCACGTCCGCCTGGGACAACGACCTGCTCAGCGCACGCCTCAAGGATTATTCATCCACATGGCTCGACGAACTCTGCCGCAGCGGCAAACTGGTGTGGCTGCGCTTGAGCAACAAGGCCAGCGCCATGGCCTTGCGCAGCACGCCGGTGGTGTTGCTGCCCCGTAGCCAAGTCGGCTTATGGAGCGGATTGACCGAAGTTACCGATGTCACCACCCTGTCGCCCAAGGCGCAGAAAGTGCATCAGGCCCTGTGTGATCACGGCGCGCTGTTTTTTGATGAGCTGTCCCACGAAGCCCATCTGTTGCGCAGCGAGCTGGAAACCACGTTGCAGGAGTTGGTCGGCGCAGGGCTGGTGAACGCCGACAGCTTCGCCGGCCTGCGCGCCCTGACCACCCCCGCCAGCAAACGCCAGGCGCGCAGCAGCCGACGCGGGCGCGGCGCGTTTGTCGGTGGCATGGACGATGCCGGGCGCTGGGCCTTGGTGCGACGTTCATCAACGGCTGCCGGGCCCTATTCAGCCGAGGCACTTGAGCATGTCGCCATGACCTTGCTGCGCCGCTATGGCGTGGTGTTCTGGCGCTTGCTGGAGCGTGAGGCAGATTGGCTGCCGAGTTGGCGCGAGCTGCTGCGCACGTTTCACCGGCTGGAAGCACGCGGGGAAATTCGCGGCGGGCGGTTTGTCAGTGGTTTGGCAGGTGAGCAGTTTGCGCTGCCGGAGGCGATCCCGTTGCTGCGTGAAGTACGGCGGCGGCCCCATGACGGGAGTTTGATCGCAGTGTGTGGGGCCGATCCGCTGAACCTGGTCGGTACACTGTTGCCCGGCAACAAGGTGCCGGCAGTGAGCGGTAATCGGATTGTGTACCGGGATGGATTGCCGGCGGCGGTAATGGTCGGCGGCACGCAACAAATGTTGCTGGAACTGAGTTTACCCGAGACCACGCTGCTGCAAGAAAAACTGATCAAACGATGAACCTGTTGTGGTGAGCAGGCTTGTCCCGCGTTGGCCAAGCCTGCTTACCATATGGGTCACTGCGTTCGCGGTTGCTCGGTCAGCACCACCGAAGCGGGCACGTCTTCATCCGGCTCATCCACCTGCGGCGTACGCTTGGGCAGCAACACCTGCTGTGGATAAGTCTGCGCGAAGTGCACCTGATCACAGTTATCCACAAGCTTTTTCAGGCGCTGGTTGAACGCGCGGCTCACCGCATATTGCCCACCCGACACCGTGCGGAACTGTGCCGTGAGTACCACGCCGTTGAGGTCCATCTTGTCCACGCCAAACACCTCCAGCGGGCCTTGCAGGTTGTACTTGAGGAACACGTCATCGCGGATCGACTGGCCCGCCTCGCGGATCAGTTCCACCGCCTTGTCCACATCCGTGTCGTAGGTGAACTGTACCGAAAAGAACGCATAGGCAAATTGCCGCGACTGGTTGGTGACCGCCTTGATCTGCCCGAACGGCACCGAATGCACAAAGCCCTTGCCGTCGCGCAGGCGCAGGGTACGAATGGTCAGGCCTTCGACAGTGCCGGCGTGACCGGAGTCGAGTACCACCCAGTCGCCGATAGATAGCGTGTCTTCGATAATGATGAACAGGCCGGTGATCACATCCTGCACCAGTTGTTGCGAACCAAAACCAATGGCCAGGCCGACCACCCCGGCACCGGCCAGCAGCGGCGCGACGTTGATCCCGAGGTTGGCCATGGTGGTGATCGCGCAGATCACTACCAGAACGATCTTCACCGCATTACGCAGCAGCGGCAGGATGGTTTTCACCCGCGTGCTCGGTTGGCGACTGGAGCGCTTGTTGACCGGTGGTTTCAAGGCTTCCTGGATCGCCGTGTCGAGTACCACCCAGAACAGCCAGGTCATCAGCAGGATCAGGCCGATGCTGCTCAGCGAATCGCTGATAGCGCGGCCCACCGAGTTGCGCTGGGCGAACTCGAACAGGGACACGCCCCAGATCCGCCCGAGGATTTCAATAAAAGCAATGGCCATGGCGATGCGCAGGATCGCGTGCAACAGGCTGAGAAAACGTTCCTTGTAGGCGCTGCTGCGCTGGATCGCCACCTGGCTGCGGGATTTGAACAGGTGTTGCAACACGGTGCTGAGGAATACCGTGCCGATCAGCAGGATCGTGGTGAACAACGCGCAACGCAGGGCCTTCTGATTATCGTCGCCGGCACCGATCAAGTTGATTGCCGAGACCAGTACCATCAACAGGATCGGCCAGTACCACAACCCGGAAAACACCCGCAGAGATTGCTGGAGCGCCGGATGTTTCATGCGCTGCGCCAACGGCCGGTTGCGGATCAGGTGGGCGACCGGACGGCGCAGGCGAACCACTAATACGCCAAAGATTACTGTCGCAAGCAGGCCGGTGAATACCGCAATGCTGCTGGTGATATTGCCGCCCAGTTGGCGTGCGATCTGCGGACTGGTCAAGGCGTCGCTGAGGGCGGCGAGAAAGCCGATGAGGAACAGCGGCTTGGGGCAGTAGCCGCGAATGATCTGCACCGCCGGGCGCTTGTGGCCGACATTGAACATGACGATCACACACAGCAGCATTGACGTGGAGAAGATGCCACTGCTGGTGGCATAGGCAAAACACAGCGCCAGCGCCCGCCCCACGGAGGTGGGCAGAAAATGGCTGACATACAAGGTCAGGGGCAGGCATATCAGCGCCGGGATCGTGTAAGGCACCACATAGCCCAGCACCGCTAGGAGGCGTTTGCGCCGTTCGAAAAACGTGCGTTGCCCCAGTCGTCTCACTATCACGCGCCCCAGTAACGTCAGCAGCGTAAAGGCGCCGATCCACACACCGGACAGCAACAGGAAGTCCCCGGCCACGCTCCACGGGGAACGCTCAGCGGTCTGGTTGACCAGGCGACCGACTTCGTTGGCAGCCCGGTCGGCCCGCAGGCGCCATTCGTCAATGAAGTTCTGGTTGAGGTCCAGCTTTTGCTGCACATCATCAATGCTGGAACTGATCGCACCGAGAAGGCCGCCTTCCACCAGCAACTCTGGCTTGGCCGGCGCTTCAGTTTCCGGCGCGGTGGCCGCCGCTTGCAGCGCACCGCTGCCGCAAAACAGCAGCGCGCCGAGCAGTAATGCAGTCTTGAGATTCAGCAAAACACCGAGCTCCTTCAGAAGAGTCTGTAAGGAACTGACGGGTTTGCGCGTTGATCGTTCCCCTTCAGCGGCATCTTTATGCCGTCTGTAGGACGCTGGAAACTTTCCGTCAAAAATCACAGTCAGCCATAAACGAGGGCCAGGCCCCACCACTTTTTCACAGGAGCAACTATGGCTGCGATTCCCGACTGGGTGCCCATCACCCCCAGCGTCGCCATCACTCGCTTCACGGTGTTGACGGTCAATATCCACAAGGGCTTCACCGCACTGAATCGACGCTTCATCCTGCCCGAATTGCGTGAAGCCGTGCGCAGCGTGGGCGCCGACATGGTGTTCCTGCAGGAAATCCACGGCACCCACGAGCGCCACCCCCAGCGCTTCAGTGACTGGCCGAACATGCCGCAGTACGAGTTCCTCGCCGACAGTATCTGGCCGCAATTCGCCTACGGGCGCAACGCGGTCTATCCCCATGGCGACCACGGTAATGCGTTGCTGTCGAAGTTCCAGATCGTGCGTTACGACAATCTCGATATCTCCCAAAGCGGCCATGAAAACAGGGGCCTGCTGCATTGCGTGCTGCGCTTGCCGGGCACCGGCCAGGAGATCCATGCGATCTGCATCCACCTGGGTTTGCGTGAAGTGCACCGCCAGCAGCAATTACGCTTGATCGAGCAGCGCATCAGCGAAATCCCGGCCGATGCACCGTTAGTGGTGGCCGGTGATTTCAACGATTGGCGCCAGAAGGCCGACCTGAGCAAGGCGGGTTTGAAGGAAGTGTTTATCGAGTCCATGGGCAAACCCGCGCGCACCTTCCCGGCGCGGTTGCCATTGCTGCCGCTGGACCGGATTTATGTACGCAACCTGAAGGTGCATAACCCCAGGGTGCTGACGACGCGGCCATGGTCCCACCTCTCCGACCATGTGCCGCTATCGGTGGAGATCGAGCTATGAACGTGGCCGTGGAACATATCTCCACCGACCAGCCGCCGGACGAAGCCAAGGCCCGCGACCTGGATTATGGCTGGCAGAGTGGCAACCAGATCGAGTTGCTGGAAAATGGCGAGGCGTATTTTCCCAAGGTGTTCGAAGCCCTGCGCGCGGCGCAGCGTGAGATTCTGCTGGAGACCTTCATTCTCTTCGAAGACAAGGTGGGTCATGAACTGCACGGCATCCTGATCGAGGCCGCGCAGCGTGGAGTGAAAGTGGTGGCAAGCCTGGACGGTTTTGGTTGCGGCGAGCTGACGCCCTCGTTTCTCGGTGAACTGGCGGACGCCGGGGTGACGGTGCAGATGTTTGACCCGGCGTCCAAGACACTGGGCTTTCGCACCAACTGGTTTCGTCGCCTGCACCGCAAGATTGTGGTGGTGGATGCGCAGGTGGCGTTTATTGGCGGGATCAATTTCTCCGCCGATCATTTAGGAGATTTCGGTCCAGAAGCCAAGCAGGATTATGCAGTGCGGGTGGTGGGCCCGGCGGTGGCGGACCTGCATCATTTTGCCCTGGCGCAAAGTGGTCGCCAAGTCCGCGCGCGACGTGGCTGGCGGCGGCGCCAGCAGCGGCCTTCGTTGTGGTCCACCGACCAGGGCGATGGCCTGGTGCGGCTGATTTACCGCGACAACGTGCAACATCGCGATGATATTGAAGAGGCGTACATCCACGCACTGAGCAAGGCGCAAAAACGTGCGGTGATTGCCAACGCCTATTTCTTCCCCGGCTACCGCTTGCTGCGGGAAATCCGCAACGCCGCGCGCCGTGGCGTGAGGGTGCAATTGATCATGCAGGGCCAGCCCGATGTGCTGCTGGCCAAGTTGGCGGCGCGGATGCTCTACGACTATCTGCTCAAGGACGGGGTGGTGATCCACGAATATTGCCAGCGCCCCCTGCACGGCAAAGTCGCGTTGGTGGATGAAGAATGGAGCACCGTTGGGTCGAGCAACCTGGACCCGTTGAGCCTGTCGCTGAACCTGGAAGCCAACGTGTTGATACGCGACCGAGCCTTCAACCAGCACTTGTACGAACGCCTGGAAACACTCGCCAACAATCATTGCCAGACCATGCCGGAAAACCGCAAACCGCGCTTGTGGCTGTGGCGATTGACCGTGGGCTTTCTGGTATTTCATGTGATGCGCCACTTCCCAGCGTTGACGGGATGGCTGCCGGCGCACAAGCCACGATTGAAACCCATCGAGAGCCAGGCCAATGACCGCTGAATCCCGGTTCAAACGCTGGAAGAAACCGCTGACTATCGCCTTTTTCCTGGTGCTGATCGCGCTGTTCACTCTGCTGGCGCGGCGTATCGACTGGAGCGAAGTGCTGCAGACCCTGGGTGATTTCAAGGTGCGCACTCTGGTGATCGCGGGGGCACTGACGTTGTGCAGCTTTCTGGTGTACGCCAGCTTCGACTTGATCGGCCGCACCTACATCCGCCAGAACCTGGTGTGGAAGCAGATCCTGCCGGTGGGCATCATCAGCTACGCCTTCAACCTCAACTTGAGCGCGTGGGTGGGCGGCATCGCCATGCGTTATCGCCTGTATTCGCGCCTGGGGGTGAGCACCGGCAATATCGCCAAGATTCTCGGCCTGAGCCTGGCCACCAATTGGTTTGGCTACATGGCGATTGCCGGGGTGGTGTTCAGCAGCGGCCTGGTGACCATGCCGCCGGGGTGGAAGGTCAGCACCACGGCATTGCAGGGCATTGGCGCGTTGTTGGTACTGGCCAGCCTCGGCTATCTGGTGGCCTGCCAGTTTTCGAAGAAGCGCGCGTGGACGATTCGCGGCATGGAAATCAACCTGCCGTCAGTGCGCATGGCGTGCCTGCAGTTGCTGCTCGGCGCGTTGAACTGGTCGCTGATGGCGGCGGTGATTTTCACCCTGCTGCCGGCCAAGCTGGACTATCCACTGGTGTTGGGCGTGTTGCTGATCAGCGCGATTGCCGGGGTGCTCACCCATATTCCCGCCGGGCTGGGCGTGCTGGAGGCGGTGTTTATTGCACTGCTGCAGCATGAGGCGTCGCGGGGCAGTCTGCTCGCCGGATTGATCGCGTATCGGGCGATTTACTTCATCTTGCCGCTGCTGATCGCGCTGGTGATGTACCTCGGTGTGGAGGCCAAGGCCAAGGCGTTGCGGGTGAAGAAAACACCCGCCTGAACCCTTACTGGGACTGGATGATGCTCAACCGTTCGCCCACCACCATTTCGGTGATCCAATCCACCAGGATTGAGGTGTACGCCTGTTGGGACACCGGATCGCTGAGGGAATGGTCGGCACCATCGATGATGCGATGGGTCAGGGAATGGGTCTGCTGGCACGCCGCGCGGTAGCTCATGATGGTCGCGTGGGGCACGTGGTCATCGGTTTCCGATTCGACGATCAATACATCCCCGGTAAATGCCGAACACGCATGCAAGGCGCGATTGGTTTCGGCATGGACCAAGGTGCTGCGGTAATCCATCAGGTCGGCCTTATCCAGGTCACGCTTGGGCTTGAGCCATTCCTGGTCGCGGTACAGCGCTGGCACGCGCAGCGCCAGCCAGCGTACCGGGCGCAGCGAGGTGAGGATCGCCGCGAGGTAGCCGCCGTAACTGGTGCCCACTACCGCCACCGCCGAGGTGTCGATGGCCGGGTGAGCCAGCAGTCGGTCATAGGCCGCCAGCAGGTCGCGCAGATTGTCTTCGCGGGTGACGCGGGACAAAGGAATACCCGTGCCAGCGTGCCCGCGCAGGTCGAAGGTCAGGCATACACATCCCAAGCCGGCGATGCCTTTGGCGCGCTCAAGGTCTCGTTCCTGGCTGCCGCCCCAACCATGCACAAACAACACGCCAGGTACTTTGGATTTGGGGCTCAGGAAGGTGCCGCTCATCTGTTCGTCGTCGATATCGATCGCAATGCTTTCGCTTCTAGCCGTCATAAGATTCAACCGTCACGTACTTGAGAAGGAACTCGCTGTTTTCCGCCGGGCCGCGATACACCTCGATGGCATCAGCCGGCAAGGGCTGGTCCACGTAGGTTTCCACGGAGGACACATGGATCGCACGCAGGCCGGGATTGTTGATAAAGCTTTGCAGGGCCGCGACTTCGGCACTGCTGGCCCCGCCCATGCGCCAGGATTGTTCGAGCACGCCGCTGCGACGCTGGCCGTTATTGTCGAGGCCCTGGGCGATGTCGTAATTGCGCCGTGATGCGTAGAAGCCGGGATAGGCTTCATCGGCGGCCGCGTCGAAGACTTGGGCTTGCTCGATGGCCTCGCGAACGTCGTCGGGTAATTCGAGTTGCAGCAGGTCTGCGTAGTAACCGGGCACCACCAACAGGTTGGAGCCGCCGTAGACCTCTTCGCCCTGTCCATCTTTCGTCAGGTATTGCTCGCCGCAGTAGCTGAACACGTGATCGCCGATAAAACTCTGGCCGACACTGTGGGTGACCACGTTGTGCAGGTCTTGCTCCAGCACCACGCCTTGGCTGAAGAGTTGTGCGGCATCCGGTCGCGCCAGCACCGCTTCGAGTTCATCCAGGCTGTGGATAACTTCCTGGCCTCTGCCCGCGCAGGCGTGCACGGGTTTCAAGCGGATGGGGCCGCTGGACAGCAAGCGTGCAGCGGCAGGCCGCGCGTCCTCCAGCGCAAAGACACTCAAGCCCTCCAGCACGACTTTTCGCACACGTTCGCCAAACAACCCCGACCACCCTTCGGGCGCTTTGGCTTCAGGGCTGAGCAAGCCATGACTGATGGCCTTGGTGCAGATGAAGTCGTGGTCGACATAACCGCCCCACAAATCCTCCGGACCTTGGATATTCAGTGCCCGCGCCTGGCCGGGACCGACCAGAGTTTGTGTGGGCAGCAGGTATAACGCCCGCCCCGCGTGTAGATCAGCGTCATAGCTTCCACCGAACTTGAGCCCGAGGATCTGCGCCAGCCAGCGTGCCAAGGCACGATTGGTTTCGACCTCATGCAGCGGCGCGCCCTCACGCGTGGAGTGAGCAACTACCAGCTTCTTGCGTTGAATCGGGGTCATGCGTCCCCCTTGGCCATCCCGCCATGTGTGTACGCAGAAGGTTGCAGGGATCAGGCCAAGGCTCTTCCATGGAGGATGCTTTTCAAATCAAGCCGTTACGGAAAAACCGATGGCAGTTAGCCTGTTTTATTCTGCACGACGCCGCGTTAACGCAGCGGCGTTCTGCACGATTCACACGCCAAAACGGCTGCGGTAATCGCTGGGCGCAAGGCCGGTGATTTTCTTGAAGGTGGCGCGAAAGGCGCTGGGGTCCTGGTAGCCCACGGTCCACGCGATATGGTCGATGGTGCCGTTGGTGAATTCCAGCATCTGCCGCGCCTTGCCCACACGCAGGTGCTGGCAGTATTCGGTGGGTTTCAAACCGGTGGCGCTGCGAAAACGCCGCAGGAAAGTCCGCTCCTCCAAACCGGCTTCCCGGGCCATTGCCGCCAGGGAAACATCCACCGCACCGCTGGCCTGCAACCAGTGCTGAACCTTGAGGATAGCTGTGTCACCGTGGCCAAGAATCGGCGCGAAGTTGCTGCCGCACTGGCTGGCGCTGTCACTGTGCTCGATCACCAGGAAACGCGCGGTATCGGCCGCGATGCTTGGGCCCATCAGGCGGTCGACCAGGCGCAGGCCGAGTTCGGACCAGGCCATCAAGCCGGCGCTGGTGATCAGGTCGCCATCATCGACGATCGGCTTGTCGGCCTCCAGGCGCACCGCCGGGTAGCGGCTGGCGAAGGATTTGGCGGAGGACCAATGGGTGGTGGCGCTGCGCCCGTCGAGCAACCCGCTGCGCGCCAACATGATCGAGCCAATGCACACACCGCCCAGTACCGTGCCTGCCGCATGTTGCTGGCGAATCCATTCCAGCAGCGCCGGGGGTGCCTGGTCTTCTGTAAACTCGCCGATCGACGGCGGCACCAGCACCGCCATCATCGGCTGCTCGGGACCGGGATAGCTGCTGAAAACACGCACCGGTGTGCCGGCGCTATCCACCTGCCAATGGCTGACCCGCAGCAATGGCAACTGCGCGGATTGATGCTCGGCGGCGATGCGATTGGCCACGCCAAACAGGTCAGTCAAACCGTGCACGGCGGCCAGTTGCGCACCCTGGTAGATCAACACGCCCAGCTCAACCACGACCATTGTCAGTTTTCCCCCTGTTATTGTAGGTGCAGCCAATCCCAGGTGTGGGCGCCAGCTAAGATACTGGCCCCATCAACCCATCACGAGGCAACACACATGGCCAAGCAAGCGCTCATCCTAATCGATATCCAGAACGACTACTTCCCCCAGGGCAAGTGGCCACTTGACGGCGTGGACGCCGCAGCGGACAAAGCCGCGCAGGTGCTGCAAGCATTTCGCCAGGCGGGCGATGCGGTGATTCATGTGCGCCATGAGTTCACCTCCGATGACGCACTGTTCTTCACGCCCGGCTCCGAGGGTGCGCACCTGCATGGCAAAGTGTTGAACGAGGGCAACGAGCCGGTGGTGCTCAAGCATTTCGTGAATGCGTTCCGCGAGACCAACCTGCGAGCCCTGTTGGAACAGCGCAGCATCACGGACCTGGTAGTGGTCGGCAGCATGAGCCACATGTGCATCGACGCGGTGGTGCGGGCGGCGGCGGACCTGGGCTACACGGTCACGGTGATTCATGACGCGTGCGCCACGCGGGACCTGGAGTTCAATGGGCAGGTGATTCCGGCGGCGCAGGTGCATGGGGCTTACATGGCGTCGCTGGCGTTTGGGTATGCGAGCGTGGTGTCGGCGGATGAGTATTTGAAGGCGCAAGCGGCGGCATGACCGCCACTTGTCCTTTGGACGTCAGCGGGTCGCGATGATGAACAGGCGCGGAAACGGTAGTAGTACAGTGCCGTCAGCCAGGGCCGGATAGGCACGGGTCATTCGCGCCTGGTATTCCTGCAGGAAAGCGGTTTTTTCGCTGTCGGCCAAAGGCGCGAGGAAGGGCCTCAGCGCCGATGCCTTGAACCACTCCACTACTGCCGCGTGGCTCGCCAACGGATGCTGGTAGGTGGTGCGCCACACATCGACCGTACTGCAATGTTTGCTCAGCAGTTCGTAGTAGTAGCTCGCCGTGTGGCGCTCGTTGTGTTTGACCGCACCGATCTTTGCCGACCATGGCCCCTCTGCCGCGACTTCGCGGGCGAGCTGGTGGGCGGGTTCGTCGAGGTTGTCCGGGGTTTGCACCGCCAGCGTACCGCCGGGCGTCAGTTGGCGGACGAGATGCGGGTACAGCGTGGCGTGGTCCGGCAGCCATTGCAGGGACGCATTGGCCAGGATCACATCGAAGGCGCGCGCAGGGTTCCAGGCACCGATATCCGCGAGTTCGAAGTTCAATGTCGGTAGCCGTTTGCGGGCGTCGACCAGCATGTCATCGGAACTGTCCATACCGGTGATGTGCGCTTGCGGGAAGCGCTCGGCGAGCACCTCAGTCGAGTTACCGGGACCGCAGCCCAAATCGACGGCATTGTGCACTTCAACGATAGGAATGGCCGCGACCAGGTCACGGACAGGGCGGGTGCGCTGCTGTTCGAACATCGTGTACTGCTTGGCTGACCAGTTCATCACGGCTTTCCTTCTTCTTGAGGATGTCCACAGCCTAAATCTTGTGAGCCATGAGAACAAATGCCAGGATTGATGCACTCCCATACCTGAAAAGTATCCCTATGCTGGAACTTCGCCAACTCAAGGCCTTTGTGGCCATCGCCGAAGAAGGCTATATCACCCGCGCCGCCGAACGCCTGGGCATGCAGCAACCGCCGTTGACGCGGATGCTGCAAAGCCTCGAGGCCGAACTGGGTGTGGTCTTGATGGAGCGCTTGCCCCGTGGCGTGCGGCCCACGACGGCCGGGCTCGCATTGCTGGACGAAGCACGTGAGATTCTCGCCCAGGCAGATGGGATTGCAGAGGTGGTGCGCCGCGCCGCACGGGGCGAGCGTGGGCGCCTGGCGATCGGGTTTACCAGCTCGGCGGCGCTGCATCCCTTTGTGCCGAGTGTATTACGGCGGTTTCGCGAAACCTTTGTCGGCGTTACGGTGGTGCTGGAGGAAGCCGGGACCGGCGAACTGCTGGACGCGTTGATCCATGAGAAGCTCGATGCAGCATTTATCCGCTCGCCCCTCAGCGCAACCCAGTCGCTGCAAGACGAACCGATCCTGGTGGAGCCCATGTTGCTGGCGTTGCCCACGGATCATCCTCTGGCAATCGATCCGGGATCTCCCCTGCCCTTGTCGGCATTGGCGACCGAGTCCTTCGTGCTCTACCGCCGGCGTGTGGGGCTGGGTTTGTACGACGCAATTCTGGTGGCCTGCCGTGAAGCAGGGTTTAGCCCGCAGGTGGTGCAGGAAGCTCCGCGCATGACCGCGACCCTAAGCCTGGTGGCTGCTGGACTTGGGGTATCCATCGTGCCGGCGTCGATGCAGCGCTTGCGCGGGGATGGCATCGTTTATCGGGAATTGACGGAGTGCCGCAGCCTGGTGGCGCCGTTGCATTTGGCGACGCGGATCGATGACGGTTCGGCGATGCTGCAGCGGTTCAAGGAGATGGTTGTCACCGCCGCCTCGACTGAAGCTGATCACGGGTGATAAAAAACCCCCGAGGCCTGAGCCAGCGGGGGTTCTGTGTGTTCCGGGTGTTAAACCTCAGAACGGGATATCGTCATCAAAGCTGTCGAAATCCGGAGCCGGTTGCGGCGCGGCCTGTTGTGGCGCTGGACGCGACTCACGCTGTGGCTGCTGGCTTGGCTGCGGGCGCGACTGCTGTGGACGCGGAGCCGAGTTGGACATGCCGCCCTGGCCCTGTTGGTCGCCCTGTGGACGGCCGCCCAGCAGTTGCATGGTGCCTTGCATGTCGACCACGATTTCAGTGGTGTAACGCTTGATGCCGTCTTTTTCCCACTCGCGGGTCTGCAGCTTGCCTTCGATGTAGACCTGCGAACCTTTGCGCAGGTACTCGCCGGCGATCTCTGCGACCTTGCCGAACATCGACACACGGTGCCATTCGGTTTTCTCGACCTTCTGGCCGGTCTGCTTGTCGGTCCACTGTTCGCTGGTCGCCAGACTCAGGTTGGTCACGGCGTTACCGTTAGGCAAGTAGCGAACTTCGGGATCCTGGCCGCACGTACCGACCAATATGACTTTGTTAACCCCACGGGCCATAACGTTCTCCTAGGCTGGGCGCGCTGTCGGCACTGGGTCGACCAGTTGCTCGAGCGTCGCGCGATCCAATAATTCGGTGTCCAATTTGATGTAGATGGCGGCTTCTTCAGCAACAACCACGGCATCGGTAACCCCAGTAACGGCCTTAAGGCGCTCGACCAGACCGGCTTCGCGGATCGCTTCGGGCGATAACGGCAAGCGCAGACTCGTCACATAGGGAGGTTCGCGCATGGTAACAGCAAAGGCCAGCCAGAGGGCAGCCAGACCTGCGCATCCAAGGAACACAACCGACAAACCGCCATGCTGGAACATCCAGCCACCCATGATGCCGCCCAGTGCGGAACCCAGGAACTGGCTGGTGGAATACACCCCCATCGCCGTCCCTTTGCCGCCGGCCGGTGAAACTTTACTGATCAGCGAAGGCAGCGACGCCTCCAGCAGGTTGAACGCGGTGAAGAACACCACCGTGCCGATTACCAGCGCCCGCAGGCTGTCGCCGAACTGCCAGAAGAATAGCTCAGTGAGCATCAGCGTCGCGACGGCGCCGAGCAAAACTCGTTTCATTTTGCGTTTCTTTTCGCCGTAGATGATGAAGGGGATCATGGCGAAGAACGAAATCAGCAGCGCAGTAAGGTAGACCCACCAGTGCTGCTCCTTGGGCAGGCCGGCTTTTTCTACCAAGGCCAGAGGCAAGGCGACAAAGCTGCACATCAGCATGGCGTGTAATACGAAGATACCTAAATCCAGGCGCAGCAGGTCCGGGTGCTTGAGCGTCGGCAACAGGGCCTTGCGCGCGACGCCTGACTCACGGTGCTGCAACGTGCCAGTGGAGCGCGGCACCATGAAGGCCACGATCACGATGCCGAACAGTGCCATACCGCCTGTGGCCAGGAACAGCCCGTGCAAACCAAACGCGCGAGTCAGCAAGGGCCCCACCACCATGGCCACGGCAAACGACAGGCCGATGGTCATGCCGATCATGGCCATGGCCTTGGTGCGATGTTGTTCGCGGGTCAGGTCGGACAGCAACGCCATGACCGCAGCGGAAATCGCGCCCGCGCCTTGCAGGATGCGCCCGGCGATCACGCCCCAGATGGAATCGGATTGAGCCGCGAGCACGCTGCCGAGGGCGAACACGATCAGCCCCAGGTAGATCACCGGGCGGCGACCGATACGGTCGGAAATGATCCCGAACGGGATCTGGAAAATCGCCTGGGTCAGGCCATAGGCGCCAATCGCCAGGCCGATCAACGCGGGGGTTGCGCCTGCGAGATCCATTCCATAGGTCGCCAGCACCGGCAACACCATAAACATGCCCAGCATACGGAAGGCGAACACCAGGGCCAGACCGCTTGCCGCTCGGGTCTCGCCGCTACTCATGCGTTCGCTGTGGGGATCGTGCATGGAAAAACCTCGTGTGAACCGGCGGCGATTCTACCAGTCCCATCGATTGAGAGGGTATATGCGGCGCTTTGCCGCGCAGCTTTCATCTAAGGCTGCAAGCGGCCTTTTGACAGTGTATATTCATCCAGTCTTTAGCCGTATACTCCGGCATTATTTACGCCCGCCGTGCGAGGCCATCTTGGACAAGATCCTGATTCGTGGGGCTAGAACCCACAACCTGAAGAACATCGACCTGACCCTGCCCCGGGACAAACTGATCGTCATCACCGGCTTGTCCGGGTCCGGCAAATCGTCGCTGGCGTTCGACACGCTGTATGCCGAAGGCCAGCGCCGCTATGTGGAATCCCTGTCGGCCTATGCCCGGCAGTTCCTGTCGATGATGGAAAAGCCCGACGTCGACACTATTGAAGGCCTGTCGCCGGCCATTTCCATCGAGCAGAAGTCGACCTCCCATAACCCGCGTTCCACCGTGGGCACCATTACCGAAATCTACGATTACCTGCGCCTGCTGTATGCACGCGTGGGTATTCCGCGTTGCCCGGACCACGACATTCCCCTGGAAGCCCAGACCGTCAGCCAGATGGTCGACCTGGTGCTGGCCCAGCCGGAAGGTGCCAAGCTGATGCTGCTGGCACCGGTGATCCGTGAGCGCAAGGGCGAACATCTTTCCGTTTTCGAAGAGCTGCGTGCGCAAGGTTTTGTGCGTGCGCGGATCAACGGCAAGCTGTATGAGCTGGACGAAGCGCCGAAGCTCGACAAGCAGAAGAAGCATTCGATCGATGTCGTGGTCGACCGCTTCAAGGTGCGCGCCGACCTGCAGCAGCGCCTGGCGGAATCCTTCGAAACCGCATTGAAACTGGCCGACGGTATTGCACTGGTGGCGCCGATGGACGACGAGCCAGGCGAAGAGATCATCTTCTCCGCCCGGTTTGCCTGCCCGATCTGCGGCCACGCCATCAGCGAGCTGGAACCCAAGCTGTTTTCCTTCAACAACCCGGCCGGCGCCTGCCCGACTTGTGATGGCCTGGGCGTGAAGCAGTTCTTCGACATCAAGCGCCTGGTCAACGGTGACCTGACGCTGGCGGAGGGGGCCATTCGCGGCTGGGATAGGCGCAACGTCTATTACTTCCAGATGCTGGGGTCGTTGGCGTCGCACTATAAATTCAGCCTGGAAGTGCCTTTCAACCAACTGCCGGCGGACCAGCAGAAGGTCATCCTGCATGGTAGCGGCTCGCAGAACGTCGACTTCAAGTACCTGAACGACCGTGGCGATATCGTCAAGCGCTCCCACCCATTCGAAGGCATTGTGCCGAACCTTGAGCGTCGCTACCGCGAGACTGAATCGGCCAGCGTGCGCGAAGAGCTGGCGAAATTCCTCAGCACCCAGCCTTGCCCGGATTGCCGCGGCACGCGCCTGCGTCGTGAGGCGCGGCATGTATGGGTGGGCGAAAAGACCTTGCCGGCGGTGACCAGCCTGCCGATCGGTGATGCCTGCGAATACTTTGGCGTGCTCAAACTGACCGGTCGCCGTGGGGAGATCGCCGACAAGATCCTCAAGGAGATTCGCGAGCGGCTGCAGTTCCTGGTCAACGTAGGCCTGGATTACCTGTCGCTGGATCGCAGCGCCGATACCTTGTCCGGCGGCGAAGCCCAACGGATTCGCCTGGCCAGCCAGATTGGTGCCGGCCTCGTGGGTGTGCTGTACATCCTTGATGAGCCGTCGATTGGTTTGCACCAACGTGACAACGATCGCCTGCTGGGTACGTTGAAACACCTGCGGGATATCGGTAACACGGTGATCGTGGTCGAACACGATGAAGACGCGATTCGCCTGGCGGATTACGTGGTCGACATCGGCCCGGGCGCGGGTGTGCATGGTGGGCACATTGTCGCAGAGGGCACGCCTGCCGAAGTCATGGCGCACCCGGACTCGCTGACCGGCAAGTACCTGTCCGGCCGCGTGAAGATCGAAGTACCCGCCAAACGTACGCCACGCAACAAAAAGCTGGCGCTGCACCTCAAGGGCGCGCGTGGCAACAACCTGCGCAATGTCGACCTGGAAATTCCACTGGGCCTGCTGACCTGCGTGACCGGTGTTTCCGGCTCGGGCAAGTCGACGCTGATCAACAACACGCTGTTCCCGTTGAGTGCCACCGCCCTGAATGGCGCGACCACCCTGGAAGCGGCGGCCCATGACAGCATCAAGGGCCTGGAACACCTGGATAAGGTGGTCGATATCGACCAAAGCCCGATTGGCCGTACACCGCGCTCCAACCCGGCGACCTACACCGGACTGTTCACACCGATTCGTGAGCTGTTTGCGGGCGTTCCGGAATCACGCTCAAGGGGCTACGGACCGGGCCGGTTCTCGTTCAACGTCAAGGGCGGCCGCTGTGAAGCGTGCCAGGGCGATGGCTTGATCAAGGTGGAGATGCACTTCCTGCCGGACATCTACGTACCGTGCGATGTGTGCAAGAGCAAGCGCTATAACCGCGAGACGCTGGAAATCAAATACAAAGGCAAGAGCATCCATGAAACCCTCGAGATGACCATCGAGGAAGCGCGTGAGTTCTTTGACGCGGTTCCGGCGCTGGCGCGCAAGCTACAGACCCTGATGGATGTAGGCCTTTCATATATCAAGCTGGGGCAGTCAGCTACGACGCTGTCTGGTGGTGAAGCACAACGGGTGAAGTTGTCTCGTGAGCTGTCCAAGCGCGACACCGGCAAGACCCTGTATATCCTCGATGAGCCGACCACCGGCCTGCACTTCGCGGATATCCAGCAACTGTTGGACGTGCTGCACCGCCTTCGCGACCACGGCAATACCGTGGTGGTGATCGAGCACAACCTTGATGTGATCAAGACGGCCGACTGGCTGGTAGACCTGGGGCCGGAAGGTGGTTCCAAGGGCGGTCAGATTATCGCCGTAGGTACGCCGGAGCAGGTTTCCGAAATGCCGCAGTCACACACCGGTTACTACTTGAAACCACTGTTGGAACGCGACCGGGCCTGACTTTTTCGGGCCCAATGAAAAGCCCCTGTCACTTTGCAGTGACAGGGGCTTTTTGCTGCCGGGAATCAGAACTGCGATTGCAGGTAATTCTCCAGGCCAATCAACTTGATCAGGCCCAACTGCTTTTCCAGCCAGTAGGTGTGATCTTCTTCGGTATCATTCAACTGCACCCGCAGGATTTCCCGAGTGACAAAGTCGCTGTGCTGTTCACAGAGCTCGATGCCTTTGCAAAGCGCGGCACGGACCTTGTACTCGAGGCGCAGGTCGGCGGCGAGCATGTCAGGGACCGTGGTGCCCACATCCAGGTCATCCGGACGCATGCGCGGCGTGCCTTCGAGCATGAGGATACGGCGCATCAGTGCGTCGGCGTGCTGTGCCTCTTCTTCCATTTCGTGGTTGATACGCTCGTAGAGCTCGGTAAAGCCCCAGTCTTCGTACATGCGCGAATGGATGAAATATTGGTCACGAGCCGCCAGTTCGCCCGTCAGCAACGTGTTGAGGTAATCGATTACGTCGGGGTGACCTTGCATCGCCCTACATCTCCCTGCTTGAAAGTCTGTAGTTTGAACCATGATGACTCGAAGGTCACGGGACCAACGGCAGAAAAGTGAAGATTTTCCGAGAAAAGTAGCGGATTTAACGCAAAAACCGCCCAAATGAGGGCGGTTCTGCTTATCGTTTAGAGTCAGCTAAGCGATACACCCAACGCCTTTGCGATTGCTTCTCCATAAGCAGGATCAGCCTTGTAGAAGTGTTGCAGCTGGCGCTGAACCACGTCGCTGGAAACGCCACCCATTGCGCCGGCAATGTTGTTGGTGAGCAACGCTTTCTGCTCATCGCTCATCAGGCGGAACAGCGCACCTGCGTGACTGTAGTAATCAGTGTCCTCTCTGTGATCGTAGCGGTCAGCCGCGCCGTTAAGTGCCAGTGCAGGCTCTGCATACTGTGGCGCTTGCTTCGGTGCATCGGCGTAGCTGTTCGGCTCGTAATTAGGCGCCGCACCACCGTTACTGCCGAATGCCATCGAGCCATCACGCTGGTAGCTGTTTACTGGGCTACGTGGGGCGTTCACCGGCAGTTGCTGGTGATTGGTACCAACGCGGTAGCGGTGGGCATCTGCGTAAGCGAATACACGACCTTGCAGCATGCGGTCTGGCGACAGGCCTACGCCTGGAACCATATTGCTCGGACCGAATGCGGCTTGCTCCACTTCAGCAAAGTAGTTCTGCGGGTTGCGGTTCAACTCCAGTTCGCCGACTTCGATCAAAGGGAATTCCTTCTGCGACCAGGTTTTGGTCACATCGAAAGGATTCTCGTAATGAGCGTTGGCCTGGGCCTCGGTCATGATCTGGATGCACACGCGCCATTTCGGGAAGTCACCGCGCTCGATCGCATCAAAGAGATCGCGCTGGGCGTAATCAGGGTCAGTACCGGCCAAACGCGCAGCTTCGGCCGGTGCCAGGTTCTTGATGCCCTGTTTGGTTTTGTAGTGCCACTTGACCCAGTGACGCTCGCCCTTGGCGTTGATCAGGCTATAGGTGTGGCTGCCAAAACCGTGCATATGGCGGTAGCCATCGGGAATGCCACGGTCGGAAAACAGAATGGTGACCTGGTGCAACGCCTCAGGGGAGTGAGACCAGAAGTCCCACATCATTTGCGCGCTTTTCAGGTTGCTTTGCGGCAAGCGCTTCTGGGTATGGATGAAGTCAGGAAACTTCAATGGATCGCGAATGAAGAACACAGGGGTGTTGTTACCCACGATGTCCCAGTTGCCTTCTTCGGTGTAGAACTTAAGGGCGAAGCCGCGTGGGTCGCGCTCGGTATCAGCCGAACCGCGCTCACCACCTACCGTAGAAAAGCGCAGGAAGGTCGGCGTCTGCTTGCCGACGGACTCGAACAACTTAGCACTGGTGTATTGGGTAATGTCTTTGGTGACTGTGAAAGTGCCATAGGCACCCGAGCCTTTGGCGTGTACACGGCGCTCAGGGATGTTTTCACGGTTGAAGTGAGCGAGCTTCTCAATCAGGTGAAAATCGTCGAGGAGCAACGGGCCGCGCGGGCCTGCGGAACGGGAATTCTGGTTGTCCGCAACGGGAGCACCGCTGGCGGTCGTAAGGATTTTATTCTGGCTCATGCTCAATTTCCCTCAGGTCGGACTTGGAACTGCCGGCTAATCGGCTTGCAGGGAGTATTGATCATCAACATGACGCCTACAAATTCATTAAATTGTAGGCTTCGATAGAAAATAACTACCAAACTCCCCTCGTGCCATAGTGCCAAGCACAATCGACGGAAGCTTGTACAAATCGCGCTTTTCTTACTCGCACAAAAAACCGGGCACTAGGCCCGGTTCTTCGTTACAGCTTGTCGTCTTACTCGGCGCTTACAGCTTCGCCAGCAGTAGCACGATCAACCAACTCGACGTACGCCATAGGCGCGTTGTCGCCAGCGCGGAAACCGCACTTGAGGATGCGCAGGTAGCCACCCTCACGGGTAGCGTAACGCTTGCCCAGGTCGTTGAAGAGCTTACCAACGATAGCTTTCGAACGAGTACGGTCGAAAGCCAGACGGCGGTTAGCCAGGCTGTCCGTCTTGGCCAAAGTAATCAGCGGCTCAGCAACGCGACGCAGTTCTTTAGCTTTCGGCAGTGTAGTTTTGATCAGCTCGTGCTCGAACAGCGACACCGCCATGTTTTGGAACATGGCCTTGCGGTGCGAGCTGGTACGGCTCAGGTGACGACCACTTTTACGATGACGCATGGTTCATTCCTTACCAAACTCACGTTCGGTGATTACGACGATCAGGCAGTCGCCTTGTCGTCCTTCTTAAGACTTGCAGGCGGCCAGTTGTCGAGGCGCATGCCGAGGGACAGACCGCGGGAGGCCAGAACGTCCTTGATTTCAGTCAAGGATTTCTTGCCCAGGTTCGGAGTCTTCAACAGTTCTACTTCGGTACGCTGAATCAGGTCGCCGATGTAGTAAATGTTTTCCGCCTTAAGGCAGTTAGCCGAACGTACAGTCAGTTCCAGATCGTCAACCGGGCGAAGCAGGATCGGATCGATCTCGTCTTCCTGCTCGATTACCACTGGTTCGCTGTCACCCTTGAGGTCGACGAACGCAGCCAACTGCTGTTGCAGGATGGTTGCAGCGCGGCGGATAGCCTCTTCAGGATCCAGAGTACCGTTGGTTTCCAGATCAATAACCAGCTTGTCCAGGTTAGTACGCTGCTCGACACGGGCGTTTTCCACCACGTATGCGATGCGGCGAACCGGGCTGAACGAAGAGTCAAGCTGCAAGCGACCAATGCTGCGGCTTTCGTCTTCATCGCTCTGACGCGAGTCGGCCGGTTCATAACCACGACCACGAGCTACGGTGAGCTTCATGTTCAGAGCGCCGTTAGACGCCAGGTTAGCGATTACGTGATCGGGGTTAACGATCTCGACATCATGATCCAGCTGAATATCGGCAGCGGTAACCACCCCCGAACCCTTCTTCGACAAGGTCAGCGTAACTTCGTCACGGCCGTGCAGCTTGATAGCCAGACCTTTAAGGTTCAACAGGATTTCAATTACGTCTTCCTGTACACCTTCGATGGCGCTGTACTCGTGGAGCACACCGTCAATCTCGGCCTCGACTACTGCACAGCCGGGCATTGAGGACAACAGGATGCGGCGCAGCGCGTTGCCCAGGGTGTGGCCAAAACCACGCTCGAGAGGCTCGAGAGTGATCTTAGCGCGGGTTGGACTGACAACCTGCACATCAATGTGGCGGGGTGTCAGGAACTCATTTACCGAAATCTGCATGGATGCACCTATTTTCTAGCCCTTACTTGGAGTAGAGCTCGACAATCAGGCTTTCGTTGATGTCGGCGGACAGATCACTGCGAGCAGGAACGTTCTTGAAAACGCCCGACTTCTTCTCAGTGTCTACTTCTACCCATTCTACGCGGCCACGTTGGGCACACAGATCGAGAGCTTGGACAATGCGAAGTTGGTTTTTTGCTTTCTCGCGAACTGCGACCACGTCACCAGCACGAACCTGGTAGGACGGAACGTTTACGGTCTGACCGTTAACGCTGATCGACTTGTGCGATACCAGCTGACGGGATTCGGCACGAGTCGAACCAAAGCCCATACGGTATACAACGTTGTCCAGACGGCATTCGAGCAGTTGCAGCAGGTTTTCACCGGTTGCACCTTTCTTGCCAGCAGCTTCTTTGTAGTAGCCGCTGAACTGACGCTCGAGAACGCCGTAGATACGACGGACCTTCTGCTTTTCACGCAGTTGGGTGCCGTAGTCGGACTGGCGACCGCGGCGTTGGCCGTGGATACCAGGTGCTGCTTCAATGTTGCACTTCGATTCGATCGCGCGCACGCCGCTCTTCAGGAAGAGATCGGTGCCTTCGCGACGAGCGAGTTTGCATTTTGGACCAATGTAACGAGCCATTCTTTACAATCTCCTGGATTACACGCGGCGCTTCTTCGGCGGACGGCACCCGTTGTGCGGGATTGGCGTCACGTCGGTGATGCTGGCGATCTTATAGCCACAGCCGTTCAAAGCACGGACAGCAGACTCACGACCTGGACCTGGACCTTTGACGTTAACGTCGAGGTTTTTCAGGCCGTATTCCAGCGCAGCTTGACCAGCACGTTCAGCAGCTACTTGAGCAGCAAACGGGGTGGACTTGCGGGAACCGCGGAAACCCGAACCACCGGAGGTAGCCCAAGAAAGCGCGTTACCTTGACGGTCGGTGATGGTCACGATGGTGTTGTTAAAAGAAGCATGGATGTGGGCGATGCCATCAACCACTGTCTTTTTAACTTTTTTACGAGGACGAGCAGCAGGTTTTGCCATGATAATTTTCCTGTCGATTCGCTGGGGCGATTACTTGCGGATCGGCTTACGCGGACCTTTACGGGTACGCGCGTTAGTCTTGGTACGCTGACCGCGTACTGGAAGACCACGACGATGACGCAGACCGCGATAGCAACCGAGGTCCATCAAACGCTTGATTTTCATGTTGATTTCGCGACGCAGGTCACCTTCAGTGGTGAACTTCGCCACTTCGCCACGCAGCTGTTCAATCTGCTCGTCGCTCAGATCCTTGATCTTAGCGGCTGGATTTACACCAGCGACTGCGCAAATTTTCTGCGCAGTAGTGCGACCAACACCATAGATGTAGGTCAGCGAGATAACAGTGTGCTTGTTATCTGGAATGTTAACGCCTGCAATACGGGCCATTCAGTGGGACTCCAATTGACAGCTACCTACGCCCCGGAAGCCAAGAAATAGGGCGCGAGATAATATCGCTGTAATAACAAATAATCAACCCGGCAGCGCACTAGCTGCCGGGCTTCAAGCGGATCACACTCAGCCTTGGCGCTGTTTGTGACGCGGTTCCGCGCTGCAAATTACTCGAACAACACCTTCGCGGCGAATAATCTTGCAGTTACGGCACAGCTTTTTCACCGATGCACGAACTTTCATCACCAACTCCTCGAACCTTATGGGGTACTCAGCGCAACATGCCGCTGCCGTAGCCCTTCAGGTTGGCTTTCTTCATCAGGGATTCGTACTGGTGCGAAACGAGGTGCGATTGTACTTGGGACATGAAGTCCATCACAACCACGACCACGATCAGCAACGAGGTCCCGCCAAGGTAGAACGGAACGTTTGCTGCAACCACCAGGAACTGGGGCAACAAGCACACGGCCGTCATATATAGAGCACCGAACAGGGTCAAACGAGTCAGAACGCCATCAATGTAGCGCGCAGACTGCTCACCTGGACGGATGCCCGGAATAAAGGCACCGGACTTCTTCAGGTTTTCCGCTACGTCTTTCGGATTGAACATCAACGCCGTATAGAAGAAGCAGAAGAAAATAATCCCTGCACTAAACAGCAGAATATTCAACGGCTGACCAGGAGCGATCGACTGAGAGAGGTCCTGCAGCCAGCCCATATTTTCAGACTGACCAAACCAGGTACCCAACGAAGCCGGAAACAGCAAAATGCTGCTCGCGAAAATTGCCGGAATAACGCCGGCCATATTCACTTTCAGCGGCAAGTGGCTGGTCTGCGCAGCAAAAACCTTACGGCCCTGCTGACGCTTGGCATAGTGAACAGCAATACGACGCTGACCACGCTCAATGAACACCACAAAACCGATAATCGCTACTGCCAGCAAACCGATGGCAACCAAGGCAAAGATATTGATATCACCCTGACGTGCAGACTCGAAAGACTGCCCAATCGCTCTCGGAAGACCGGCGACGATACCTGCGAAAATCAACATCGAGATACCGTTGCCAACACCACGCTCAGTAATCTGCTCACCCAGCCACATCATGAACATCGCACCAGCCACAAACGTGGATACCGCGACGAAATGGAAGCCAAAGTCACCAGTGAACGCAACACCCTGCCCGGCCAGGCCAACGGACATGCCGATAGCTTGAACCAGGGCGAGGATGACAGTGCCGTAGCGGGTGTACTGGCTAATCTTGCGACGGCCAGCTTCACCTTCCTTCTTCAACTGCTCCAGCTGCGGACTGACGGCGGTCATCAGCTGCATGATGATCGATGCCGAGATGTACGGCATGATCCCCAGTGCAAAGATGCTCATCCGCTCCAGCGCACCGCCGGAAAACATGTTGAACAAGCTAAGAATGGTCCCCTCATTCTGTCGAAACAGGTCTGCGAGTCGGTCCGGGTTGATACCTGGAACCGGGATGTGTGCGCCTATTCGGTAGACGATAATCGCCAGGAACAGAAAACGCAGACGAGCCCAAAGTTCAGACATACCGCCTTTGCCGAGCGCTGAGAGAGCACCTTGCTTAGCCATTTATTCCTCGAACTTGCCGCCAGCTGCTTCGATAGCCGAACGCGCACCTTTGGTGGCGCCGATTCCCTTGCCGATAGTGACAGCGCGAGTCACTTCACCGGACAGCATGATTTTCACACGCTGTACGTTGACGTTGATCACGTTGGCATCTTTCAGGGTCTGCACAGTAACGATGTCGCCTTCCACTTTAGCCAGCTCGGACAGACGCACTTCTGCGCGATCCATGGCTTTCAGGGATACGAAACCGAACTTAGGCAGGCGACGATGCAGCGGCTGTTGACCGCCTTCAAAGCCTGGAGCGATGGTGCCACCGGAGCGGGAGGTTTGACCTTTGTGGCCACGGCCACCAGTCTTACCCAAACCGCTACCGATACCACGGCCCGGACGATGCTTTTCGCGACGGGAACCCGGCGCTGGACTCAGATCATTGAGTTTCATCGATTAACCCTCTACACGCAGCATGTAGTAAGCCTTGTTGATCATCCCGCGATTCTCGGGAGTATCCTGGACTTCTACAGTGTGACCGATGCGACGCAGACCCAGACCTTTAACGCACAGTTTGTGGTTAGGGATACGGCCGGTCATGCTTTTGATCAGCGTTACTTTAACGGTAGCCATGATCAGAAGATCTCCTTGACAGTCAGACCACGCTTGGCAGCGATGGACTCAGGAGATTGCATAGCTTTCAAACCTTTGAAAGTGGCGTGAACCACGTTTACCGGGTTAGTCGAGCCGTAGCACTTGGCCAGAACGTTCTGAACGCCAGCAACTTCGAGGACAGCACGCATAGCGCCGCCAGCGATGATACCGGTACCTTCAGAAGCAGGCTGCATGTACACCTTCGAAGCGCCATGGGCGGACTTCATTGCGTACTGCAGCGTGGTGCCGTTCAGATCAACTTGGATCATGTTGCGACGAGCAGCTTCCATTGCTTTCTGGATTGCAGCAGGCACTTCACGTGACTTGCCACGGCCGAAGCCAACACGCCCTTTACCATCACCTACCACGGTCAACGCGGTGAAAGTGAAGATACGGCCGCCTTTAACGGTTTTGGCTACGCGGTTAACTTGAACCAGCTTCTCAATGTAGCCTTCGTCGCGCTTTTGGTCGTTATTTGACATAACTTAGAACTCCAGCCCAGCTTCACGAGCAGCATCAGCCAGCGCTTTCACGCGACCGTGGTACTTGAA
The DNA here is from genome assembly GCF_058787615.1 of Pseudomonas sp. FW305-3-2-15-C-LB1. Classification (NCBI taxonomy): domain Bacteria; kingdom Pseudomonadati; phylum Pseudomonadota; class Gammaproteobacteria; order Pseudomonadales; family Pseudomonadaceae; genus Pseudomonas; species Pseudomonas sp. FW305-3-2-15-C-LB1. Next base: position 27,629 of record NZ_JBYSZX010000009.1, on the reverse strand, counting down.
GCCAGAGCGGTCGAAAGCCACTTGCGAGACGCCAGCGGCCTTAGCACGCGTAGCGACCAGCTGGCCAACCTTTGTGGCCGCGTCGATGTTGCCGGTGGCACCATCACGCAGTTCTTTATCCAAAGTCGAGGCGCTTGCCAGGACTTTGTTGCCGTCGGCCGAGATGACCTGGGCGTAGATGTGCTGCGACGAGCGGAACACGCAGAGACGCACGACTTCGAGTTCGTGCATTTTCAGGCGTGCTTTGCGAGCGCGACGCAGTCGAGTAACTTTTTTGTCGGTCATTTGCTATGCCCTACTTCTTCTTGGCTTCTTTACGACGGACGACTTCGTCCGCGTAGCGCACACCTTTGCCTTTGTACGGCTCTGGTGGACGGAAGTCGCGGATCTCAGCGGCCACTTGACCTACCAGCTGCTTGTCGATGCCCTTGATCAGGATATCGGTCTGGCTAGGGGTCTCAGCAGTGATGCCCGCTGGCAGTTCGTAATCCACAGGGTGCGAGAAGCCAAGGGCCAGGTTCAAAACCGTGCCTTTTGCTTGCGCTTTGTAACCAACACCGACCAGCTGGAGCTTACGCTCGAAGCCTTGGCTTACGCCTTGGACCATGTTGTTTACCAACGCACGCGTGGTACCGGCCATTGCGCGAGTTTGTTGATCGCCATTGCGAGCAGCAAAACGCAGCTCACCCGCTTCTTCAACGATCTCAACGGACGAATGGATGTTCAGTTCAAGAGTACCCTTGGCACCCTTCACCGAAAGCTGTTGGCCTGCGAATTTGACTTCGACACCGGCTGGCAGCTTAACGGGGTTCTTAGCGACGCGAGACATGCTTATCCCCCCTTAGAACACAGTGCAAAGAACTTCGCCGCCGACACCGGCAGCGCGCGCAGCACGATCCGTCATCACACCTTTGTTGGTGGAGACGATAGACACGCCCAGACCGCCACGAACTTTCGGCAGATCTTCAGCGGACTTGTACTGACGCAGGCCTGGACGGCTAACGCGCTTCACTTCCTCGATGACCGAACGGCCTTCGAAGTACTTCAGCTCGATGGACAGCAGTGCTTTTACATCGCTGCTGATCTGATAACCCGCAATGTAGCCTTCGTCTTTCAGGACTTTGGCAACAGCAACCTTCAACTTGGAAGATGGCATGCTTACGACGGACTTTTCAGCCATCTGGGCATTACGGATACGAGTTAGCATGTCCGCTAACGGGTCCTGCATACTCATGGGCTAGACGCTCCTAATACAAAAAAATTAGCCTTGCGGCTACATATGTCGCCGAGAATCTCCGGGTAAAACACACGGGCTCAGGCGAGCCGCGTATTTTAGACACACTCCAGAAATGAAACAAGCCCCAAAAGGGGCTTGTTCCAGATTCAAGGTCACCGGCGGTCAGTATCTTGCGACATCGACCACCTGGACGTTGAAAGTACTTACCAGCTGGCTTTAACCAGACCAGGTACGTCACCACGCATTGCCGCTTCACGCAGTTTGTTACGGCCGAGGCCGAACTTGCGGTAAACGCCGTGTGGACGACCAGTCAGGCGGCAGCGGTTACGCATGCGCGAAGCGCTTGCATCACGTGGCTGCTTCTGCAGAGCAACTGTAGCTTCCCAACGCGCTTCTGGACTTGCGTTCAGATCAACGATGATTGCTTTCAGTGCTGCACGCTTCTTGGCGTACTTGGCAACCGTGAGCTGACGTTTCAGCTCGCGGTTTTTCATGCTCATCTTGGCCATGGTCCTACTCCAATCAGTTGCGGAACGGGAATTTGAAAGCACGCAACAGGGCGCGACCTTCATCATCGTTCTTGGCAGTGGTGGTCAGGGTGATGTCCAGACCGCGGAGAGCATCGATCTTGTCGTAGTCGATTTCCGGGAAGATGATCTGCTCTTTCACGCCCATGCTGTAGTTACCACGACCATCGAAGGACTTGGCATTCAGGCCGCGGAAGTCGCGAACCCGAGGCAGGGAGATCGACAGCAGACGATCCAGGAATTCGTACATACGCTCACGGCGCAGGGTCACTTTGACGCCGATCGGCCAACCTTCACGGACTTTAAAGCCAGCGATGGATTTCCGAGCGTAAGTCACAACGACTTTCTGGCCGGTGATCTTTTCCAGGTCAGCAACAGCGTGCTCGATGACTTTTTTGTCACCGATCGCTTCGCCCAAACCCATGTTCAGGGTGATTTTGGTAACGCGCGGAACTTCCATCACGTTCCCAAGCTTAAGTTCTTCCTTAAGCTTAGGGGCGATTTCCTTCCGGTAAATCTCTTGTAGTCGTGCCATGGTCTAATCTACCTAGCAGTGTTCAAGCATCAACCGCTTTTTGGGTCGACTTGAAGACACGAATTTTCTTACCGTCTTCTACTTTGAAACCAACGCGGTCAGCCTTGTTGGTTTCGCCGTTGAAGATGGCGACGTTAGAAGCGTCCAGCGGAGCTTCTTTCTCGACGATACCGCCCTGCACGCCCGACATCGGGTTAGGCTTGGTATGACGCTTGACCAGGTTCAGACCACCGATAACCAGACGGTTATTAGCGAGAACCTTAAGCACCTTACCGCGCTTACCTTTGTCTTTGCCGGCGATCACGATGATCTCGTCGTCACGACGAATCTTTTGCATGTCGGATCTCCTTACAGCACTTCTGGGGCGAGCGAGACGATCTTCATGAACTTCTCAGTACGAAGCTCACGGGTCACTGGCCCAAAGATACGGGTGCCGATCGGCTCTTGCTTGTTGTTCAGAAGAACAGCAGCGTTGCCATCAAAGCGGATAATGGAGCCATCAGCACGACGTACGCCGTGACGAGTGCGGACTACAACAGCAGTCATCACTTGGCCTTTTTTCACCTTACCGCGAGGAATTGCTTCCTTCACGGTAACTTTGATGATGTCACCGATACCAGCGTAACGACGATGGGAGCCACCCAGCACCTTGATGCACATAACACGGCGAGCGCCGCTGTTATCGGCCACATCGAGCATGGATTGAGTCTGAATCATATAATTTCTCCGACCCCTAGTCCTTAGACTTCCACAGCGCGTTCGAGAACATCAACCAGTGCCCAAGACTTGGTCTTGGCCAGCGGACGAGTTTCACGAATAGTGACTTTGTCGCCGATGTGGCACTGATTGGTTTCGTCGTGCGCGTGCAGCTTAGTCGAACGCTTAACATATTTACCGTAGATCGGGTGCTTAACGCGACGCTCGATCAGAACGGTGATGGTTTTGTCCATCTTGTCGCTGACAACACGGCCAGTCAGCGTACGGACAGTCTTTTCGGCTTCAGCCATGATCACTTACCTGCCTGCTGGTTGAGCACAGTCTTCACGCGAGCGATGTCACGCTTAACTTGCGAGAGCAGATGAGACTGCCCCAACTGGCCAGTTGCTTTCTGCATACGCAGATTGAACTGGTCGCGCAGCAGGCCGAGCAGTTGCTCGTTCAGCTGCTGTGCGGATTTTTCACGAAGTTCATTCGCTTTCATCACATCACCGTCCGTTTAACAAAGGAGGTGGCGAGCGGCAGCTTTGCAGCAGCCAGGGCGAAAGCCTCACGCGCCAGCTCTTCAGAAACACCCTCGATTTCATACAGGACTTTGCCTGGCTGAATCTGGGCTACCCAGTACTCCACGTTACCCTTACCTTTACCCATCCGAACCTCGAGAGGTTTTTTGGAGATCGGCTTGTCCGGGAATACACGGATCCAGATCTTGCCGCCACGTTTTACGTGACGGGTCAGAGCACGACGCGCTGACTCGATCTGACGAGCGGTGAGACGACCACGAGCTACAGACTTCAGCGCGAACTCGCCGAAGCTGACTTTGCTACCGCGCTGAGCCAGACCACGGTTGTGGCCTGTCATCTGCTTGCGGAACTTCGTACGCTTAGGTTGCAACATTTGGCGTACCCCTTACTTAGCAGCTTTTTTACGAGGCGCTGGTGCTTGTGGTTTCAGTTCTTCTTGGCGACCACCAATTACTTCGCCTTTGAAGATCCAAACCTTTACACCGATCACACCGTAAGTGGTGTGAGCTTCGTAGTTGGCATAGTCGATGTCGGCACGCAGGGTGTGCAGTGGCACACGACCTTCGCGATACCATTCAGTACGTGCGATTTCAGCACCGCCGAGACGACCGCTCACTTGGATTTTGATGCCTTTGGCACCAATGCGCATGGCGTTCTGTACAGCGCGCTTCATAGCGCGACGGAACATTACGCGACGCTCCAGCTGCTGAGCTACGCTCTGCGCAACCAGCATACCGTCGAGCTCCGGCTTGCGGATCTCTTCGATATTGATGTGCACAGGCACACCCATTTGCTTGGTCAGGTCCTGACGCAGTTTCTCAACATCTTCACCTTTCTTCCCGATAACGATACCTGGACGAGCGGTGTGGATGGTGATACGTGCAGTTTGCGCCGGACGATGGATATCGATACGGCTTACGGACGCGCTTTTTAGTTTGTCTTGGAGATACTCACGCACCTTCAGATCAGCGAACAAGTAGTCCGCATAAGTCCGACCGTCTGCGTACCAGACGGAGGTGTGCTCCTTGACGATTCCCAGGCGAATGCCAATGGGATGTACTTTCTGACCCATCTCTTCGACTCCGTTACTTGTCAGCAACCTTGACAGTGATATGGCAAGACCGCTTGACGATGCGATCAGCACGGCCTTTGGCACGTGGCATGATGCGCTTCAGCGAACGCCCTTCGTTGACGAAAACGGTGCTGACCTTCAGGTCATCAACGTCTGCGCCTTCGTTATGCTCGGCGTTGGCTACGGCCGACTCCAGCACTTTCTTCATGATCTCGGCGGCTTTCTTACTGCTGAAAGCCAACAGGTTGAGCGCTTCGCCCACCTTCTTCCCGCGGATCTGGTCGGCGACCAAGCGGGCTTTCTGGGCGGAGATTCGAGCGCCCGACAACTTAGCGGCTACTTCCATTTCCTTACCCCTTAACGCTTGGCTTTCTTGTCTGCCACGTGCCCACGATAAGTGCGGGTACCGGCAAACTCGCCTAGTTTGTGGCCGACCATGTCTTCGTTCACGAGAACTGGGACGTGCAAGCGACCGTTGTGTACAGCGATGGTCAGACCGACCATTTGTGGCAGGATCATCGAACGACGCGACCAGGTCTTAACTGGTTTGCGATCGTTCTTTTCCGCCGCCACTTCGATCTTCTTCAGTAGGTGAAGATCAATAAAAGGACCTTTTTTCAGAGAACGTGGCACTGTCGTATCCCTCTATTTACTTGCGACGACGGACGATCATTTTGTCGGTACGCTTATTACCACGAGTCTTCGCGCCCTTAGTCGGGAAGCCCCATGGCGATACCGGATGACGACCACCAGAGGTACGACCTTCACCACCACCGTGTGGGTGGTCAACCGGGTTCATGGCAACACCACGAACGGTTGGGCGAACGCCACGCCAGCGTTTGGCACCAGCTTTACCCAGCGAACGCAGGCTGTGCTCGGAGTTCGAGACTTCGCCCAGGGTCGCGCGGCATTCAGCCAGCACTTTACGCATCTCACCAGAACGCAGACGCAGGGTCACGTAGACACCTTCACGAGCGATCAGCTGAGCCGAAGCACCAGCGGAACGAGCGATTTGCGCGCCTTTACCTGGCTTCAATTCGATGCCGTGTACGGTGCTACCAACTGGAATGTTGCGCAGTTGCAGAGCGTTGCCCGGCTTGATCGGTGCCAGGGCACCTGCGATCAGCTGGTCGCCAGCGCTCACGCCTTTAGGGGCGATGATGTAGCGACGCTCGCCATCTGCGTACAACAGCAGAGCGATGTGAGCAGTACGGTTTGGATCGTATTCGATGCGCTCGACAGTGGCAGCGATGCCATCTTTGTCGTTGCGACGGAAGTCGACCAGACGATAATGCTGCTTATGGCCACCACCGATGTGACGAGTGGTAATGCGACCATTGTTGTTACGACCACCAGACTTCGATTTTTTCTCGAGCAGCGGTGCGTGAGGAGCGCCTTTATGCAGCTCCTGGTTGACCACCTTGACCACAAAACGGCGGCCAGGGGAAGTCGGTTTGCATTTAACGATTGCCATGATGCACCCCTTCCTTACTCAGCACTGCTGCTGAAATCGAGATCTTGGCCTGGCTGAAGGGAGATAACTGCCTTCTTCCAGTCATTACGCTTGCCCAGACCGCGAGCAGTGCGCTTGCTCTTACCCAGAACATTCAGGGTAGTAACACGCTCTACTTTCACGCTGAACAGGCTTTCGACGGCCTTCTTGATTTCCAGCTTGGTTGCGTCAGTTGCAACCTTGAAAACGAACTGGCCTTTCTTGTCTGCCAGAACCGTAGCCTTTTCGGAAACGTGCGGGCCAAGCAGAACTTTAAATACGCGTTCCTGGTTCATCCCAGCAGCTCCTCGAATTTCTTCACGGCCGACACGGTGATCAACACCTTGTCGTATGCGATCAGACTAACTGGATCGGAACCTTGCACGTCACGTACATCAACGTGTGGCAGGTTGCGAGCAGCCAGGTACAGGTTCTGATCAACAGCTTCCGACACGATCAAAACGTCGGTCAGGCTCATGTTGTTCAGTTTGCCCAGCAGATCTTTGGTTTTCGGGCTTTCAACAGCGAAGTCCTGAACCACGACCAGACGGTCAGTACGCACGAGTTCAGCAAGGATGGAGCGCAGAGCTGCGCGGTACATCTTCTTGTTGAGCTTCTGCGAGTGATCCTGCGGACGAGCTGCGAAAGTGGTACCGCCGCCACGCCAGATTGGGCTACGGATAGTACCGGCACGAGCACGGCCAGTACCTTTCTGACGCCAAGGGCGCTTACCGCCACCACGTACGTCGGAACGGGTCTTTTGCTGCTTGCTACCTTGACGGCCGCCGGCCATGTAGGCCACGACTGCTTGGTGAACCAGCGTCTCGTTGAATTCGCCGCCAAATGTCAGTTCGGAAACTTCGATCGCTTGAGCGTCATTTACATTTAATTGCATGTCAGCTTCCCCTTAACCGCGAGCCTTGGCCGCTGGACGTACAACCAGGTTGCCGCCAGTAGCGCCAGGAACAGCACCCTTGACCAACAACAGATTGCGTTCAGCGTCGACGCGCACTACTTCGAGGGACTGCACGGTCACGCGCTCAGCGCCCATATGACCGGACATTTTTTTGCCCTTGAATACACGACCAGGAGTCTGGCACTGGCCAATAGAGCCCGGGACGCGGTGGGAAACGGAGTTACCGTGAGTGTTGTCTTGTCCACGGAAATTCCAACGCTTGATCGTACCCTGGAAGCCTTTACCTTTGGACTGACCGGTTACATCAACCAGTTGACCAGCAGCGAAGATTTCAGCGTTGATCAGATCGCCAGCCTGGTAGTCGCCGTCTTCAAGACGGAACTCCATAACGGTGCGACCAGCTGCAACGTTTGCTTTAGCGAAGTGGCCTGCTTGAGCAGCAGTCACACGCGAAGCACGACGCTCGCCGACAGTGACTTGCACTGCACGATAGCCATCGGTTTCTTCAGTTTTGAACTGGGTGACGCGATTCGGCTCGATCTCAATGACCGTGACCGGAATGGAGACACCTTCTTCGGTGAAAATACGGGTCATACCGCATTTACGACCGACTACACCAATAGTCATGTTGTAAACCTCATGAGTGTACGGGGCTTTCACCCGCTATGGCCGCCCATTTCAGAGCGTTACACGACTAAGACCCGAGTCTTAGCCGAGGCTGATCTGTACTTCCACACCGGCCGCCAGATCGAGCTTCATAAGTGCATCAACGGTTTTATCCGTTGGCTGGACGATGTCCAGTACGCGCTTATGAGTACGGATCTCGTACTGGTCACGCGCGTCTTTGTTGACGTGCGGGGAGACCAGAACGGTGAACCGCTCTTTACGGGTAGGCAGTGGAATTGGACCACGCACTTGAGCACCAGTACGTTTCGCGGTTTCCACGATTTCCTGGGTGGATTGGTCGATCAGGCGATGGTCAAAAGCCTTCAACCTGATACGGATTTGCTGATTTTGCATTGGATTTCAGACTCCGGCTGCTATTCCCACCGGGCGCAATGCGCCCGTTAAAAGGAGGCGCAATTCTATAGACGCCCCCGATGGGTGTCAACCCAATAAAAAAGGCCCCCGCTAAGCGGGGGCCTTCTCAAAAAAACCGAGCTATCTCAGAAGAGATGATTACTCGATGATTTTAGCTACAACGCCAGCACCAACGGTACGGCCGCCTTCACGGATAGCGAAGCGCAGACCGTCTTCCATTGCGATGGTTTTGATCAGGGTAACAGTCATTTGAATGTTATCGCCTGGCATTACCATTTCAACGCCTTCTGGCAGTTCGCAGTTACCGGTCACGTCAGTAGTACGGAAGTAGAACTGTGGACGGTAGCCTTTGAAGAACGGAGTGTGACGACCGCCTTCTTCCTTGCTCAGAACGTAAACTTCTGCGGTGAACTTGGTGTGAGGCTTAACCGAACCTGGTTTAACCAGAACCTGGCCACGCTCAACGTCGTCACGCTTGGTACCACGCAGCAGAACGCCGCAGTTCTCGCCAGCACGACCTTCGTCGAGCAGCTTACGGAACATTTCAACACCGGTGCAGGTGGTGACGGTAGTGTCACGCAGACCAACGATTTCCAGTGGATCTTGAACGCGAACGATACCGCGCTCGATACGACCAGTCACAACAGTACCGCGACCGGAGATCGAGAATACGTCTTCGATTGGCATCAGGAACGGCTTGTCGGTCAGACGAACTGGTTCTGGGATGTAGCTGTCCAGAGTCTCAACCAGTTTACGAACGGCAGTGGTGCCCATTTCGTTGTCGTCTTTGCCTTCCAGAGCCATACGAGCAGAACCGATGATGATCGGAGTGTCGTCACCTGGGAAGTCGTAAGTGCTCAGCAGATCGCGCACTTCCATCTCAACCAGTTCCAGCAGCTCAGCGTCGTCTACCAGGTCAGCCTTGTTCAGGAAAACCACGATGTACGGAACGCCTACCTGACGGGACAGCAGGATGTGTTCACGGGTTTGTGGCATCGGACCATCAGCGGCCGAGCAAACCAGGATCGCGCCGTCCATCTGGGCAGCACCAGTGATCATGTTCTTCACGTAGTCAGCGTGACCTGGGCAGTCAACGTGAGCGTAGTGACGAATAGTCGAGTTGTACTCAACGTGAGCGGTGTTGATGGTGATACCACGAGCTTTTTCTTCTGGTGCGCTGTCGATCTTGTCGAAGTCAACACGAGCCGAACCGAAAACTTCGGAGCAGACGCGAGTCAGAGCAGCGGTCAGAGTGGTTTTACCGTGGTCAACGTGGCCGATGGTGCCAACGTTTACGTGCGGTAGGGAACGATCAAATTTTTCTTTAGCCACGACAATTAACTCCTTGCCTAAAGGACTGAATCAGCCTTGTTTTTTGGATACAGTTTCAGCGATGTGCGCCGGAGCTGTGTTGTATTTTTTGAATTCCATAGAGTAGCTTGCGCGACCCTGGGACATGGAGCGAACGTCGGTCGCGTAACCGAACATCTCACCCAACGGAACCTCGGCGCGAATCACTTTGCCGGAAACCGTGTCTTCCATACCCAAGATCATGCCGCGACGACGGTTAAGGTCGCCCATGACATCACCCATATAGTCTTCAGGTGTAACAACTTCTACCGCCATGATTGGCTCAAGCAACTCACCACCGCCCTTCTGGGCCAGTTGCTTGGTTGCCATGGAAGCAGCCACCTTAAACGCCATCTCGTTGGAGTCGACGTCGTGGTAAGAACCGTCAAAAACGGTTGCTTTCAGGCCGATCAGCGGATAGCCGGCAACAACACCGTTCTTCATCTGCTCTTCGATACCCTTCTGGATAGCAGGGATGTATTCCTTAGGAACCACACCACCTACCACTTCGTTCACGAATTGCAGACCTTCCTGACCTTCGTCAGCAGGAGCAAAACGGATCCAGCAGTGACCGAACTGACCACGACCGCCGGACTGACGAACGAACTTGCCTTCGATTTCACAGTTCTTCGTGATGCGCTCACGATAGGAAACCTGAGGCTTACCGATGTTGGCTTCGACGTTGAACTCACGGCGCATCCGGTCAACCAGGATGTCCAGGTGCAGCTCGCCCATGCCGGAGATGATCGTTTGACCAGTCTCTTCATCAGTCTTGACGCGGAAAGATGGATCTTCCTGAGCAAGCTTGCCCAGAGCGATACCCATTTTTTCCTGGTCATCCTTGGTCTTAGGCTCTACGGCAACCGAAATAACCGGCTCCGGGAAGTCCATGCGAACCAGGATGATTGGCTTGGCAGCGTCGCACAAAGTCTCGCCCGTGGTGACGTCCTTCATGCCGATCAGGGCCGCGATGTCACCAGCGCGTACTTCCTTGATCTCTTCACGGGCGTTTGCGTGCATTTGCACCATACGACCCACGCGCTCTTTCTTGCCTTTAACCGAGTTGATCACGCCGTCGCCGGAGGCCAACACGCCCGAGTAAACGCGGACGAAGGTCAAAGTACCCACGAATGGGTCGGTTGCGATCTTGAACGCCAGAGCCGAGAACGGCTCGCTGTCATCGGCGTGACGCTCCATTTCTTCTTCCTCGTTATCAGGGTTAGTACCCTTGATAGCAGGAATGTCGGTTGGAGCCGGCAGGTAGTCGATAACGGCGTCGAGAACCAGGGGAACACCCTTGTTCTTGAAGGAAGAACCACAAACAGCCAGGACGATCTCACCAGCGATAGTACGCTGACGCAGAGCAGCCTTGATTTCCACGTTGGTGAGCTCTTCACCCTCGAGGTACTTGTTCATCAGCTCTTCGCTGGCTTCGGCCGCAGCCTCAACCATGTTGTTGCGCCACTCGTCAGCCAGCTCCTGCAGTTCTGCAGGGATAGGCTTGCGAACAGGCACCATGCCTTTGTCGGAGTCATTCCAGTAAACCGCTTCCATATTGATCAGATCGATCTGACCCTGGAAGTTGTCTTCGGAACCGATAGCCAACTGGATTGGCACCGGGGTGTGACCCAGACGCTGTTTGATCTGACCGATCACGCGAAGGAAGTTGGCGCCAGCACGGTCCATCTTGTTTACGTAAACAAGACGTGGAACGCCGTATTTGTTGGCTTGACGCCATACGGTTTCCGACTGAGGCTCAACACCCGAAGTACCGCAGAACACAACGACAGCACCGTCGAGTACACGCAGGGAACGCTCAACTTCAATGGTGAAGTCTACGTGGCCTGGGGTATCGATTACGTTGAAGCGATGCTCGTCTTTGTACTGCTTCTCGGAACCTTTCCAGAAGGCGGTAATAGCAGCAGAAGTAATGGTAATACCACGCTCCTGCTCCTGAACCATCCAGTCTGTGGTCGCGGCGCCGTCATGCACCTCGCCCATTTTGTGACTTTTGCCGGTGTAAAACAGTACGCGCTCGGTGGTGGTGGTTTTACCAGCATCCACGTGTGCAACGATACCGATGTTACGGTAGCGGCTAATCGGAGTAGTACGAGCCATAAAGCCCTCGCAAAATTAGTGAAGCTAAGATTAGAAGCGGTAGTGCGAGAAAGCTTTGTTAGCTTCAGCCATACGGTGCACGTCTTCACGCTTCTTAACAGCAGCACCTTTACCTTCAGCAGCGTCCAACAGCTCGCCGGCCAAACGCAGAGCCATAGACTTCTCGCCGCGCTTACGGGCGAAGTCTACCAACCAGCGCATTGCCAGAGCGTTACGACGGGACGGACGAACTTCAACCGGAACCTGGTAAGTAGCACCGCCTACACGGCGCGACTTCACTTCGACCAGCGGAGCGATGGCGTCGAGAGCTTTCTCGAAGATTTCCAGGGGGTCGCTGTTCTTGCGTTCTTTAACCTTTTCCAGCGCGCCATAAACGATACGCTCGGCAACGGCTTTCTTGCCGCTCTCCATCACGTGGTTCATGAACTTGGCCAGAATTTGGCTTCCGTATTTTGGATCGTCAAGCACTTCGCGCTTGGCTGCTACGCGTCTTCTTGGCATGGATAAGCCCTCAAACGGTCTTCAGGTTCGCTCGGAATCGGTGCCCTTTCGGGACGCCTCCGACCTTACTCTTATCGACTCAGAAAATAAGATGATTCAGTGTTACAAAAAGCCGCTACTACTTAGGCTTCTTGGTACCGTACTTCGAACGACCCTGGTTACGACCTTTAACGCCGGAAGTATCCAAGGAGCCGCGAACGGTGTGATAACGAACACCTGGCAAGTCTTTTACACGACCGCCGCGGATCAGTACCACGCTGTGCTCTTGCAGGTTGTGACCTTCACCACCGATGTACGAGGAAACCTCGAAACCGTTGGTCAGGCGCACACGGCATACTTTACGCAGTGCCGAGTTAGGTTTTTTCGGCGTAGTGGTATACACGCGAGTGCATACGCCACGACGTTGCGGGCAGTTCTGCAGCGCAGGCACGTCGGATTTCTCGACGATACGCTTACGCGGCTGACGTACCAGCTGGTTGATAGTTGCCATCTACTAGCTCCACTGTTGTCTTGCGACGCTATTGTCTTGCAAGAAAAGCAAAATGGCAGGAACGAATTCCCGCCAAATTTAGGGGTACAAGAGTCTAAAGAGGATCTTGCCCCCAGTCAAGGCAAGGCCCCGACATCCCCTCTCATCGAACCGGGACAAAACTGCCTCGATCCGACGAATGGGGGCTACCAGGGCCCGGACTTATTTATCGCAGAACTCAGTTACCGCTGGAGTTCAGCGCTTCGGTCAGTGCAGCTTCCACTTCACTGGCGCTTACGCGCAACGGCTTGTCAGCATCACGGCGGCGTTTACGCTCGCTGTGGTAAGCCAAACCGGTACCGGCCGGGATCAGACGACCCACAACCACGTTTTCTTTCAGGCCGCGCAGGTAATCGCGCTTGCCGGTTACCGCTGCTTCGGTCAGTACGCGAGTGGTCTCCTGGAAGGAGGCCGCCGAGATGAACGATTCAGTCGACAACGACGCCTTGGTGATACCCAGCAGCACGCGAGTGAACTTGGACACGAATTTGTCTTCGGTCGCCAAGCGCTCGTTTTCCACCAGCACGTGAGTCAGTTCCATCTGGTCGCCCTTGATGAAACTGGAATCGCCGGATTCAGCGATTTCAACTTTACGCAGCATCTGACGCAGGATGGTCTCGATGTGCTTATCGTTGATCTTCACGCCTTGCAGGCGGTAAACGTCCTGGATCTCGTTAACGATGTACTTGGCCAGCGCACTCACACCCAGCAGACGCAGGATGTCGTGTGGATCGCTCGGGCCGTCGGAGATAACTTCGCCGCGGTTTACCTGTTCGCCTTCGAACACGTTCAGGTGACGCCACTTCGGAATCAGCTCTTCATACGGATCACTACCGTCGTTCGGAGTAATGACCAGACGGCGCTTGCCCTTGGTCTCTTTACCGAACGCGATGGTGCCGCTGACTTCAGCCAGAATCGACGCTTCTTTCGGACGACGAGCTTCGAACAAGTCGGCAACACGCGGCAGACCACCGGTGATGTCACGGGTTTTCGAAGTTTCTTGCGGGATACGCGCGATAACATCACCGATCGCGATCTTCGCACCATCCGCTACACCGACCAGGGCGTTGGCTGGCAGGAAGTACTGAGCGATTACGTCAGTGCCTGGCAGCAACAAGTCCTTGCCGTTGTCATCGACCATCTTCACGGCAGGACGGATGTCTTTACCGGCAGCTGGACGATCTTTCGCGTCGAGTACTTCAATGTTGGTCATACCGGTCAATTCGTCAGTCTGACGCTTGATCGTGATGCCTTCTTCCATGCCCACGTAGGTCACGGTACCTTTCATTTCGGTAACGATTGGGTGAGTGTGCGGGTCCCACTTGGCCACGATTGCGCCAGCGTCGACCTTGTCACCTTCTTTAACCGAAATCACAGCACCGTACGGCAGCTTGTAACGCTCACGCTCACGACCGTAGTCATCAGCGATTGCCAGCTCACCGGAACGGGACACGGCAACCAGGTGGCCATCCACTCGCTCTACGTGCTTCAGGTTGTGCAGGCGGACAGTACCGCCATTCTTCACCTGAACGCTGTCGGCTGCGGAGGTCCGGCTTGCCGCACCACCGATGTGGAACGTACGCATCGTCAGCTGGGTACCCGGCTCACCGATGGACTGGGCAGCGATAACGCCGACCGCTTCACCGATGTTCACCTGGTGACCACGAGCCAAGTCACGGCCGTAGCACTTGGCGCAGATGCCGTAGCGGGTTTCGCAGCTGATCGGCGAGCGAACGATCACTTCGTCGATGCTGTTGAGTTCGATGAACTCGACCCACTTCTCGTCTACCAGGGTGCCGGCAGGAACGATAACTTCCTCGGTGCCTGGCTTGAACACGTCACGGGCAATAACACGACCCAATACGCGCTCACCCAACGGCTCTACAACGTCACCGCCTTCAATGTGCGGCGTCATCAGCAGGCCGTGCTCGGTACCACAATCGATCTCGGTTACAACCAGATCTTGTGCAACGTCTACCAGACGGCGAGTCAGGTAACCGGAGTTAGCGGTTTTCAACGCGGTATCCGCAAGACCCTTACGAGCACCGTGAGTCGAGATGAAGTACTGAAGTACGCTCAAACCTTCACGGAAGTTCGCAGTAATCGGCGTTTCGATGATGGAACCGTCCGGCTTGGCCATCAGGCCACGCATACCGGCGAGCTGACGGATCTGCGCAGCAGAACCCCGTGCGCCCGAGTCGGCCATCATGTACATCGAGTTGAAGGACTCTTGGTCAACTTCGTCGCCATGACGGTCGATGACTTTCTCTTTCGAGAGGTTGGCCATCATCGCCTTGGAAACTTCATCGTTCGCCTTGGACCAAAGGTCGATTACCTTGTTGTACTTCTCACCCTGGGTTACCAGGCCGGAGGCGTACTGGCTTTCGATTTCTTTCACTTCTTCGGTGGCAGCGCCGATGATGCGGGCTTTTTCATCCGGGATAACAAAGTCGTTAACGCCGATGGAAACGCCGGAAATGGTCGAGTAAGCAAAACCGGTATACATCAACTGGTCAGCGAAGATCACGGTCTCTTTCAAACCAACCACGCGGTAGCACTGGTTGATCAACTTGGAGATCGCCTTTTTCTTCATCGGCAGGTTGACGACGTCGTACGACAGACCTTTTGGCACAACTTGATACAACAGCGCACGGCCGACAGTGGTGTCGACGATACGAGTGTTGGTCACGCTGCCGCCGTCACGGTCGTTGACGGTTTCGTTGATCCGCACTTTGACCTTGGCGTGCAATGCGGCTTCGCCGGCACGGAACACACGGTCAACTTCTTGCAGGTCAGCGAACACACGACCTTCGCCCTTGGCGTTGATCGCTTCACGCGTCATGTAGTACAGACCCAATACAACGTCCTGCGACGGAACGATGATTGGCTCACCGTTGGCTGGCGACAGAATGTTGTTGGTCGACATCATCAATGCACGCGCTTCCAACTGGGCTTCCAGTGTCAGCGGTACGTGCACGGCCATTTGGTCGCCGTCGAAGTCGGCGTTGTACGCAGCACAGACCAACGGGTGCAGCTGGATAGCCTTACCTTCGATCAGTACCGGTTCAAACGCCTGGATACCCAGACGGTGAAGGGTCGGTGCACGGTTGAGGAGAACCGGGTGTTCGCGGATCACCTCAGCGAGAACGTCCCAAACCTCTGGCAGTTCGCGCTCGACCATTTTCTTGGCCGCTTTGATGGTGGTCGCGAGACCGCGCATTTCCAGCTTGCCGAAGATGAATGGCTTGAACAGCTCAAGTGCCATCTTCTTAGGCAGACCGCACTGGTGCAGACGCAGGGTCGGGCCTACGGTAATTACCGAACGACCAGAGTAGTCAACACGCTTACCGAGCAGGTTCTGACGGAAACGACCTTGCTTACCCTTGATCATGTCAGCCAGGGATTTCAGAGGACGCTTGTTGGAACCGGTGATAGCGCGGCCACGGCGACCGTTGTCGAGCAAGGCATCGACAGCTTCTTGCAACATACGCTTTTCGTTGCGCACGATGATGTCCGGAGCGGACAGATCAAGCAGGCGCTTCAAGCGGTTGTTACGGTTGATCACGCGACGGTACAGGTCGTTGAGGTCGGAAGTCGCGAAACGACCACCATCCAACGGTACCAGTGGACGCAGGTCAGGCGGCAGAACCGGCAGAACGGTCAGCACCATCCACTCTGGCAAGTTGCCGGAACCCTGAAAGGCTTCCATCAACTTCAGACGCTTGGACAGCTTCTTGATCTTGGTTTCGGAGTTGGTTTGCGGAATTTCTTCACGCAGACGGCCAATCTCGTGCTCCAGGTCGATAGCGTGCAGCAGTTCGCGGACAGCTTCGGCACCCATGCGAGCATCGAAATCGTCACCGAATTCTTCCAGCGCTTCGAAGTACTGCTCGTCGTTCAGCAGCTGACCTTTTTCAAGGGTGGTCATGCCTGGATCGATAACGACATAGCTCTCGAAGTAGAGAACGCGCTCGATATCACGCAGGGTCATGTCCATCAGCAAGCCGATACGGGACGGCAGCGATTTCAGGAACCAGATGTGGGCAACCGGCGAAGCCAGTTCGATGTGCGCCATGCGCTCACGACGAACCTTGGCCAGTGCAACTTCAACGCCGCACTTCTCGCAGATCACACCACGGTGCTTCAAGCGCTTGTACTTACCGCACAGGCACTCGTAATCCTTTACCGGGCCAAAGATCTTGGCGCAGAACAGGCCGTCACGCTCAGGTTTGAACGTACGGTAGTTGATGGTTTCCGGCTTTTTAACTTCACCGAACGACCACGAACGGATCATCTCAGGCGATGCCAACCCAATACGGATGGCGTCGAACTCTTCGACTTGACCCTGGTTTTTCAGCAAATTCAGTAGGTCTTTCAAGGCCTTTCCTCCTGGCGGAGCAGAGAGCGGGCATCACTGCCCCGCTCTCGATTCGCGTCACGTGTTATTCGGTTTCCAGATCGATATCGATGCCGAGGGAACGAATTTCTTTGATCAACACGTTGAAGGACTCGGGCATGCCCGGCTCCATACGGTGATCGCCGTCCACGATGTTTTTGTACATCTTGGTCCGACCGTTCACATCGTCCGACTTCACTGTGAGCATTTCTTGCAGAGTGTAAGCAGCACCGTATGCTTCCAGTGCCCAGACCTCCATCTCCCCGAAACGCTGACCACCGAACTGAGCCTTACCACCCAGCGGCTGCTGGGTAACCAGGCTGTACGAACCGGTAGAACGAGCGTGCATCTTGTCGTCTACCAAGTGGTTCAGCTTCAGCATGTACATGTAGCCAACAGTAACCGGACGCTCGAACTTGTTGCCGGTACGGCCGTCGAACAGCTGCATCTGGCCGCTTTCTGGCAGATCCGCCAGTTTGAGCATGGCCTTGATTTCGCTTTCCTTGGCACCGTCGAACACCGGGGTAGCCATTGGAACACCGCCGCGCAGGTTCTTCGCCAGATCCAGGATTTCCTGGTCAGAGAAGGTGTCCAGCTCTTCGTTGCGACCGCCGATCTCGTTGTAGATCTCGTGCAGGAACTTACGCAGGTCAGCGACCTTGCGCTGCTCCTCGATCATACGGTTGATCTTCTCGCCCAGCCCTTTGGCCGCGAGGCCCAGGTGGGTTTCAAGGATCTGACCAACGTTCATACGCGAAGGTACGCCCAACGGGTTGAGGACGACGTCGACCGGGGTGCCATTGGCATCGTGCGGCATGTCTTCAACCGGCATGATCACGGAGACCACACCTTTGTTACCGTGACGACCGGCCATCTTGTCGCCCGGCTGGATGCGGCGACGGATTGCCAGGTAAACCTTGACGATCTTCAGCACGCCAGGAGCCAGGTCATCGCCCTGCTGCAGTTTGCGCTTCTTGTCTTCGAACTTGTCGTCCAGCAGACGGCGGCGATCAACGATGTAGGCCTGGGCCTTCTCGAGCTGCTCGTTCAGAGCATCTTCAGCCATACGCAGTTTGAACCACTGGCCGTGCTCAAGACCGTCGAGGATTTCGTCGGTGATGTCCTGACCCTTCTTCAGACCTGCGCCGCCTTCAGCCTTATGGCCTACCAGGGCGGAACGCAGACGTTCGAAAGTCGCGCCTTCAACGATACGGAACTCTTCGTTCAGATCCTTGCGGATCTCGTCGAGCTGGGTCTTCTCGATGGACAGTGCACGAGCATCACGCTCGACGCCGTCACGGGTGAAGACCTGTACGTCGATGACAGTACCTTTGGTACCGGTAGGTACGCGCAGGGAGGTGTCTTTAACGTCGCTGGCTTTTTCACCGAAGATGGCACGCAGCAGCTTCTCTTCCGGAGTCAGCTGGGTCTCGCCTTTCGGAGTGACCTTACCGACCAGGATGTCACCTGCGCCTACTTCAGCACCTACGTAGACGATACCGGCTTCGTCCAGCTTGTTCAGTGCAGCTTCACCCACGTTCGGGATGTCTGCAGTGATTTCCTCTGGGCCAAGCTTGGTGTCACGGGCAACACAGGTCAGTTCCTGAATGTGGATCGTGGTGAAACGGTCTTCTTGAACAACACGCTCGGACAAGCAGATGGAGTCTTCGAAGTTGAAGCCGTTCCATGCCATGAACGCGATGCGCATGTTCTGACCAAGCGCCAGTTCACCCATGTCGGTGGACGGGCCGTCGGCCATGATGTCGCTACGCTGAACGCGATCACCCTTGCTCACCAGCGGACGCTGGTTGATGCAGGTGTTCTGGTTCGAGCGGGTGTATTTGGTCAGGTTGTAGATGTCGACACCGGCTTCGCCAGTTTCAACTTCGTCATCGGCAACACGAACCACGATACGGCTGGCATCAACGGAGTCGATTACGCCGCCACGGCGAGCCACGACGCAAACGCCGGAGTCACGGGCTACGTTACGCTCCATGCCGGTACCTACCAGCGGCTTGTCAGCGCGCAGGGTCGGTACAGCTTGACGCTGCATGTTGGAACCCATCAACGCACGGTTGGCGTCATCGTGCTCCAGGAACGGGATCAGCGACGCTGCTACCGAAACTACCTGCTTCGGCGAAACGTCCATCAAGGTGACGTCTTCCGGCGCCTTGACGGTGAACTCGTTCAAGTGACGAACAGCTACCAGCTCGTCGACCAGGACTTTCTTGTCATTCATCGTGGCCGAAGCCTGGGCGATCACGTGATCAGCTTCTTCGATGGCGGACAGGAAAACGATCTCGTCGGTGACCAAAGCGTCTTTCACCACACGGTACGGGCTCTCGAGGAAGCCGTATTGGTTGGTGCGCGCATAAGCGGCCAGGGAGTTGATCAGACCGATGTTCGGACCTTCCGGCGTTTCGATCGGGCAAACACGGCCGTAGTGCGTCGGGTGTACGTCACGCACTTCAAAGCCGGCACGCTCACGGGTCAGACCGCCCGGGCCCAGTGCGGAGACACGGCGCTTGTGGGTGATCTCGGAGAGCGGGTTGTTCTGGTCCATGAACTGGGACAGCTGGCTGGAACCGAAGAACTCTTTCACCGCCGCAGCTACTGGCTTGGCGTTGATCAGGTCTTGCGGCATCAGGCCTTCGCTTTCAGCCATCGACAGACGCTCTTTGACCGCACGTTCAACACGTACCAGGCCAACGCGGAACTGGTTCTCGGCCATTTCGCCTACACAGCGAACACGACGGTTACCCAGGTGGTCGATGTCATCGACGATGCCTTTGCCGTTACGGATGTCGACCAGGGTCTTCAGTACCGCGACGATGTCTTCCTTGCACAGCACGCCCGAACCTTCGATCTCGGTACGACCGATACGACGGTTGAACTTCATCCGGCCGACCGCAGACAGGTCATAGCGCTCAGGGCTGAAGAACAGGTTGTTGAACAGGGTCTCGGCAGCGTCTTTGGTTGGTGGCTCGCCCGGACGCATCATGCGATAGATCTCGACCAGCGCTTCCAATTGGTTGCTGGTGGAGTCGATCTTCAGCGTGTCGGAGATGAACGGACCGCAGTCGATGTCGTTGGTGTACAGGGTCTCGATGCGAACTACCTGAGCCTTGGCGATTTTGGCCAGGATCTCGGTGTTCAGCTCGGTGTTGCACTCAGCCAGGATTTCGCCTGTAGCCGGGTGAACGATGACCTTGGCGGTAGTACGACCCAGGACGTAGTCCAGAGGCACTTCCAGCTCTTTGATACCGGCTTTTTCGATCTGGTTGATGTGGCGCGCAGTGATACGGCGGCCAGCTTCAACAATGACCTTGCCTTTTTCATCCTGGATGTCCAGGACGGCAATTTCACCACGCAGACGCGAAGCGATCAGCTCCAGCTTGAGGGTTTCATCCTTCAGGCTGAACACGTTGGTGGTATAGAAAGCGTCCAGCACTTGCTCAGTGGTGTAGCCGAGCGCGCGCAGCAGTACCGAGGCCGGCAGCTTGCGACGACGGTCGATACGCACGAACACGCAGTCTTTCGGGTCGAACTCGAAGTCCAACCACGAACCACGGTACGGAATGATCCGCGCGGAGTACAGGAGCTTGCCGGAGCTGTGCGTCTTGCCGCGGTCGTGGTCGAAGAACACGCCCGGGGAACGGTGCAGCTGGGAAACGATCACACGCTCGGTACCATTGATAACGAAGGTACCGTTCTCGGTCATCAATGGGATTTCGCCCATGTAGACTTCTTGCTCTTTGATGTCCTTGATCGCTTTGTTCGACGATTCTTTGTCGAAAATGATCAGACGGACTTTTACCCGCAAAGGTACGGCGTACGTAACACCGCGCAACACGCATTCTTTGACATCAAATGCCGGTTCGCCCAGGCGATAACCGACGTACTCCAGCGCAGCATTGCCGGAGTAGCTGATGATCGGGAAAACGGATTTGAAGGCCGCATGCAGGCCCACGTCGCGGAACTGATCTTTGGTCGCTCCCGCCTGCAAGAATTCACGATACGAATCCAGCTGGATAGCCAGAAGGTACGGGACATCCATGACGTCCGGCAACTTGCTAAAGTCCTTGCGGATACGTTTTTTCTCAGTATATGAGTAAGCCATCAGCGTTCCCCAGCTTGGTCACCTGCTTGTTTGGCCCCTCCGACGGGAGCAGCCAGAAAATCTTGCAAACCCCATGGTTTGCACCACCGCATCGGGTGGTTACAGCGCGTTAGTGGCGGCGACCGAGTCGACAGCCAAGAACGGAAAAAGGCCGGTGGCAAGAGCCACCAGCCATCAGCCTTCAGCTTAACGCTTGGGCTGGAGACGCAAGGTCGATGCTTACTTCAGCTCGACTTTAGCGCCTGCTTCTTCCAGCACTGCTTTAGCTTTGTCAGCGGCGTCTTTCGACACTGCTTCCAGAACCTGGGCAGGAGCGCCGTCAACTACAGCCTTGGCTTCTTTCAGGCCCAGACCGGTCAGTTCACGTACTGCCTTGATCACGTTTACTTTCTTCTCGCCAGCTTCTACCAGCATGACGTTGAATTCGGTTTGCTCTTCAGCAGCAACAGCAGCAACAGCTGGGCCAGCGGAAGCAGCGGCAGCGGAAACGCCGAATTTTTCTTCGAAAGCTTTGATCAGCTCAACAACCTGCAGAACCGACATTTCAGCTACGGCGTTGAGGATATCGTCTTGGGAGATAGACATTGCTGTATTTCCTGAATTGGGGGACGGCCTACTCGGCCATCGAAATAAACAAAAATACGCGAGAGAAGTCGCTCAGCCTTAGGCTGCGGCAGCTTCTTTTTGCTCGCGAACTGCGGCCAGAGTACGAGCCAGCTTGCTGGTAGCGCCTTGAATCACGCTCATCAGCTGCGAAATGGCTTCGTCGCGGGTCGGCAGTGTTGCCAGTACGTCGATTTGGTTAGCTGCGAGGAACTTGCCCTCGAACGCAGCTGCCTTGATCTCGAACTTATCCTGACTCTTGGCGAATTCCTTGAACAAACGGGCAGCAGCGCCTGGATGTTCCTTGGAGAACGCGATCAGAGTCGGGCCGGTGAACACGTCGTTGAGGACACTGTATTCAGTGTCAGCAACAGCGCGCTTGAGCAGGGTGTTACGTACAACACGTACGTATACGCCAGCTTCACGAGCCTCTTTACGGAGTCCGGTCATAGCGCCTACTGTCACACCACGGGCATCAGCCACGACAGCGGACAGAGCAGCTTTGGCAGCCTCGTTGACTTCAGCGACGATGGCCTTCTTGTCTTCGAGATTAATTGCCACGGGTTTAACTCCTGCTTGTTACCGTTTCATCTGGCCGGAGCCGGATGTCGTTTTGGTGTCTGATTCGGTAAGGAACCGGGAGCACCATCTGCGTAGGCTTGTGGTTTAAGACTTGCGTCGCCTACGGTCTTGGATAGCCCCCGCCAGGCAGGGACCCCAATTTTTTTCAATTGGCGCGATCGCTCGCACCAATCTGTGTCTTATACGTCCAGTGAGCCTTGGTCGATGACCAGACCTGGGCCCATAGTAGTGCTCAGGGTAACGCGCTTGACGTAGATACCTTTCGAAGAAGCTGGCTTGATACGCTTCAGATCAGCGATCAGGGCTTCAACGTTTTCCTTCAGCTTGACGGCATCGAAGCCGACTTTGCCAACGGAGGTGTGAATGATGCCGTTTTTGTCGGTGCGATAACGAACCTGACCAGCCTTGGCGTTTTTAACCGCGGTGGCTACGTCTGGCGTTACGGTACCGACTTTCGGGTTAGGCATCAGACCACGTGGACCCAGGATCTGACCCAACTGACCTACAACGCGCATTGCATCCGGGGATGCAATAACTACGTCGTAGTTCAGGTCGCCGCCTTTCATTTCGGCAGCCAGGTCGTCCATGCCAACGCGGTCAGCGCCAGCGGCCAGAGCAGCTTCAGCTGCTGGGCCTTGGGTGAAGACAGCTACACGTACAGTCTTGCCAGTACCGTGTGGCAGCACAGTAGCGCTACGAACGACCTGGTCGGATTTACGTGGGTCAACACCCAGGTTTACAGCAACGTCAACAGACTCGCTGAACTTGACAGTCGACAGCTCGGTCAGCAGGGCAGCGGCGTCTACAAAATTGTAGGCCTTGCCTGCTTCGATTTTGCCGGCGATAGCCTTTTGGCGCTTGGTCAGCTTAGCCATTACACACCCTCCACGTTAAGGCCCATGCTACGAGCAGAACCGGCGATGGTACGCACGGCTGCATCCATATCAGCTGCAGTCAGATCCGCGTTTTTGGTTTTCGCGATTTCTTCCAGCTGAGCACGAGTTACGGTGCCAACCTTAACGGTGTTAGGACGAGCGGAACCGCTAGTCAGACCAGCAGCTTTCTTCAACAGAACCGAAGCCGGAGTCGACTTGGTTTCGAAAGTGAAGCTACGGTCGCTGTATACAGTGATGATCACTGGAGTCGGCAGACCTGGCTCAAGACCCTGAGTACGGGCGTTGAAGGCCTTGCAGAATTCCATGATGTTCACGCCGTGCTGACCCAGAGCTGGACCGACGGGTGGGCTAGGGTTGGCCTGAGCGGCCTTCACTTGCAGCTTGATGTAAGCGGTAATCTTCTTGGCCATGAGGCACTCCAATTACGGGTTCAAACGCCTCGAAAGGCTCCCCGGTTACTTGCGCGTTTATCCCAGTGACGACAAAACCCCACAGCCTAAGGCTGCGGGGTTGGGATGCTTGCTCAGCTAGACCTTCTCGACCTGGCTGAACTCCAGCTCTACCGGAGTAGAGCGACCGAAAATGAGCACTGCCACTTGGATCCGGCTCTTTTCGTAGTTAACTTCTTCGACAGTACCGTTGAAATCAGCAAACGGACCATCTGTGACACGAACAACCTCACCCGGCTCGAAAAGCGTCTTCGGCTTAGGCTTGTCGCTACCATCAGCAACGCGGCGCAGAATCGCTTCTGCCTCTTTGTCGGTGATAGGAGCAGGCTTATCAGCGGTACCGCCAATGAAACCCATGACACGAGGAGTGTCCTTGACCAAGTGCCAAGTACCTTCATTCATGTCCATCTGAACCAGCACATAGCCAGGGAAGAACTTGCGTTCGCTTTTGCGCTTCTGACCATTCCGCATTTCAACCACTTCTTCAGTGGGAACCAGAATTTCGCCGAAGCCATCTTCCATGCCTGCCAGCTTTACGCGCTCCAGCAAAGAGCGCATAACATGCTTCTCGTAACCCGAGTAAGCATGAACAACGTACCAACGCTTAGCCACGGGACACCCTTAGCCAACAATCAAGGAAACAAGCCAGCCGAGCAGGGAATCAAGACCCCACAACAGCAACGCCATAACCAGAACAACAGCCACAACGATCAACGTGGTCTGCGTGGTTTCTTGGCGAGTCGGCCAAACGACTTTACGAATTTCGGTGCGAGCTTCCTTTACCAGGATCGCGAAAGATTTGCCTTTGGCGGTCTGTAGGCCCACAAAGGCAGCCACAGCAGCTAGGGCAAGCAATGCGAGCACGCGGTACAGGATCGGCGAAGCAGAGTAGTACTGATTGCCAACAACGCCTACGACCACCAAGGCGACTACAGCGAGCCACTTGACCAGATCGAAACGAGAGCTTTGAGCTTCAGCCTTAGGAGTCATCTATGAAGATCCTGTGAAAAGAAAGCCAGACACACCACGTGAATCTGGCAGGTCAGGAGGGAATCGAACCCCCAACCTACGGTTTTGGAGACCGTCGCTCTGCCAATTGAGCTACTGACCTAAAACAAAATCAGGCCGACCATTATGCAGGCCCGAAAAAGACTTTACAACAACCAACCCCACTAGACCTGAAATCACCTGGCAATAACGCCAGACTCAACACCTTCAAGCCGAGGCAGCTGTTAAAACAAAGGCAGATATTTTCATATCTGCCTTGTTATATGGAGCTCTTGAGCGGATTTGAACCGCTGACCTCACCCTTACCAAGGGTGTGCTCTACCAACTGAGCTACAAGAGCAAAACACCTGCACAACCTGCAAACTTGGAGCGGGTAGCGGGAATCGAACCCGCATCATCAGCTTGGAAGGCTGAGGTTCTACCACTAAACTATACCCGCGGAGCTTGCAGCTCACGCTAAAAATGGTGGAGGGGGAAGGATTCGAACCTTCGAAGTCGTAGACGTCAGATTTACAGTCTGATCCCTTTGGCCGCTCGGGAACCCCTCCTAAGCGAGCCGGCATTTTACATTACGCCGACCTTCTGTCAAGCATTTTCTCATTTAAAAATATGAGGTTAGCTGCATTGACCTTCGCTTCACACTGTAGGCCTAGAAGGTCTTCACTGCGAAGCGGGCGCCATTCTATGCAAACTATTCGAGAGTTGCAACGCCTTCGCACAACATTATTTTATGTTTTAACTCATTGAAATCCTTAGCAAGGTTTTCAAAGGGCAGATCGTCAGCCAGGCGTCGGCTTTCAGGGGCTACTCGAAGCCAATAGCCGGAGGCGTCTGTAGTATTGAGCAATAGAAGCTTGACCTTTATATCCAGACTTGTGAGCCGCTGCTCAACAGACTGTGCTTGACGCTGATCCGCAAAACCACCGATGTACAAGCAAGTATTTTGCGCTTCAGATGCTTTTACGCGGTCTCTGCGCACCACGGCATCAGAAGATTCGCTGAGAAGCCGAATATCCTGCTGCGCTCCCCTGTACAGGCTTAGAGGCGTGACATCCTTGGCGCGCAGCGGCGCTTCTTGCTGATGCCAAATGTAATAGAAGGCGTTGAGGACAAGTAAAAGCAAAAACAACCAACGCATAACCACCTCAGGACAAAGGACAAGCCATCGCCAAACCGACAAACACCAGATCGGGCACGAGCCGCGCCTGCGGCACTGCATCAGCCACTAAATCAGCGTCCCCCCCAGTCAGGAACACGATGAAGTCATCACCCCAGTAGCTTCGCGCCAACTCTAACTGAGTGAGTACAAACCCTCTCAGCATCAGTGTGCAGCCGCGCTCCACTGCCTCGACGGTCGTACGGCCAGGGGAGAGGCGCTCAAGCGCCCTTTCAGCAGCTGCGTCGTCGTAGCGTATTTTACGCGTGTGAGTGCGCAGTTGGTTGCGCATGAGAGGCATACCCGGGCAAATGAAACCGCCCAAGTGCTCGCCATCGGCCGCAATGAAATCCGCTGTGGCTGCCGTACCAAAATCAAGCACCAGGCAAGCGCCTCGCGCGAGCTTGAATCCACCTAGCATCGCCAACCAGCGGTCAAGGCCGAGACGCTCGAAATCTTCGTAACCGTTGCGCACTCCGCCCATTTCACGCGCGGGAGCAGCGCACGAAACAGTAATACCGAACGCCTCATGCAGAGCCGCGACCAACTTGCTTGTTTCTTCCAGCGCACGAACGCTCACCAAGCGACAGCGCGTCAGCAACAATCCAGGAAGGGCCAACAGGCTTTCAATCAAAGCCAGGTCCGAACCAACCACCCCCTCCGACGAGGCACTGGGGCTATCAGCAAGTACACGCCATTTGATAAAGCTATTCCCACAGTCGAGCTCAAGAATCATCACGCAACCTCAGGCTTAACTCACCACCACTGTATACTTTCTCAACGCCATCAACACTCAAGCGCAATGCCCCTTGGCGATCTACACCCAGCACAACCCCATCGACCTGGTGGACACCCGCGATAAGGGAGACCGGCCGGCCCTGCCAAGCGTGATTTTGCTCCCACTCTCCCTGAAGCGCGACAAAACCGCCTTCCCGATGCCGCTCAAGGTAGCCTTGCAGCTGCCGCCCCAGTTGCGACACCAGAAGGTTGCGATCCACCTGAACCCCCGTCTCAAGCTGCACCGAGGTCCATTGTTGATCGACCTCGTCAGCCCTCTGCATATTCACGTTGATACCTATTCCCAGGACCACGTGGCAGATATCCGCGGGATCACCTACCAATTCCAGCAAAATTCCAGCAATTTTCTTCTGCCCTACCAAAACATCGTTCGGCCACTTCAAGGCCAGGCCCTGAACACCAGACTCGCGCAAGGCCTGCACGACCGCCAAACCCACAACCAGGCTTAGTCCCTCCAGTTGGCGCAGACCCGCCTCAATACGCAATACGAGGCTGTAATAAACGTTTTGCGCGAACGGACTGACCCACTTTCGCCCTCTCCTACCTCTTCCCGCAGTTTGCTGCTCCGCGAGCACCAGGAACGGCGCCGCGCATCCAGCGTCTACCAGCCGCAAAGCTTCAGCATTAGTGGAGTCAATGGAGTCGGAGATATGAACGGGCCATCTCAGCGATGGCGCACTCCGCGAAATCTCTTCAGCACTCAAGAACACCAATGGGGATGCCAGCTGATACCCCTTGCCTCGCACCTTATGAATTGGCAGATTCAACTCTGCCTCCAGGTGCTGCAGCTGCTTCCATACAGCACTGCGACTGACGCCGAGGGCGGCACCCAGTGCTTCTCCGGAATGGAATCGGCCATCTTTCAGAAGTTTCAACAACGTCAGCATGCAAGCATCGCCTTACAATGAGGCACGCATGATAGCCATGCGCAGGGTCATTGCATAGAAAGGCTGGACTTTAGCGCTGGAGGCCACACTCAGCGCACTTTCCGACCGCCCAAAACAAAACCCCTGACTGCGTTAGCAATCAGGGGTTCTGGAATTTAATCTTGACGATGACCTA
>NZ_JBYSZX010000008.1:230365-263870 GCF_058787615.1 Pseudomonas sp. FW305-3-2-15-C-LB1 | reverse complement strand
GAAGCGGTTTCTTTTTGGTTGGCATACATGCACCTCTTACTCATGTTATGCCCGAACACAAAATTTCTGACAGTCCCGCTGGGCCAGTTTGGCCAGCGGGTTTTTTGTCGGCTGTCAGGGCCTCATCGCGGGCAAGCCCGGCTCCCACATCTTGAATGTATTCACAGATAAAAATGTGGGAGCCGGGCTTGCCCGCGATGGGGGCTGTTCAGGCCAAGATTTGTTAGGCCCCAGCCCCAATCTGGCGACCGCTGACCAACCGCTCCAACGCGTCACCCAAGCCCGACGCTTTGTCACCAATCAACAAATGCCAAACACCGCTTTCCAGCTGGCTCACACCCTGGCAACCCAGAGCAGTCAGGTCAGCTTCAGACAACTCCGAGTCATCCCCTAACTCCACTCGCAACCGCGTCATCGCCACCGCTTCCAACTGGCGAACATTACCTCGGCCACCCAAGGCATTCAGCCATTTCTCAGCCTCTTGCACATTCACTGCTACGGGCTTATCCACAGGCGCCGGTTGCACGGGCACACTGGCAACAAACGAAGGCATGGCCAACCGAATCTCATCGGCAATGCTGTCTGCCATCGGCCCGACCACCACCTGCAAACTGCCGCCGTTACCTGGCCGGACGACCGCCATGGCACCCAGCGCTTTCAACTCCGCATCCACCGCCTTGTTGCGATCCACCATGTCCAACCGTAAGCGCGTGGTGCAGGCGCCGACACTCAGCAAATTCTGTGCACCGCCCAAGGCCTGGATGTAGGCCGTGGCGCGCTGGTTATCTGTCATCACCTCAGCCTGCACCACCTGGATATCCTCACGCCCCGGCGTCTTCAGGTTGAACCGGCGAATGCAGTAGCTGAACACGCTGTAATAGACCAGCGCATACGCCAGGCCTACCGGGAACACCAGCCAGCCATTGGTGGACTTGCCCCAGCCCAGCACCATGTCGATAAACCCACCGGAGAAGGTAAAGCCCAGGTGGATATTCAGCATATTGGTGACCGCCATCGACAGGCCGGTCAGCACCGCATGGATCAGGTACAAAAACGGCGCGAGGAACATGAAGGCGAATTCAATCGGCTCGGTCACCCCGGTCAGAAACGACGTCAGCGCCATCGACAGGAAAATCCCGCCCATCACTTTGCGGCGCTCGGGCAATGCATTGCGGTACATAGCCAGGCACGCAGCCGGCAGGCCGAACAACATCACCGGGAACATGCCGGTCATGAACTGGCCGCCTTTGGGGTCACCAGCAAAGTAACGGGTCAGGTCGCCGGTCACCACGGCACCGGTCACCGGGTCGGTAAAGGTGCCGAACACGAACCACGCCATGTTGTTGAGGATATGGTGCAGGCCGGTGACGATCAGCAGGCGGTTGAACACGCCAAACACGAACGCGCCCAGGCTGCCGCTTTCCATCAGCAGCACACCGAAGCTGTTGATGCCGTGCTGGATCGGCGGCCAGATCAGGCCAAAGATCACGCCCAGCGCCACCGCCGAAAACCCCGTGACAATCGGCACGAACCGTCGCCCACCAAAGAACGCGAGGTACTCCGGCAGCTTGATGTCCTTGAAGCGGTTATACAGCCCGCCTGCCATCAGGCCGCTGGCGATACCGGCAAGCATGCCCATGTTGATGGACGTGTCCATCACCTTGAGCGTGGAAACCATCACCAAGTAGCCAATCGCACCCGCCAAACCCGCCGTGCCGTTGTTGTCGCGGGCGAAACCCACGGCGATGCCGATGGCGAAGATCAGCGCCAGGTTGGCGAAGATCGCCTGCCCGGCGTCGTGCATCACCGCGATGTTCAAAAGATCGGTGTCGCCCAGGCGCAGCAACAGGCCGGCGATCGGCAGGATCGCGATCGGTAGCATCAGTGCACGGCCCAGGCGTTGCAGGCCTTCGATGAAATGTTGGTACATGGCGAGTCTCCTTTTTTCTTGTTGTTGTCAGCTCAGCGGCCAGTGGTATTGACAGGCTTGGCGAACGGCCTGGGCGCTGCTCAGGTCGAGCAGGCCCTGGCTCAGTTGCCGGCATTGCGCCGCGTCCAGGTGGCGGACGCGGTCCTTGATTTCTCCGATCTGCGGCGGGCTCACCGACAGCTCGCTGACCCCCAGGCCGACCAGTACCGGCGTGGCCAGCGGGTCGGAGGCGAGGGCGCCGCAGACCCCAACCCAGCGCCCGTGTTGCGCCGCGCCTGCGCAGGTCTGGGCGATCAGCCGCAGCAGCGCCGGGTGTAGCGCATCGACGCGCGCGGCGAGGCCGGCGTGGTCGCGGTCCATGGCCAGGGTGTACTGGGACAGGTCATTGGTGCCGATGGACAGGAAGTCGGCATGTTTGGCCAAATGCTCGGCCATCAGCGCGGCGGCGGGCACTTCGATCATCACGCCCAGTTCGGGGCGCTGGGTCAGTTCCAACTCGGCGCACAACTCGTCCAGGCGCTGGCGAATCTGCAACAACTCATCCACCTCGCTGACCATCGGCAGCAGGATGCGGCAGCGCTCCAGCGGGCTGACTTGCAGCAGCGCCCGCAGTTGCTGGTCGAGCAGTTCCGGGCGCACGTGGGCCATGCGGATACCGCGCAGGCCCAGCACCGGGTTGGCCTCGACCGGCAGCGGCAGGTAGTCGAGTTGCTTGTCGCCGCCCACGTCGATGGTGCGGATGATCACCGACTTGTCGCCCATGGCATCCAGCACGGCCTGGTAGGCCTGGCGTTGTTCCTGTTCGTCCGGCGCGGTGCGGCGGTCGACGAAGAGAAACTCGGTACGCAGCAGGCCGACGCCATCGGCGCCATTTTCAAACGCCACCAAGGCTTCGGCGCTGGAGGCAACATTCGCGGCAACTTCGATGCTCACGCCATCGGCGGTGCGTGCCGGCTGCCGGGCTTGGGCCTGTTGTTGCTGGCGCCGCAGTTTCTGCGTATCGCGAATCTGGTGTACTTCGGCGTGGCGCGCATCGCTGGGCGCCAGTTCCAGCCTGCCGTTGGCGGCGTCGAGGACCACGCGTTGGCCCTGGGGCACATCGAGGACTTCGGCGCCCAGCGCGACCACACAGGGCAAGCCTTTACCACGGGCCAAAATAGCCACATGGGAGGTGGCACCGCCTTCGGCCATGCAGATGCCTGCGGCATTTTGCGCGCTCAGTTGCAGCAGGTCGGACGGGGTGAGTTCGTGGGCGCTGACAATCGCCCCTGCGGGCAATTCGAAGTGCCAGGCTTCACCCAGTAATGCGCGCAGTACCCGTTGCTGCAAATCCCGCAGATCATTGGCGCGTTCGGCAAACAGCGGTTTGCCAAGGGCCAGCAACACGGCGCATTGCGCCTGGATCGCGTCGCGCCAGGCATGGGTGGCGGCACTGCCGTGCTCGATGGCGCCGGTGGCGGCGTCCAGCAGGGTCGGGTCTTCCAGCAGGGCGAGGTGGGCGGCGAAGATGTCTTCTTCCTCGACGTTCTTGCGTTGGCGCGCATGATCCAGGGTGCTGCGGATTTCGCTGCGCACCTGCTCCAGGGCGGCGTCCAGGCGTTGCAGTTGCTCGTCGGCAGCATGCTCGCCGGTGTCTGCCGGCAGTTCGATACCGGTCAGGCGGAACAATGGCCCGCAGACCAGGCCCGGCGCGGCACACACGCCTTGCAACACACCCACTTCGGTATTGACCCGACGGGGCGCGGCGGCCACCGGGGTGTGGTGTTCTTCCTTGACGACGGCTGACAAGGCCGCGATCACTGCCTGCACCGCCGCTTCGGCATCCTTGCCGCGACAGCTCACACGCACCTCATCCCCTTCACCGATACCCAGGCCCAGCAAACCGATCAGGCTGTCACACGAGGCGGTTTTATTGCCAAAGTGCAGCGAGGCCTGGCTGCTGAAACCCTGCGCAGCCTTGCGCACCAACGCCGCCGGGCGGGCATGTAAACCACCGCGATGGGTGATGCGTACGCGGGCGCTGGCTTCACCCGCCGAGTTATCCACAGGCGTCGACACCGACGCTGCCGAATGCGCCACGATCTGCAACAACGGCTCGCCGACCTTGACCGTTCTAGCCGCCACCGAGCGCAACTCGAAGCGCTCGCCATTGGTCAGGATGATCAGGCTGACCAGGCTCTTGCACTGGCGTGCAATGCGGTCCAGCTCAAACTGCACCAGCGCCTGGCCCTTGCTTACCCGCGCGCCATCCTTCACCAGCAAGGCGAAGCCTTCGCCGTTCAGTTCCACCGTATCGATGCCCACATGCATCAACACCTCGGCACCGTTGTCAGCGCGGATCGTCAGCGCATGCCCGGTGCGGGCGACGTGGATGATCACGCCGTCACAGGGTGCATGCAGGCAGTCATTCAACGGGTCGATGGCAATGCCGTCGCCCATGGCGCCGCTGGCGAACACTTCGTCGGGAACGTTGCCCAGGGCCAGCACCGGTCCGCTGAGGGGGGCGCTGAGGGTCAGGTCATTATTGTTGTTGGACATGGGCACGGTACTCATCAGGAAAACGCCACTCAGTGAGTGCGGGTAACTTTGCTCAGGTGACGCGGCTGGTCCGGGTCCATGCCCCGGGCTTCGGCCAAACCTGCCGCCATCACGTAGAAACTCTGGATCGCCAGGATCGGGTCCAGGGTCGGATGTTCGGCGCGGCTCAGGGTCAGGTCACGCTCGGCGATATCGTCCGGCGCAGCCAGCAACACGCGGGCACCGCGTTGACGCATGTCGGCGGCCAGGCTCAACAGGCCGGCTTGCTCGGCGCCGCGCGGGGCGAACACTAGCAGGGGGTAGTTGTCGCCAATCAGTGCCATCGGCCCGTGACGTACCTCGGCGCTGCTGAAGGCTTCGGCCTGGATCGCCGAGGTTTCCTTGAGCTTGAGCGCCGCTTCCTGAGCGATGGCAAAACCGGCGCCTCGACCGATCACCATCAGTTGCTGGCAGTCGCGCAGGGCGTCGATGGCGACCGTCCAGTCCTGCCTGGCGGCGGCACGCAGTTCGTCCGGCAAGGCGCGGCAGGCTTGCAGCAAGTCGGCTTCCTGGTTCCAGTGGCCGATCAGCAGCGCGCTGGCACTCAGTGTGGCGATAAAACTTTTGGTGGCGGCGACGCTTTGCTCCGGCCCGGCGCAGAGCGGCACGTGGAATTCGCAGGCGGCTTCCAGCGGTGAGTCTTCAGCGTTGACCAGCGAAATGCTCAGGGCGCCGCGTTTGCGCAGCAGGCGCAAGCTGTTGACCAGGTCCGGGCTTTGCCCCGACTGCGAGAAACCGAACGCCACTTGGCCGCTGACTTTCAACGGGGCTTGCAGCAGGGTCACCACCGACATTGGCAACGACGCCACCGGGATGCCCACGTGCTGCATGGCCAGGTAGGCGAAGTAGCTGGCGGCGTGATCCGAGCTGCCGCGGGCGATGGTCATCGCCACTTGCGGCGGCTGGCGGCGCAGGCGGCCGGCGACTTCTTCCAGCAGTGGGTCCAGGCGTTGCAATTGCGCCGACACGGCGTCGCAGGAGGCCAGGGCCTCTTCAAGCATTTTTGAAGTCAATGGTTTCTCCTTCGACCATTACGTCGGTGAGTGTCAGGGAGCGGTCCAGGCGCACGCAGTCGGCAAAACTGCCGGGTTGCAGGCGGCCGCGCTCTTCCAGGCCCAGGTAGTCCGCAGGAAATTGCGACAGGCGTTGTGAGGCTTCGCTGACGGGCAGGCCGATCTTCACCAGGTTGCGCAGCGCCTGGTCCATGGTCAGCGTGCTGCCGGCCAGGGTGCCGTCGGCCAGGCGTACGCCGCCCAGGCATTTGGTCACGGTGTGGCTGCCCAGCTTGTATTCGCCATCGGGCATGCCGGCGGCGGCAGTGGAGTCGGTGACGCAGTACAGGCATGGGATCGAACGCAGCGCCACGCGCATGGCACCGGGGTGCACATGCAGCAAATCCGGGATCAATTCGGCGTACTTGGCGTGGGCCAGTGCGGCGCCGACGATGCCGGGCTCGCGGTGATGCAGCGGGCTCATGGCGTTGTACAAATGGGTGAAGCTGGTGGCGCCGGCAGCGAGGGCGGCGACGCCTTCTTCATAGCTGCCCAGGGTATGGCCGATCTGCATGCGCACGCCGCGTTCGCTGAGGGCGCGGATCAGGCCATCATGCCCGGCGATCTCCGGGGCGATGGTGATCACGCGGATCGGCGCCAGGCGCAGGTAGGCTTCCACTTCGGCCATCAAGGCGGTGTGGGCAAAGTTGGGTTGGGCGCCGAGTTTTCCCGGATTGATGTAAGGCCCTTCCAGGTGCACACCCAGTACGCGGGCGCTGCCCGTCGGACGCCGTTCGCAGAAGGTGCCGAGCTGGCCGAGTACGCTTGAGATTTCATCCACTGGCGCAGTCATGGTCGTAGCCAGCAGAGAAGTCGTACCGAAACGCACGTGGGTGCGGGTGATGGTCTCGAAGGCATCGCTGCCTTCCATGATGTCCTTGCCACCGCCGCCGTGGACGTGCAGGTCGATAAAACCCGGCAGCAGGTAGGGCAGGTCGTTGTCAGTCGGGTCGCAAGGGGTGCCTTCGATGGCGATCACCTTGCCGTGCTGATGCACCAGGCGGCCGCGAATCCAGCCGCTGGGCGTGAGGATGTTGTCTTCGGACATGGGCAGTTCTCTAGAGTCGCAGTTCAGCGGAGTAGTCATGGCGGCGCAGCTCTGCGACGAAGTCGTAGTAGTCGTTGCGGCAGTAGGTGTCGGTGATTTCGATCGGTGTGTTGTCGGCGGTGTAGCCGACCCGGGTCATCAGCAGCATCGCGGTGCCGGGGGCGATGCCCACCAGCGCGGCGAACTCGTCGGAAGCGTTGATCGCCTGCACATGCTGCAGGGCGCGCACGATGGGTTTGCCGATGCTTTCGAGGTATTCGTACAGCGAATTGCCAATGCCTTGCGGGTGCGGCAGTACCGAGGCGGGCAGGGTGCTCATTTCAATCGCCATCACCGTGTCATCCGCCTTACGCAAGCGTTTGAGGCGTGCCACTTTATCGGCGGGCGAAAGGCCCAGGCGGATCATCTCTTCGTGGGTCGGCTGGGTCAGTTCTCGTTCCAGCCATTGGGAGCTGGGCACGAAACCCTTGAGCCGCAGCATCTCGCTGAACCCCGAAAGGCGCGACAGCGGCTGTTCCAAGCGTGGTGATATATAGGTGCCGGAGCCTTGATTACGGCGGATCAGCCCTTGGGCAAACAACACTTCCAGCGCCTTGCGAGCGGTGACTCGCGAGATGCTCAATTGCTCGCTGAGGACGCGCTCCGAGGGCAGGGCCTGTTCGGAGGTCCACTGGCCGGCATGGATCGCTGCTTCCAGTTTGCGCGCCAATTGCAGGTACAGCGGCGTGGATTGTTTATCGTCGGGGCGCAGGGCCAGGATGGGGTTCATCTGTCAGGTTTCCGATGCGGTTATTGGAGTGTTGTCGCCCGGTATTGGCCGGAAATTAATACCACTTAAATACCATGTCAATGCAGCTAAAACGGTGCAAGCAGCGGTTTAAAGGCTCCACAATGAGGCCTGGTATGAAGTGGTATTAGAGAGGTCTTTATCGCGCACAGAACGGCGCAGCCCGCGGGGGTGAACTGGTATTCACCGGCGGGCACAGAGGGGGGGCGGGATTTTTTTCGAATTATTTTACGAACGGTACGAGATTACGGACGAATCTCGATCAGGGTGCCGTCCTTGACCAGGTTCCACACTTCGCGCATGTCCACGTTGCGCATGCCGATGCAGCCGTCGGTCCAGTCCAGGGTATGGAACCACTGCTCCGGGTACTCTTCGCTGTCGGGCGTGCCGTGGATCATGATCATGCTGCCGGGCTTCACGCCTTCGCGGCGGGCGCGGGCGGCGTCGCTGATATTGGGGTAGGAGATGTGCATGGCCAGGTTGAAGCGGTCGCTGGTCTTGCGCCAGTCGATCCAGTACAGGCCCTCTGGCGTGCGGCGGTCACCCTCGATCAGCTTGTGGCCCTTGGGGTTCTTGCCCAGGGAAATGCGGTAGGTCTTGAGCGGCTTGCCGTCGTTGATCAACTGCAACTGATGGGCGGACTTGAGCACCAGGACCTTTTCGACGGTCTTGCCGCCCAGGGTTTCCACGGTCGAGGCGGATGACAGGGTCGCGAACGACAGGCAGATAAGGGCAAGCAGCCAACGCATTAAAACGGTATCCCTAGTCATGGAGCGGGCAACACCCGCGGCTCTACAGCCTCGCTGCGCACCGGGAAGGCCTGCTGCCGACGGTCAGCAAAAAAGTATTCAAGGGTACGTCCGACCGTGCGGAACGCCAGCTCGGACCAAGGGACGTCGGCTTCGTCGAACAACTGCACTTCCAGGCTTTCGGGGCCGGCGGCGAAGTCCAGGTCAAGCAGGTCGGCGCGGTAGAAAATATGCACCTGATTGATATGCGGCACGTCGATCAGGGTGTAGATGCTCAGGTTGTGCACGCGGGCGCAGGCTTCTTCCAGGGTTTCGCGCATGGCGGCCTGTTCCACGGTCTCGCCGTTTTCCATGAAGCCGGCGGGCAGCGTCCAGTAGCCCAGGCGCGGCTCGATGGCGCGGCGGCACAGCAGCACTTTATCGCCCCATGCCGGCACGGTGCCGGCGACGATATTGGGGTTCTGGTAGTGGATGGTCGAGCAGTGATCACACACAAAGCGCAGGCGGCCGTCGCCTTCGGGGATGCGTTGGGTAACCGGTTTACCGCACTGGCTGCAGAAATTCATGCTGGGGTTCCTGGAAAGTGCGTCTATCTTGGCGTGACGGGCAGGGCGCTGCAACAAGTTGTCGTTTAGCGACACCGGGCGGGTTTTGGGGTTGGGCACCCGCGAGCTTTGGTGCATGATGCAAGGTAGCCAACAGACCGAGATGACTCATGCTGGACGAGCTACTTCGCCGGGTAAGCAACCACACCCCCCACACGCTTGAAACCGACGGGCGTTTCCCCGAGGCCGCGGTGCTGGTGCCGATTACCCGCAGTGACGAACCTGAGCTGATCCTGACCCTGCGCGCCAGTGGCCTGTCGACCCATGGTGGCGAAGTGGCCTTTCCGGGCGGGCGGCGCGACCCCGAAGACCCGGACCTGATCTTCACCGCGCTGCGCGAGGCCGAAGAAGAAATCGGCCTGCCGCCCGGGCTGGTCGAAGTGATCGGCCCGCTGAGCCCCTTGATCTCGCTGCATGGCATTCGGGTCACGCCGTATGTCGGCGTGATCCCCGATTACGTCGAGTACTTGGCCAACGATGCCGAGATTGCCGCGGTTTTCAGCGTGCCCTTGGACTTCTTCCGACAAGACCCACGCGAACATACCCACCGGATCGATTACCAGGGCCGCAGTTGGTACGTGCCCAGCTATCGGTTTGGCGAATACAAGATCTGGGGGCTGACGGCCATCATGATCGTCGAGCTGATCAATCTGCTCTATGACGATGCCAAGATCAGCCTGCACCAGCCACCCAAGAGCTTCATCAATACTTGAGCCATCGCTTGAATGGCAACGCCGTGAGGAAAAACCATGAAATACCGCCTGGGCGACGCCCGCGTCGAGACTCATCCACAGAGCTGGGTGGCACCCAATGCCACGCTGGTGGGCAAGGTCAAGCTGGAGGAGGGCGCCAACGTGTGGTTCAACGCGGTGTTGCGCGGTGACAACGAACTGATCCTGATCGGCAAGAACAGCAACGTGCAGGACGGCAGCGTGATGCACACCGACATGGGCTACCCGTTGACCCTGGGCACCGGCGTGACCATTGGGCATAACGCTATGTTGCACGGCTGCACGGTGGACGATTACAGCCTGATCGGCATCAATGCGGTGATCCTCAACGGCGCCAAGATCGGCAAGCACTGTATCATCGGCGCCAATTCGCTGATCGGCGAAGGCAAGGAAATCCCCGATGGTTCGCTGGTGATGGGCTCGCCGGGCAAGGTGGTGCGTGAACTGACCGACGCGCAGAAACGCATGCTCGAAGCCAGCGCCGCGCACTATGTGCACAACGCACAGCGTTATGCGCGGGATCTGGTCGAGCAGGAAGAATGAATCCGATTGAACGCCCCGTTGCTTCGCCGTGCGTGAGCATTTGCGCGCTGGACGATGACGATATTTGCACCGGCTGCCAGCGTACGGTGGATGAGATTATGCGTTGGAGCCGCATGGATAACGCCGAGCGCCGGGTGGTGCTGGGGTTGTGTCATGAGCGGGCGGTGGCGAGTGGATTGGTGTTTATGGCCTCTAATAAATCCGGCGCCTGAACCAACGCTATCGGGGGCAAGCCCCCTCCCACAGTTGGCCGCGTTCAGTCTGTAGGAATGCAGTCAAAATGTGGGAGGGGGCTTGCCCCCGATAGGGCCATCCCAGACGACATATTTCAAAATGTGAAGTACCCTGTGCCCCTTGTTCACAGGTCCACTCCCATGCTCTTCCTGATCGCCTACATCAGCAGCGTCGTGCTGATCAACTTCGCCTTCTCCACCGCCCCGCACCTGGATGTCATCTGGTCCGCCTGGGGTGGCCTGGTCTTTATCCTGCGCGACATGGTGCAAACCCGCTTCGGCCATGGCGCAATCATCGCCATGCTGGCCGCGCTGGTGCTGTCGTATGTCACGTCCGACCCGGCCATCGCCCTGGCCAGCGCCACCGCGTTCGCGGTGTCCGAGTGCATCGACTGGCTGGTGTTCAGCATCACCAAGCGTCCGCTGCACGACCGTCTGTGGATCAGTTCGGCGCTGAGCATTCCCCTCGACACCTTTATCTTCTTCGGCCTGATCGGCGCGCTCACGCCGGCGGTAGTGGGTACTGCACTGGCGTCGAAGTTCGCCGGGGTCACGGTGGTGTGGCTGATCATGGCCTGGCGCATCCGCAAGCGGGCTGTCGCCAACTGAGGCCAATTCCTGCAGTTCATGTAAAATGCCGGCCTTTCTCCCAATGATCCGCTCCCCTGAGGACCTGAGATGACCCGAATCGGAACTCCATTGTCGCCAACCGCGACCCGCGTTTTGCTGTGTGGCTGCGGTGAGCTGGGCAAGGAAGTGGTAATCGAGCTGCAACGCCTGGGCGTTGAAGTGATTGCCGTGGATCGCTACGCCAACGCGCCGGCCATGCAGGTTGCGCACCGTAGCCACGTGATCAACATGCTCGACGGCGCCGCCCTGCGAGCGGTGATCGAGGCGGAAAAGCCGCACTTCATCGTGCCGGAAATCGAAGCCATCGCGACCGCCACCCTGGTGGAACTGGAGGCCGAAGGCTTCACCGTGATCCCGACCGCGCGCGCCACCTCGCTGACCATGAACCGCGAAGGCATCCGCCGCCTGGCCGCCGAAGAGTTGGACCTGCCCACCTCGCCGTACCACTTCGCCGATACCTTCGAAGACTACAGCAAGGCCGTGCAGGACCTGGGCTTCCCGTGCGTGGTCAAGCCGGTGATGAGTTCGTCGGGCAAGGGCCAGAGCCTGCTGCGCAGCGTCGAGGACGTGCAGAAAGCCTGGGACTACGCCCAGGAAGGCGGCCGTGCAGGTAAAGGCCGTGTGATCATCGAAGGCTTTATCGACTTCGATTACGAAATCACCCTGCTGACCGTGCGTCACATCGGCGGCACCACCTTCTGCGCGCCCGTCGGCCATCGTCAGGAGAAGGGCGACTACCAGGAATCCTGGCAGCCACAGGCCATGAGTCCGATTGCCCTGGCGGAATCCGAGCGCGTTGCCAAGGCGGTGACCGAGGCCCTGGGTGGCCGTGGCCTGTTTGGCGTGGAGTTGTTCATCAAGGGGGATCAGGTGTGGTTCAGCGAAGTGTCGCCGCGCCCGCATGACACCGGTTTGGTAACCCTGATTTCCCAGGACCTGTCGCAGTTTGCGCTGCACGCGCGCGCCATCCTGGGCCTGCCGATCCCGTTGATCCGTCAGTTCGGGCCTTCGGCCTCGGCGGTGATCCTGGTGGAAGGGCAGTCGACCCAGACGGCGTTCGCCAACCTCGGCGCCGCGTTGAGCGAACCTGATACCGCGCTGCGCCTGTTCGGCAAGCCCGAAGTGAATGGCCAGCGCCGCATGGGCGTGGCGTTGGCGCGGGATGAGTCGATTGAAGCGGCCCGTACCAAGGCGACCCGGGCTTCCCAGGCAGTGGTGGTAGAGCTCTAAAAGCATCGGGGGCAAGCCCCCTCCCACACTTGATCCTGTTCACAGAGTTAGATGTGTGAATACATTCAAATGTGGGAGGGGGCTTGCCCCCGATAGCGGTCTATCAGCCCACGCGATTCAAATCATTATCCCGCGTCTCTTTCAGGCACAGCACCGCAATCAGGCTGAGCAACGCCGCCGCCGACACATACCCACCGACATAACTCAGCCCACCCATCGCCACCAGCTTGGTCGCGAAGAACGGCGCGGCGGATGCCCCGACAATCCCACCCAGGTTATACGCCGCCGAAGCGCCGGTATAACGCACGCGGGTCGGGAACAGTTCCGGCAGCAGCGCGCCCATCGGGGCGAACGTCACGCCCATCAGGAACAGCTCCAGCGCCAGGAACAGCGCCACCGCCCAGGTCGAACCGTGGGTCAGCAATGGCTCCATGGTAAAGCCCGACAGAATCGCCAGGACTGCACCAGCGATCAGCACCGGCTTACGCCCATAACGATCACTGGCCAGCGCCGCCAGCGGCGTTGCCAAGCCCATGAACAGTACCGCGAAGCACAGCAGGCCGAGGAAGGTTTCACGGCTGTAGCCCAAGGTCGACACGCCATAGCTCAGGGAGAACGCCGTGGTGATATAGAACAGCGCGTAGCACACCACCATCGACGCAGCGCCCAGCAACACCGGCAGCCAGTGTTGGCTGAACAGCTCCACCAACGGCACTTTGACCGGCGCTTGCTGGGCGACGGCGTTGGCGAACACCGGCGTTTCGTGCAGCTTCAGCCGCGCGTACAGGCCTACCATCACCAGCGCCGCGCTGAGGATGAACGGGATGCGCCAGCCCCAACTGCGGAATTGCTCATCGCTGAGACTCATGGCCAGGATCAGGAACAAGCCGTTGGCTGCCAGGAATCCGATCGAAGGGCCGAGTTGCGGGAACATGCCGAACCAGGCGCGTTTGCCCTTGGGCGCATTCTCGGTCGCCAACAGCGCCGCGCCGCCCCATTCGCCGCCCAGGCCCAGGCCCTGGCCGAAACGCAGTACGCACAACAGGATCGGCGCCCAGGCGCCGATGCTGTCATAACCGGGCAGCAAGCCGATCAGCGTGGTGCACACGCCCATCAGCAGCAGCGAGGCCACCAGGGTCGATTTGCGACCGATACGGTCGCCAAAGTGGCCGAACAGCGCCGACCCCAGTGGGCGGGCGATGAAGGCGATACCGAAGGTCAGGAATGACGCCAGCATCTGCGCGGTGCCGGAGGTCTGCGGGAAGAACACCGGGCCGATCACCAGCGCAGCAGCCGTGGCGTAGATATAGAAGTCGTAGAACTCGATGGCGGTGCCGACGATGCTCGCCGTGGCGACCCGTGCAGTCGAGTTGGTCGGGGCGGCAGCAGGTGCGGCCTCGTTGTAGGTGGTGCTCATGGCGATATCCCTGACGGTCAGTGCGCGTTTGGACGCGGATTATTATTGGTCGAACACCCATGGATCAGGGTTGTGCGCGGGGCGGCTCGGGATGGGAGCGAACACCGGTCAGACACTGTAAAGCGGTGCCTGGACGCGTTCAGTGCGGGTAGCACGCGGTCGGGCGGGGCTCTGGTAAGCCGTCCCGATTATAGGAAGGGGTTTGAACGCACAACAAGTCAAAATGTGGGAAGGGCAAGCCCCTCCCACATTATGTGGTTGTGTTTTGTCTGGGAACTAAGCGGCGACCGGCATCCGGCTGGTATGCCAGATCAGCACCTTGCTCACCCGGTTGTCCTCGGTCTCGAGGATTTCCAGGCGGTAGCGGCCTATTTTCAGGCACACCGCGCAATCCGGAATGGTCTCCAGCGCCTCGGTGACCAGGCCGTTGAGCGTCTTGGGGCCGTCGCTGGGCAGGTGCCAGTTCAGGCTCTTGTTCAATTCGCGGATCGAGGCGGCGCCGTCGATGATGTAGCGGCCATCCGGTTGCGCTTCGATATGCGGGTTGTCCGCACTCTGTTCGCTTTCGAATTCACCGACGATTTCTTCGAGGATATCTTCCAGGGTCACGATGCCGAGTACTTCGCCGTATTCATCCACCACCATGCCCAGGCGACGCTGCTGTTTGTGGAAATTCAGCAGTTGCAGTTGCAGCGGAGTGCTTTCCGGGACGAAGTAGGGCTCGTGGCAGGCCGCGAGCAACGCCTCTTTGGTCAGGCTCGCGTCGGGCAACAGGTGCTGGATCTGCCGCGTGTTGAGCACGGCTTCGACCTGGTTGATATCACTGTGGAACACCGGCAGGCGCGTGCGCTGGGAGGTGCGCAGCTGCTCGATGATCTCCTCGATCGAGTCATCCAGGTTGATGCCGTCCACTTCGCTGCGGGGCACCAGGATGTCGTTGACGGTGATGTTGTCCAGAGCGTGGATGCCCGGCATGCCGGGGGTACGGCCTTCGGCGATCTCGGGTTCGGGTTCGTCATCATGGTCAGGCAGCGGTTCGTCGCTCTTCTTCACCACGCCGGTCTTGCGCGCGAACGGGCGCAGCAGCAACAGACTGATACCATTGAGCAGCCAGGCCAGGGGGTAGACGATTTTGAGTGGCACGCCCAGCAGCGTATTGCCGAAGCCCAGTACCGCTTGCGGATAGCGGGTGGCCAGGGCGCGGGGCAGGTAGTCGGCCAGGATCAACAGGGTCGCGCAGGAGATCAGCCAGCCGAGCCACGGCCCGTTCTGCGCCCAGGCGTATATGGCCAGCAGCGTGCACAGGATGACCACGGCGGCGCGACACAGGCTGTTGCACAGGATCAGGCTGTTACGCGGAAAGCTCAGGCGGGTGGCCGCCTTGTCGCCCTGGCGTGTTCCGGGGCGCAGGGCCAGCAAGTGTTGCTGGGCGGCTTCGATGGCAGTAAACAGCGCGGCCCATAACACCAGCAGGGCGATTACCGCGAGCATCGGCTCCAGGGGCAAGTTGTCCATGATCGCCGCCCGTCAGATATGCAGGATGTATTCGCGAACCAGCTTGCTGCCGAAATAGGCCAGCATCAGCAGGCAGAAACCGGCCAGGGTCCAGCGGATCGCCTTGTGCCCGCGCCAGCCGAGGCGGTTGCGGCCCCACAGCAGGACGCTGAACACGATCCAGGCCAGGCAGGCCAGCAGGGTCTTGTGCACCAGGTGCTGGGCGAACAGGTTTTCGAAGAACAGCCAGCCGGAGATCAGCGACAGTGAGAGCAAGGTCCAGCCGGCCCACAGGAAGCCGAACAGCAGGCTTTCCATGGTTTGCAGCGGCGGGAAGTTCTTGATCAGCCCGGACGGGTGCTTGTGCTTGAGCTGGTGGTCCTGCAGCAGCAGGAGCAAGGCCTGGAACACTGCGATGGTGAACATGCCATAGGCCAGGATCGACAGCAGGATGTGGGCAAGGATGCCTGGCTCTTCATCGATCACCGGCACCGTACCGGTAGGCGCGAATTGCGCCAGCAGCACCGTCAGCATGCCCAGCGGGAAGAGCAGTACCAGCAGGTTCTCGACCGGGATCCGGTAGCAGGCCATCAGTGTCAGCGCGATAACGGCTGCGGCGATCAGGCTGGCGGCGCTGAAAAAGTCCAGGGCCAGGCCGACCGGCGTCATCAAGTGCGTGAACAGGCTCGCGGCATGGGCGAGCAAGGCGAGGACACCAAGGCCTACCAACAGGCGTTTGTCCGCCTTGGTGCCCTGGGCCAGACGAGTGCCCTGATAGACGGTCGCAGCGGCGTACAAGATGGCGGCGGCGAGGCTGGGTAGCAAACTGGGTGACAAAGGGAGCATAAATCCTGTTAGGCAAGCCCGAAAGGCGCTGAGTTTGGCATACCCCCGCGCAACACGAAAGACTCCCGGGCCAGACAGCGGGTGTGCATGGACGCAGTCTTCGCTATAATCCGCGACCTGCCCACGCCGCAGGCTCGCCGAGCGCTGTTTTTAATAGCGATTTACCACAGCCTGGGCCGCCATTACCTCGGTCTATGAATAGGGCCTGAAAGGATCGCGCATGTTTGAAAATCTGACTGACCGTCTCTCGCAGACGCTGCGCCACGTTACCGGCAAGGCCAAGCTGACCGAGGACAATATTAAAGACACCCTGCGTGAAGTGCGCATGGCGTTGCTGGAAGCCGACGTGGCCTTGCCGGTGGTGAAGGACTTCGTCAACTCGGTCAAAGAGCGCGCGGTGGGCACCGAGGTGTCCCGCAGCCTGACCCCGGGCCAGGCGTTTGTGAAGATCGTCCAGGCCGAACTCGAAAGCCTGATGGGCGCGGCCAACGAAGACCTGAACCTCAGCGCTGTGCCGCCGGCTGTCGTCCTGATGGCGGGTCTGCAAGGTGCGGGCAAGACCACCACCGCCGGCAAGCTGGCGCGCTTCCTTAAAGAGCGCAAGAAGAAGTCTGTGATGGTGGTGTCGGCCGACGTGTACCGTCCGGCGGCCATCAAGCAGTTGGAAATGCTCGCAGGCGAAGTGGGCGTGACCTTCTTCCCGTCCGACCTGAGCCAGAAGCCGGTCGACATCGCCAACGCCGCCATTAAAGAAGCCAAGCTCAAGTTCATCGACGTGGTCATCGTCGATACCGCCGGTCGCCTGCACATCGACGAGGAGATGATGGGCGAGATCAAGGCGCTGCATGCCGCGATCAACCCGGTCGAGACCCTGTTCGTGGTCGACGCCATGACCGGCCAGGACGCGGCGAACACCGCCAAGGCCTTCGGCGACGCACTGCCGCTGACCGG
This sequence comes from Pseudomonas sp. FW305-3-2-15-C-LB1, assembly GCF_058787615.1. Lineage (NCBI taxonomy): Bacteria > Pseudomonadati > Pseudomonadota > Gammaproteobacteria > Pseudomonadales > Pseudomonadaceae > Pseudomonas > Pseudomonas sp. FW305-3-2-15-C-LB1. The sequence continues at coordinate 247,047 of NZ_JBYSZX010000008.1, read as the reverse complement.
CGTGATTCTGACCAAGGTCGACGGCGACGCCCGTGGCGGTGCCGCGCTGTCGGTGCGTGCCATCACCGGTAAGCCGATCAAGTTCATCGGTATGGGCGAGAAGAGCGAAGCGCTCGAGCCGTTCCACCCGGAGCGTATCGCCTCGCGCATTCTCGGCATGGGCGATGTGCTCAGCCTGATCGAACAGGCCGAAGCCACCCTCGACAAGGACAAGGCCGACAAGCTGGCCAAGAAGCTGAAGAAGGGCAAGGGCTTCGACCTCGAAGACTTCCGCGACCAGCTGCAACAGATGAAGAACATGGGCGGCCTCGGCGGCCTGATGGACAAGCTGCCGAACATCGGCGGTGTGAACCTGGCGCAGATGGGCAATGCCCAGGGCGCGGCAGAGAAGCAGTTCAAGCAGATGGAAGCCATCATCAACTCCATGACCCCGGCCGAGCGCCGCGACCCTGAGCTGATCAGCGGTTCGCGCAAGCGTCGGATCGCCATGGGTTCCGGCACCCAGGTGCAGGACATCGGTCGCTTGATCAAGCAGCACAAGCAGATGCAGAAGATGATGAAGAAATTCTCCGCCAAGGGCGGTATGGCCAAGATGATGCGCGGCATGGGCGGTATGTTGCCCGGCGGTGGCATGCCCAAGATGTAAAGAATTCGAGCGGGGGCCCAGCTCCTGCTCCGACCCACAGGGATGTGGGATCTCCAGCAAACCCGCCGTTGGCGGGCGCTGACTCGCCGTTTTAACCGACGGCTCTATAGCAAATCTGGATGGCACGCTGATAGGCGCCGGAAAAAGACATTTGCAAAAGTCCGGATATTCCTTAGAATATGCGGCCTTTCGGGCACCTATGCCCGCTGTGCATTTAGATTTGCAGCACCGACTACAGGAACGATGTTCACATGCTAACAATCCGTCTTGCCCTTGGCGGCTCCAAAAAGCGCCCGTTTTACCACTTGACCGTAACCGACAGCCGCAACCCGCGCGACGGTTCGCACAAGGAACAGGTTGGTTTCTTCAACCCTGTTGCTCGTGGTCAAGAAGTTCGTCTGTCCGTGAACCAAGAGCGCGTAGCCTACTGGCTGAGCGTGGGTGCACAGCCATCCGAGCGCGTTGCAAAACTGTTGAAGGACTCGGCTAAGGCCGCAGCCTGAGCAATATGAACGCGACGCCAGCTGTTGCTGATGATTTGATCGTTATCGGCAAGATTTACTCGGTTCATGGCGTTCGCGGCGAAGTGAAGGTGTATTCCTTTACTGATCCGACTGAAAACCTGTTGCAGTACAAAACCTGGACGCTCAAGCGCGAGGGTAGTGTGAACCAGGTCGAGCTGGTCAGTGGACGCGGGAGCGACAAGTTCCTGGTCGCAAAGCTCAAGGGTCTTGATGATCGTGAAGAAGCTCGTCTTCTGGCCGGTTATGAGATCTGCGTGCCGCGCAACCTGTTCCCTGAATTGACCGACGGCGAGTACTACTGGTACCAGCTGGAAGGTCTGAAGGTTATTGATCAACTCGGGCAACTGTTCGGGAAAATCGATCATCTTCTGGAAACCGGCGCCAATGATGTAATGGTGGTCAAGCCTTGCGCTGGCAGCCTGGATGATCGCGAACGCCTGTTGCCGTATACCGAGCAATGTGTGTTGGCCGTCGACCTGGCAGCGGGCGAGATGAAGGTGGAATGGGACGCGGACTTCTAAGCGTGGCTAATTTGCGCATTGAAGTGATCAGTTTGTTTCCCGAGATGTTTTCCGCCATCAGCGAGTACGGCATCACCAGTCGGGCGGTGAAACAGGGGCTGTTGCAGCTCACCTGTTGGAACCCGCGAGACTACACGACGGATCGACATCACACTGTGGACGATCGCCCATTTGGCGGTGGCCCGGGCATGGTGATGAAGATCAAGCCCCTGGAAGACGCATTGGTTCAGGCCAAGGCCGCCGCCGGGGAGAAGGCGAAGGTGATTTACCTGTCCCCTCAAGGCCGTCAGCTGAAACAGGCTGGGGTCCGCGAACTGGCGAATGAGGAAGCACTGATCCTGATTGCCGGTCGCTATGAAGGCATTGACGAGCGTTTTATTGAAGCTCATGTCGATGAAGAGTGGTCGATTGGGGACTATGTCCTGTCCGGTGGCGAGCTGCCGGCGATGGTCCTGATAGATGCGGTTACACGACTGCTGCCTGGAGCTTTAGGGCATGTGGACTCTGCGGAGGAAGATTCCTTCACGGATGGTTTGCTGGATTGCCCGCACTACACCCGACCGGAGGTGTATGCGGATCAGCGTGTTCCCGACGTATTGCTAAGTGGCAATCACGCACACATCCGGCGTTGGCGTTTACAGCAGTCCCTTGGTCGGACCTATGAACGACGCGCCGATCTTCTGGAAAGCCGCTCGCTTTCTGGAGAAGAGAAGAAGCTGCTCGAGGAATACATCCTCGCGCGGGACGATAGTTAACAACGTATCGATGGTAGGTCCATTGACTTACCTTAGGAGCACAGCATGACTAACAAAATCATCCTTGCACTCGAAGCAGAGCAGATGACCAAAGAGATCCCTACCTTTGCCCCGGGCGACACCATTGTCGTTCAGGTGAAAGTGAAGGAAGGCGACCGTTCGCGTCTGCAAGCGTTCGAAGGCGTGGTAATCGCCAAGCGTAACCGTGGTGTGAACAGTGCTTTCACTGTTCGTAAAATCTCCAACGGTGTTGGCGTAGAGCGTACTTTCCAGACCTACAGCCCGCAAATCGACAGCATGGCCGTCAAGCGTCGCGGTGACGTACGTAAAGCCAAGCTGTACTACCTGCGTGACCTGTCCGGTAAAGCAGCTCGCATCAAGGAAAAACTGGCTTAAGTCCAGCTTTCCGATGCAGAAAAAAGCAGCCTACGGGCTGCTTTTTTGTGCCTGCGATTTGAGGTCCGAGATAGGATGCCAGCAGCCTCTCCCACTTTTCTGTTCGAGCCCCTATGCCTGCCATTGACCACCCCCTGATCGACCGTTTCCTCGACGCCCTGTGGCTGGAAAAAGGCCTGTCGGACAACACCCGTCAGGCCTACCGCAGCGACCTGGCGCTGTTCAATGGCTGGTTGCAGGAGAAAAACCTCGAACTGATCAACGCCGGCCGCGAGCTGATCCTCGACCACTTGGCCTGGCGTCTGGAGCAGAACTACAAGCCACGTTCCACTGCGCGATTCCTCTCTGGTGTGCGTGGTTTTTATCGCTATCTGCTGCGGGAAAAGCTGATCGCCATCGACCCCACCCTGCAAGTCGATATGCCACAACTTGGCAGGCCATTGCCCAAATCCCTGTCGGAAGCCGACGTGGAGGCGTTGCTCGCCGCCCCCGACCTCAGCGAAGCCATCGGTCAGCGTGACCGCGCCATGCTCGAAGTGCTCTACGCTTGTGGCCTGCGGGTGACCGAGCTGATCAGCCTGACGCTGGAGCAGGTCAACCTGCGCCAGGGCGTGTTGCGGGTAATGGGCAAGGGCAGCAAGGAACGGCTGGTGCCGATGGGCGAGGAGGCGATTGTGTGGGTCGAGCGCTACATGCGCGATGCTCGAGGCGAACTGCTCGGTGGGCGCCCAAGCGATGTGCTGTTCCCCAGCCTGCGTGGCGAACAGATGACTCGCCAGACCTTCTGGCACCGCATCAAGCACCAGGCCAAGGTCGCCGGGATCGGCAAGGCGCTGTCGCCGCACACACTGCGCCATGCATTCGCCACGCATTTGCTCAACCACGGTGCGGATTTGCGTGTGGTGCAGATGCTGCTCGGCCACAGCGACTTATCCACCACCCAGATCTACACCCACGTGGCGCGCGCGCGTTTGCAGGATATGCACGCCAAGCACCACCCGCGAGGCTGAAAACGTCCAATTTATCCGGCCGCGGGCTGCCCTGCGGCCCAACTGTGGTAGGCTTTGCCGGTTAGCAAAGGGGACGACCCAGACCTGTGTTTCCAGGCAGTGTCACTGTGCGTCCCTGCATCTGCCTTCAGGAGTTCCCATGCGCTTGACCCAGATTATTGCCGCCGCAGCCATTGCGTTGGTTTCCACCTTTGCCTTCGCCGATGACGCTGCCGAGCAGACCATCCGCAAGAGCCTGGCCAACCTGCAACTCGACACCCCGATCGAGAGCATCAGCGCCAGCCCGATGGCCGGCCTGTACGAAGTCAAGCTCAAGGGCAGCCGCGTGCTGTATGCCAGTGCCGATGGCCAGTACATCGTCCAGGGCTACCTGTTCCAGTTGAAGGACGGCAAGCCGGTCAACCTGACTGAAAAAGCCGAACGCCTGGGTGTTTCCAAGCTGATCAATGGCATTCCAGTGGCCGAGACCGTGGTGTACCCGGCTATCGGTGAGACCAAGACCCACATCACCGTGTTCACCGACACCACCTGCCCGTATTGCCACAAGCTGCACGCCGAAGTGCCTGCGCTGAACAAGCTGGGCGTGGAAGTACGCTACGTAGCGTTCCCGCGCCAGGGCCTGGGTTCGCCGGGTGACGAACAGTTGCAAGCCGTATGGTGTTCGGCCGACAAAAAAGCGGCCATGGACAAGATGGTCGACGGCAAGGAAATCAAGGCTGCCAAATGCGCCAACCCGGTCTCCAAGCAGTTCGCCCTGGGCCAGTCCATCGGCGTCAACGGCACACCGGCCATCGTTTTGGCTGACGGCCAAGTGATTCCGGGCTACCAGCCGGCACCACAAGTTGCGAAACTGGCGCTGAGTGCCAAATAAACCAGCATCGTCGAACCTTTGACGATCATGGCCTGTGGATAAGTCGACAGGCCACTAATTTGAAAGCCGCAGTCGTGCGGCTGTTTTCCACGGCCGACCTCGTGTCGGCCGTTTCATGGGGAGTTCTTCAGTGAAACCGGTCAAAGTAGGCATCTGTGGGTTAGGGACCGTCGGTGGCGGCACCTTCAACGTACTTCAGCGTAACGCTGAAGAGATTTCCCGCCGTGCAGGGCGTGGAATTGAAGTGGCACAAATTGCCACGCGTTCGCCAAAGCCTCAGTTCGAAACGACCGGTATTGCGATGACCAACGATGTCTTCGCCGTTGCCACCAACCCTGAAATCGATATCGTGATCGAACTGGTGGGCGGGTATACCGTGGCCCGCGAGTTGGTGCTCAAGGCCATCGAAAACGGCAAGCATGTGGTCACTGCCAACAAGGCACTGATCGCGGTGCACGGCAACGAAATCTTCGCCAAGGCTCGTGAGAAGGGCGTGATCGTGGCGTTCGAGGCTGCGGTGGCTGGTGGCATTCCGGTGATCAAGGCGATCCGTGAAGGCCTGTCCGCCAACCGCATCAACTGGGTGGCCGGCATCATCAACGGCACCGGCAACTTCATCCTCACCGAAATGCGCGAGAAGGGCCGGACCTTCGAAGACGTCCTCGCCGAAGCCCAGGCCCTGGGTTACGCCGAAGCCGACCCGACCTTCGACGTGGAAGGTATCGACGCCGCGCACAAGCTGACCATCCTGGCGTCCATCGCCTTTGGTATTCCGCTGCAGTTCGACAAGGCCTACACCGAAGGCATCACCAAGCTGACCACCGCCGATGTGAACTACGCCGAAGCCCTGGGTTACCGCATCAAGCACCTGGGCGTGGCGCGCAGCACCCCGGCCGGTATCGAACTGCGGGTACACCCGACGCTGATCCCGGCCGACCGCCTGATCGCCAACGTCAATGGCGTGATGAACGCCGTAATGGTCAACGGTGATGCGGCCGGTTCGACCCTGTTCTACGGCGCCGGTGCCGGCATGGAACCCACCGCTTCGTCGGTGATCGCCGACCTGGTGGACGTGGTCCGCGCCATGACCAGCGACCCGGAAAACCGTGTGCCGCACCTGGCCTTCCAGCCGGATTCGCTGTCGGCCCACCCGATCCTGCCGATCGAAGCCTGCGAAAGCGCCTACTACCTGCGCATCCAGGCCCAGGATCACCCGGGCGTACTGGCCCAGGTGGCGAGCATCCTGTCTGAGCGCGGTATCAACATCGAGTCGATCATGCAGAAGGAAGTCGAGGAGCAAAACGGCCAGGTGCCGATGATCTTGCTCACCCATCGCGTGCTCGAACAGCATATCAACGATGCCATCGCCGCCCTGGAAGCCCTGCAAGGCGTGGTCGGGCCGGTGGTGCGGATCCGCGTCGAACACCTGAACTAATGGTTTTGCGGCAAGGGCCCCGCAGGTTCGGCGGCCCTTGTTCAAGAATGCTCTAGAGGAGCCAGTCATGCGTTATATCAGCACCCGCGGCCAGGCACCGGCCCTGAATTTCGAAGACGTCCTGCTGGCAGGCCTTGCCACGGACGGCGGCCTGTACGTGCCGGAAAACCTGCCACGTTTCACCCAAGAGGAAATCGCATCCTGGGCTGGCCTGCCATACCACGAACTGGCGTTCCGCGTGATGCGCCCGTTCGTCACCGGCAGCATTCCGGACGCCGATTTCAAGAAGATCCTCGAAGAAACCTACGGCGTGTTTTCCCACAACGCCATTGCACCGCTGCGCCAACTGAACGGCAACGAATGGGTCCTGGAGTTGTTCCACGGCCCGACCCTGGCGTTCAAGGACTTCGCCCTGCAACTGCTGGGTCGTCTGCTGGATTATGTGCTGGAGAAGCGCGGCGAGCGCGTGGTGATCATCGGCGCCACCTCCGGTGATACCGGTTCGGCGGCCATCGAAGGCTGCAAGCACTGCGAAAACGTCGACATCTTCATCCTGCACCCGCACAAGCGCGTGTCGGAAGTGCAGCGTCGCCAGATGACCACCATCTTTGGCGAGAACATCCATAACATCGCCATCGAAGGCAACTTCGATGACTGCCAGGAAATGGTCAAGAACAGCTTCGCCGACCAGAGCTTCCTGAAAGGCACGCGCCTGGTGGCGGTGAACTCGATCAACTGGGCGCGGATCATGGCCCAGATCGTCTACTACTTCCACGCCTCGCTGCAGTTGGGCGGCCCGGCACGTTCAGTGTCTTTCTCGGTGCCGACCGGCAACTTCGGCGACATTTTCGCCGGTTACCTGGCGCGCAACATGGGCCTGCCGATCAACCAGTTGATCGTCGCTACCAACCGCAACGACATCCTGCACCGCTTCATGAGCGGCAACCAGTACGTCAAGGAAACCCTGCACGCGACCCTGTCGCCGTCCATGGACATCATGGTCTCGTCCAACTTCGAACGCCTGCTGTTCGACATGCACGGCCGCAACGGTGCGGCGATTGCTGGCTTGATGGACACCTTCAAGCGCGGCGGCGGTTTCAGTGTGGATGAAGAGCGCTGGACCGAAACCCGCAAGCTGTTCGACTCCCTGGCCGTGGACGACGCGCAGACCTGCGAAACCATTGCAGACGTCTATGCCCAGTCCGGCGAGCTGCTCGACCCGCACACCGCCATCGGTGTGAAGGCCGCCCGTGAATGCCGTCGCAGCCTGGATATCCCGATGGTCATCCTGGGCACTGCCCACCCGGTCAAATTCCCGGAAGCGGTGGAGAAGGCCGGTGTTGGCAAGGCGCTGGAGTTGCCAGTGCACCTGGCCGACCTGTTCGAGCGTGAAGAGCGTTGCACGGTGTTGGCTAATGACCTGACGGCCGTGCAGGCGTTTGTGAGCCAGCATGGCAACCGGGGTAAGCCGTTGTAAGGCACACCGCGTAGACAAAAACGCCGCTTGCCCTTCCCTGGGTCAGCGGCGTTTTTCGTTTATGGCAGGCCCCGCTTGGTATGCGCGGCTACGTGAGTAGTTTCTGCACGATGGCCAAGACAGTGCTGAACGCCGTAAACATGGCCATGACGACACCCAATGGATACCAGAAATTCTCACGGGTTATCTTGTGGGTCTCGGCAGCGAGTTTGCGTTGCTCCGCATAAATGCGTGATATGTCGGCGTGAATCTTCTCTAGCGCAGCTTGCTCTTTGTCGTGTTCCAGCATCGTCTTCATCCTTCACAGTAAGGGCCTTCTGACATGCGCTTTTATCTGCTTGGCAGCGTCACCAGCGCTCACCGAGTAAAGGATCCACCTCTGATCTGACCCTTGGGCAAAACCCAAAACGACTTGCCAGTGCGTAAGCAGTTATGTGCCGTCGTTTTTAGGTTGTCATGTTGCAAGCGCATGCTGGAATCCGTCACCCCCTGACGGCCCCATAAAGACGATAAAGCGAACTTTCCTACGTCACAAACAGTCACTTAGGATAGATGCAGCTCCCGTTGAAACGATTGTTCCCGAACTATTGAGTGGTGATCGAGATGGAAAGTATCAGCCTATTGCTCGAAGAAGCACTGAGCCCTTATCAGGTTACGCTGACCACCTCTGGTGCGCAGGACGAGTGCCTGGTAACCGTGAAGAATCCTGCTGGCGCCATCGTGGTCGAGCGTGACGTCGACCGCGCCCAATTGATGGACAAGCGCGTACTGGTGGATGTGGTGGACTGCCTGCTGCGTGACATCAAAATTGCCGAAGGACGTCTGGAGCCTTCGGTCATCGCGGCCTTGCGCAACGCAGCCCTGACTCGCAACGCCACCGCCGCATGAAGAATTGTTTAACTGTGGAAACTTCCTACAGTGCGGCCGGTCAGACTTTGTAACAGCAAGAGCAAACATTGTGCTCCGGTGTTTGTGCCTTGCTGTACTGGTCTTTGTAGGCCACGTTTAACCCCAAAGTGTCTCCCCACGCTTTGGGGTTTCTTTTTGCCTGCGATTTGTCAGGCAAGTCATCTGGCACAGGGCATCTGGTGCCAAAGCCTGGCGGAATGGGACATCAGATCGCGCCTTCCTCGCGCAAGCGCACAATGGCGGCCGCGTCGTAGCCCAGGCCAGCGAGCACTACGCTGTTATGTTCACCCAGTTGCGGTCCCACCCATTCGCAACTGCCCGGCGTGTCCGACAGCTTGGGCACGATGCCCGGCATCTTGAATTCCTTGCCGCCGGGAAGCCGGGCCTTGAGGAACATCTCCCTGGCGAGGAATTGCGGGTCGCCCAACATGTCCTCGGCGCTGTAGATCCGGCTGGCAGGCACCTCGGCTTTGTTCAACAGGTCGACCACCTGGTCCAGCGGCAGCGAATTCACCCAGCGATCTATCACTCCATACAGCTCGTCACGGCGGCTATCACGCCCGTCGTTGCTGGCCAGCACCGGATCGTTGGCCAAGTCCTCACGGCCAATGGCCGACATGAAACGCTTGAAGATCGCATCACCGTTGGCGCCGATCTGTACATGCTTGCCGTCGGCGCTGGTGTGGATGGAGGAGGGCGTAATGCCGGGCATGATGTTGCCGGTGCGTTCGCGAATAAAGCCGAACACGTCGAACTCGGGGATCATGCTTTCCATCATGGCGAAGATGGCTTCGTACAGTGCCACATCCACCACCTGGCCCAAGCCACCGTTGACCTCGCGATGACGCAGCGCCATCAGCGCGCCGATCACTGCCCACAATGCGGCAATCGAATCGCCAATGGAAATGCCGGTGCGCACCGGCGGGCGGTCTTCGAAACCGGTGATGTAGCGCAGGCCGCCCATGGACTCGCCGACTGCACCAAACCCGGGTTGGTCTTTCATCGGTCCGGTCTGGCCGAAGCCGGAGAGACGTACCATCACCAGCTTTGGATTCAGCGCGTGCAGGGTCTCCCAACTCAGGCCGAGCTTTTCCAGCACGCCGGGGCGGAAGTTTTCGATCAGGATGTCGGCGTCCGCCAACAGTTGTTTGAGAATGGCCAGGCCGTCCGGGTGCTTGAGGTTCAGCGTCAGCGACTGCTTGTTGCGCGCCTGCACGAACCACCACAGCGACGTGCCCTCGTACAGCTTGCGCCATTTGCGCAGCGGGTCGCCGCCGTCCGGCGATTCGACCTTGATCACCTCGGCGCCGAACTCCGCGCAGATTCGTGAGGCGAACGGGCCAGCGATCAGGGTGCCGAGTTCGATGACTTTCAGGCCGGCAAGTGGTTTGGCATTGAACGACATGAGGATCCTTGTCTGCGCAGGGCGGTGGTGTGATGCCTTTTAACATAGGCGAGCAGCCCAGGGCAGCGCAGGATTCGTTGATTGGCCTCGTCATCGGTTAGACTGGCCGCCTTTCCCTGTCTCTAGAAGCCCGTTCATGGCCCAGCCGTCCACGACCTACAAATTCGAACTCAACCTCACCGACCTCGACCGCTCGGTGTATGAGAGCGTCAAACAGACCATCGCCCGCCACCCGTCGGAAACCGAAGAGCGCATGACCGTGCGTCTGCTGGCCTACGCACTCTGGTACAACGAGCAGTTGTCGTTCGGGCGTGGCCTGTCAGATGTCGACGAACCAGCCCTGTGGGAAAAAAGCCTGGATGATCGGGTGTTGCACTGGATCGAAGTCGGCCAGCCCGATGCCGACCGCCTCACCTGGTGCTCGCGCCGTACCGAACGCACCAGCCTGCTGGCCTATGGCAGCCTGCGTGTGTGGGAAGGCAAGGTGGTGCCGGTGGCAAACAACCTGAAAAACGTACACATCGCCGCTGTGCCGCAGGAAGTCCTGGAGACTCTGGCCAAAGACATGCCCCGCGTGATCAAGTGGGATGTAATGATCAGCGAAGGCACGATCTTCGTCACCGACGACCGCGGCCAGCACGAAGTGCAGTTGCAGTGGTTGGTCGGCGAACGCGGTTGATTGAGTCGCCGCCGGTCACCTGTTTTATTTCCGTATCAGAAGAGAAGTTTTCGTCACCCCATGCGTATCGATCCCCGCCCGTTGCCTGCCGTCCTGCCGTTTCTCGGTGAATTGCCACCGCTGTTGACCCGCCTCTATGCTGCGCGCGGCGTGCAATCCGAGGCCGAGCTGGATAAAAGCCTGGCGCGGTTGATTCCCTATCAGCAACTCAAGGGCATCGACGCGGCGGTGGACCTGTTGGTGACGGCGTTGGAGCAACGCCAGCGCATCCTCATTGTCGGTGACTTCGACGCCGACGGCGCCACCGCCAGCACCGTGGGCACCTTGGGCCTGCGCCTGCTCGGTGCGGCCCATGTCGATTACCTGGTGCCCAACCGTTTCGAATACGGCTATGGCCTGACCCCGGAAATCGTCGCGGTGGCCCTGCAGCGCGAGCCGCAGTTGCTGATTACCGTGGACAACGGCATCTCCAGCGTCGAAGGCGTGGCGGCGGCGAAAGCGGCGGGGTTGCAGGTGCTGGTGACCGACCACCACTTGCCCGGCGACGAGTTGCCGGCGGCGGACGCTATCGTCAACCCGAACCAGCCCGGCTGTGAGTTCCCCAGCAAGGCGCTGGCCGGCGTGGGGGTGATCTTCTACGTGTTGATGGCCTTGCGTGCGCGCCTGCGCAGCTTGGGTTGGTACGAAAACAAGCCACAACCGAATATCGGCGAACTGCTCGACCTGGTCGCCCTGGGCAGCGTCGCCGACGTGGTGCCCCTGGACGCCAACAACCGCATCCTGGTGCATCAGGGGCTGGAACGTATCCGCGCCGGTCGTGCACGGCCGGGGATCAAGGCGATCCTGGAAGTGGCCAAGCGCGATGCCGCGCGTATCACCTCCACCGACCTGGGGTTCATCCTCGGGCCGCGTTTGAACGCAGCCGGACGCTTGGACGACATGAGCCTGGGCATCGAGTGCCTGCTCACCACCGACGTGGCCGCGGCCCGTGAAATGGCCGCGCAACTGGACGGCATGAACCAGGACCGCAAATCCATCGAGCAAGGCATGCAGCGCGAAGCCCTGGCCCAGCTCAAGGACTTGCCGGTGGAGTCGATGCCCTACGGTTTGTGCCTGTTCGACCCGGAATGGCACCAAGGTGTGATCGGGATTCTGGCGTCGCGCATGAAAGAGCGCTATTTCCGCCCAACCATTGCCTTCGCCGACGCTGGCGACGGTTTGCTCAAGGGCTCTGGGCGCTCTGTGCAGGGTTTTCATATCCGTGATGCCCTGGCGGTGGTCGCCAGCCAGCATCCGAACCTGATCAGCAAGTACGGCGGTCACGCCATGGCGGCAGGGCTGACATTGCCCGAGGAAAACTTCCCGCTGTTCGCCGAAGCCTTCGATGCCGAAGTGCGTCGGCAACTGCGCGAAGAAGACCTGACCGGGCGCCTGCTGTCTGATGGCACCCTGGCAGTGGAAGAGTTTCACCTGGAACTGGCCCGTGCGCTACGGCATGCCGGGCCGTGGGGGCAGCACTTCCCTGAGCCGTTGTTCCATGGCGTGTTTCAGTTGGTGGAGCAGCGCGTAGTGGGGGAGCGGCACCTGAAGGTCGTGCTCAAGAGCGAGTGCGGGTCGGTGAAGCTGGATGGCATTGCATTTGGCGTGGACCGTGAGGTCTGGCCGAACCCGACGGTGCGTTGGGTGGAATTGGCCTACAAGCTGGATGTGAACGAGTTTCGCGGGAATGAAACCGTGCAGTTGATGATCGCGCACATCGAGCCGCGTTAGATCTCACCAACACCACAAAACCAATGTGGGAGGGGGCAAGCCCGCTCCCACATTTTGATTTGTGTAACGCTCGGGCTTATTCGGTTTTGGTTTGGTGTTTGACGATGATATCCACCAACCGCTTGGCCAGCGCCGGGTAGTTCTCATCGAAGTGATGCCCGCCTGGCAACTTGATGGCTTCACCTACAGCCGTCTTGTCCGTGCAGCCACTCTCGTCGACTTCTTCGGCGCCGTAGATGCACACCACTTTGTCAGCCGGCAGTTTGGCCATTTCCGGGCCTGTGGCCGCTTCTTTGCCTGCGTTGCCCAGCCAGCCTTCCACTTCAATCTCGAAGCTGCCAGTGCGTGCGAATGCCAGCAGGATGATTGCGTCCACACGCTGCTGCTCGTTTTCCGGCAGGCGGTTGTAGATGGCCGGCAGTACATCGGCACCGAACGAATAGCCGGTCAGTACGAAGCGCTTGGTGCCCCACTTCTGACGGTAGTGCTGCATCAGCTCGGTGAGGTCCTTGGCGCTTTGTTCCGGGGTCTTGTGCTGCCAGTAGTAGCGTAGAGTGTCGATGCCCACCACCGGATAACCGATCTTGGCCATTTCACCGGCCACGTCACGGTCGAGGTCGCGCCAGCCGCCGTCGCCGGAGAGGAACAGGGTGACAGTGTCCTTGGCCTGGCCGGCCGGTACTTCAACCACCGGTATTGCCAGGCCGCCATTGTCCGAGCCCACCAGTTGCTTGCGCAGCTCGTTGTTCAGTACTTGCGGGTAGTGGATGTCGTAGTCGCTGATGCTGGTGGTGGCGCGCGGTGTGTCGCGTACGAAACTGGCGCTTTCATCGTCAGGGTTGTCGTTCCAGGCCACCAGCCAGTTGCCGTGGGCGGCTGTCTTCGGCAGTGGGTCCTTGCAGCCTTCCTGCACCAGGGCGAAGCCGACGGAGATGGCGTTGGCCTTGTCGTCGTTCTGGGTGGCCAGCCAGCGCCAGGCGAGGGCAGCGCCAGGGCCGATGCCGCTGACCAGTGTCGCCGGGCCCTTGAGCTGGGCCAGGGCGCCTTGCAGCGCTTGTTCCTGTAGCTTGCAGTCATCCTTGGGCAGGACCACCTGGACAATCTGCGCCTTGCCGCCTTGGCTCAGGGCAATCAACTGGCTGTCGGTCAGGGTTTCATCGGCCATTACGGCCACGGCCACGCGGGCTTTCGGCGTGCCGTTGGGGGTCACCCGGGTCATGACCGAACCGTCGGCCTGGGGCAGTTGCTCCAGCACCGGCTGAGGGGCAGGGCGGTTCCAGTACCAATAGCCGCCACCCAGGACCAGGGCGAGCAGCACTACAAAGGCCAATACATACCGCCAGGAGCGTCGAATCATCAGCGTTTCACCAATCCAGTCAAGCCGCCCGCGATCAGGGCGGCGGTATCGGCCAGTGCCACCAGCGGATCAAGTCCTGCGGGCACGGCCATGTAACGGGGTTCCCAGTCAGGCTGGAACTTGTCTTTGAAGCGGCGCAAACCTTGGAAGTTATACAGTTGCTCGCCACGGCGGAACACCATCGAGCCCAGGCGTTGGGTCAACGGGGCGCCACGTCGTGGTTGCAGGCCCGACAACGGCACCATGCCGAGGCTGAAGCGGGCATAGCCGTGACTCTTATAATGTTGAATCAGGCCGACCATCATGAATTCCATGGTCAGCTTGGGCGCGTCTGGGTGGGCGCGCATCAGGTCGAGACTGGCCAGGTCATGGTTGTAGGTCTCGAGCAGGTTGGCGAAGGCTACCGGGCGCCCTTCGAAGCGAATGATCGCAATGCGAAAGTGCTTGAGGTAGTCGTCGCTGAAGCGTCCCAGGGAAAAGCCTTTTTCCCGTACGTTCTTGCCGGTCAGCCAGGCATCGGAGATCACCTTGAGTTCGTCCATCGGCGCCGTGCCCGGTTCGCAGATCTCCAGGGACAGGCCGTCCCGCGAGCCACGGTTCCAGGTGTAACGCAGGTCCTTCATCTCTTTGCCCTTGGCTTCCAGGTCAAAGCGTTTCAGGTCGACACGGGCTTCTTCGCCCAGTTTGATCGCGGTGAGGCCGATGTCCATGTAGTACGGCAGGTTCTCCGCACGCACCTGGTAGAACACCGGGCGGGCGTGGTGGATGTCGCACAGGTCACGGAACTGCCAGATCATCTCGGCCCGTGGCTGGGTGGGGCCAATCGGGTCGTACAAGGCTACCAGGCTGCGGCCGCGACGGGCGTACATGAGGAAAGCTTCATCATTGGGGTGGAACAGCAGCGCCTTGTCGCCGGTGAGCGCCAGGCCGCCGTCAGGCTGGGAAGAGGCCATCAGGATCTTGCTGGCGCGCTCCAGTTCATCGGGTGTCGGCAGATGGATCACCGGGCGCGCAGTACGCAGCAGCCAGGTCAGGGACACGATCACCAGCAACACGGCGGCGCCCAGCAGCGAGCGCAGGCCACGTGGGGCGTTGGCGTCCAGGGTGAACTGCCACCACAGCTGATGGCTGTACGGGACATCCTGGTAAGCAAACAGCAGCAGCCAGATCGACGCCCCGAGTACGCAGACACTGGCCACCAGGTACAGCGGCGAGAAGGGCAGCTCGGTGAGGCGGCTGGCGCGATAGAACGAGCGTCGGAAGATCGCCAGCAGGATCGCGGTCATGGTCATCAGGCTGGCTTCTTCCCAGTCGAAGCCTTTGAGCAGCGAGAGCAGGGCGCCCACCAGCAGCAGCACCATGGTCAGCATCCAGGCGGCCGACAGGCGTCGACGCAGGCCCTGGGCCAACAGCAGGCACAACACGCCGATCAGGCTGGCGCCAAAGTGCGAGGCGTCAATCAGGCGGTGAGGAATCAGGAAGCCGATGTTTTCCAGGCGTGAGTCGATTTCGGGCGTGGCGCCAGAGAACAGCAGGACCACGCCGGACAAAAAAACCAGGACGGCCAGTACCGGCGCTGCCAGCCCCGAGGCGACCCGCAGGCTTTGCTGGGTCTGGAACAGGCGCTGGGCTTCGTTGACCAGCAGGAACACGCAGGCGATCAGCAGAGGCAGCACCACGTAGATCATGCGGTACAGCAGCAGGGCGGCGGCCAGTGGCGCGGCGCCCAGTTTGTCGGCGAACGCCGCCAGCAGGATCGCTTCGAATACACCCACACCGCCCGGTACATGGCTGAGTACACCGGCGGCCAGCGCCAGCAGGTACACGAGCAGGAAGGGGCCGAAGGGCGGCGCCTCCGGCAGCAGCATATAAAGGACGGTAGCGGCAGCGGCAACGTCCAGTGCGGTAATGATCAGTTGCAGGAAGGTCAGGCGACGGCCCGGCAGGCGCAAGGTGCGGCGGCCGGCTTTTACCAACAGGTTGTCCGGGTAGGGTTGCTCCGGCAGGCGACGGCGATAAATGCCGATGCACAACACCGCCGACAACAGCAGCACCGCGCCAGCAATACCGCCCAGCACCGCTTGTGGCAAATGCAGGTAGGTTGATGCGGCGGGCAGGTTGCTCAGTGTTGCCAATGCTGCCAGTGGCGGCAGGGCAGTGCCCAGCGCCAGGCTGGCGAACACGGTCATATGGGCGACTTCGGATGCACCGATGCCATGGCGTGCATATAAACGGTAGCGCACCGATCCGCCGGAAAGCATCGACAGACCAATGGCATTGCCAATCGCGAAGGCGGTGAAACCACCGAGGGCCAGGGTCTTGGCGGGCAGGTTCACGCCGGCATAGCGGGCGCCGGAGAACTCATAGCCTAATAGAATGACAAAACCGGCGACGGCTGCGGCAAACGCACCGAGCAGGGCTGGCTTGGGCACTTCCAGGATCGAGTCGTGGAGCGCGTAGAGGTCCAGCTCCAGCAGCAGGTGGCGGCAGGCGATCAGAGCGATGGCAAACAGCAATAAGGTGACGGCCAGCCCGATAGGCTGCCGATACTTGCTCACCAGATCCAGCCAACGCAAGCGGGTGGGTGTGATCGGTTGTTCTGCTGTGACAGTGTCTTGTGTTTCAGACGAGTTGGCGCGCATCAATCACCTCGTGGATTGTGCGCGACAGGATGGAGGTATCCAGCCAAGTTACCAATCCCTATGGACAAAATAATTACAAATATTAACGCGTATCGCCGGGGGCGGCGACTGCGGCCATTGGTCGTAGAGGGCAGCGCTTGAGCATTGAGCATAGCTTGCAATGAGATGGACTCTACAAACGGCGCGCGGTTTCATGAAAGATGCCATGCCATTGTTTCAGAAGAACTTTTTCACCGGATACAAAAAAGGCCACTCTTTCGAGTAGCCTTTCTTGATGTTTGGTTG
>NZ_JBYSZX010000008.1:0-230266 GCF_058787615.1 Pseudomonas sp. FW305-3-2-15-C-LB1 | reverse complement strand
GCGGGAGCCGGATTTGAACCGACGACCTTCGGGTTATGAGCCCGACGAGCTACCAGACTGCTCCATCCCGCGTCTGTGGGCGGCATTCTACAGTCCAACGCCGAGGTGTCAACCGTTATCGGGCCGATGGGTCAAATAAGTGTGAATTGGCCTCTGAATGCTGGCCATGCACCGTAAGTGCGCGATGGCAAAGATTTTTTTGTCTTACAATTTTCGTACATAACAAAACAGGCACGCACAAAAAAGGCCACTCTTTCGAGTAGCCTTTCTTGATGTTTGGTTGCGGGAGCCGGATTTGAACCGACGACCTTCGGGTTATGAGCCCGACGAGCTACCAGACTGCTCCATCCCGCGTCTGTGTGTCGGCATTCTACAGAGGAACGCCGGTGTGTCAACCTGTGAATTAAAGAAAAGCGCTTGTGGTTCAATCGCTTAGCTCTCTATAAAAGCCCCTTGATACACCTCGGGCCCAGTCTGGCCGAGGCTTTCAGCTCTATCGGAAGGGTAAATCCGATTGAGAAAATAAATTCATCCTGGAATTTTCCTACCGCTTAGGCGGAAGATTCAAACTACTGGTGCTATATACAGGTGTGAGTGCGATACTGGCCACCCGTAGGTAAACACCCCGTTTATATGACGCAGCGCAAAATCATCCACGTCGACTGTGATTGCTTCTACGCCGCCATCGAGATGCGCGATGACCCGAGCCTGGCGCAAAAACCGCTGGCGGTGGGCGGCTCGGCGGACCGGCGCGGGGTGATCGCCACCTGCAACTACGAGGCACGCGCCTATGGCGTGCGCTCGGCCATGTCCTCGCGGCATGCCTTGAAGCTGTGCCCGGACCTGACCATCGTCAAGCCGCGCATGGATGCCTATAAGGAAGCCTCGAAGGAAATCCAGACGATCTTTCGCGACTACACCGACCTGATCGAACCGCTGTCGCTGGATGAGGCTTACCTGGACGTGTCCGACAGCCCGCACTTTGGCGGAAGTGCCACGCGCATCGCCCAGGACATTCGTCGCCGTGTCTCCAACCAACTGCACATCACCGTGTCCGCAGGCGTGGCGCCGAACAAGTTCCTGGCCAAGATCGCCAGCGACTGGAAGAAGCCCAACGGCCTGTTTGTGATTACCCCGGACCAGGTCGAAGACTTTGTCTCGCAGTTGCGAGTCAGCAAGTTGCACGGTGTGGGCAAGGTCACGGCCGATAAACTGGCACGCCTGGGCATTGAAGACTGCCTGCAACTGCGCGAGTGGAACAAACTGGCGCTGGTGCGCGAATTCGGCAGTTTTGGCGAGCGGCTGTGGAGCCTGGCGCGTGGGATCGATGATCGTGTGGTGCAGAACGACAGTCGTCGGCAATCGATCAGTGTGGAAAATACCTACGATGTCGACCTGCCGGATCTCTCAAGCTGCCTGGCCAAACTCCCCGAACTGATGGAAACCCTGGCCGGGCGCATGGCGCGCATCGACAGCAGTTACCGGGCTGGCAAGCCGTTCGTGAAGGTGAAGTTTCATGACTTTACCCAGACCACATTGGAGCAGGCGGGGGCAGGGCGGGACCTGGAGAGTTATCAACAGTTGCTGACGCAGGCGTTCAACCGGGGAGGGAAACCGGTGCGGTTGCTGGGGATTGGGGTGCGCTTGCTGGATCTGAGTAACGGCAACGAGCAGCTCGAATTCTCCTGGTAAAAATGGGGAGCAAATTGTGGGAGGGGGGCTTGCCCCCGATAGCAGTGGATCAGCCAGCCTATCTATAGCTGACCCGCTGCAATCGGGGGCAAGCCCCCTCCCACATTTGACCGCCAACAATTTGAGGGGCTCAGCGTGCTCCAGGATCTGCGACTAGCCGCCCCGCATCCTTGGTCAGCGCCTGCAGAAACTCTTGCTGCAACTCGGGATCATTGCGGGTCAGTTCGATCAGGCTCTGTTCCAGTTCGCTGGCTTCTTCTTCCAGGCCCAGTTCCGACAAGCGCTTGACCCGGTGCACCCACTGGCTGACTTCGTCGTCTTCCAGGTCGTCGTAGATCAGGCCGTGGGCTTCCAGCAACTTGCCGCGCAGGGTGTTGCTGATCGCCAGGGTCGAGTCCGAATGTACATCGTCCTGGCCGTCTTCCACACTGATCTTCAAGGTCGTGACGCGGTTCAGGTCCTGCTCGGCAAATGGGCTGTCCAACAGGTTCAGGCGCAGGACGCCGTTGCGGTCGGTGGTCAGCTCATGGGTCTGCTTGCCGGCGGTGACCTGCACCGGGCGTTCGCTCCAGGGCAGGCTCGAATACTCCACGCGCTTGTCGCGCTGGACTTCATCGATACCCGCCAGGTTCTGTTGCGCACGGCCGTGGGATTGCACGTTCATGAACGGGTTGAGGCCGTCCACGCCATAGATCAGCCAGTCATGGGTCATGCTGGTCGGCAGGTGGCCGAGGGCGAAGATATTCGCCACGTTGGCGCCCGCGCCCGCCACCAGGGCGACTGCACCCAAGGGTATCTCGTAGAGCTTGCGCCAGGGCTGGTAAGGGGTATAGCGGTCGTAACGACGGGTGACTTCGTACTCGGTGACCTCGAAGGTCTTCTGCTCGTGAATGCGAACCCGGCGTTGCGGCAGCTCCAGCACTTTGGGCTCGCCGACATCGATCTGCAGGCTGTGGTCGAGTAACTTACGCTCGACCCGCTCCTCGTGCTCACTGCGTTGCGACATCTGGTTGGCGCAGCCGCTGACCAGCAGGGCGCCGCACAAGGCGGCGCCCCCCAGGGCTCTGGTGTTTCGCTTGAACATGACTTCTCTTGATCTGGTTTTCAGCGACGAATACGCGCCTGGAGGAAAGACAGCACGTCAGCCACCGGCAACGGTTGGGCTTCGGCTTCGGTCCGGCTCTTGTATTCCAGATTGCCATCGGCCAGGCCGCGGTCACTGACCACGATCCGGTGCGGGATGCCAATCAGTTCCATGTCGGCGAACTTGATGCCCGGGCTGGTTTTCTTGTCCCGGTCATCCAGCAGCACTTCAAAACCAGCAGCCGTCAATTCGGCATACAGCTTGTCGGTGGCTTCGCGCACTTGCTCGGTTTCATAACGCAGCGGCACCAGGGCGACCTGGAACGGCGCCAGGGCGTCACTCCAGATAATGCCTTTGTCATCGTTGTTCTGCTCGATGGCAGCGGCAACCACGCGGGATACGCCAATGCCGTAGCAGCCCATCTCCAGGGTGATCGGCTTGCCGTTCTCGCCCAGCACTTCGCACTTCATTGCCTTGCTGTACTTGTTGCCCAGCTGGAAGATGTGCCCGACTTCGATGCCGCGCTTGATTTCCAGGGTGCCCTTGCCGTCCGGGCTAGGGTCGCCGGCCACGACGTTACGCAGGTCGGCCACGGTCGGCACCGGCAGGTCACGCTCCCAGTTCACGCCGAAGTAGTGCTTGTCGTCGATGTTTGCGCCGATCCCGAAGTCGCTCATCAGCTCGACCGAACGGTCGATGATGATCGGCAGCGGCAGGTTCAGCGGGCCGAGCGAACCGGCACCGGCGCCAATGGCGTCGCGAAGTTCAGCGTCGGTGGCCATGACCAGCGGGCTGGCCACGCCAGGTTGGTTGGCGGCCTTGATTTCGTTGAGCTCGTGGTCGCCACGGATCACCAGGGCGATCAGCTTGCCTTCTTCCTCGGCGCGCACGATCAGGGTCTTGATGGTCTTTTCAATCGGCAGATTGAATTTCTCCACCAGGGCCGCGATGGTCTTGGTATCCGGCGTGTCCACCAGGCGCAGTTCTTCGGTCGGCGCCGGGCGGGACGTTTCCCGTGGCACGGCTTCGGCTTTCTCGATGTTCGCCGCGTAGTCGGAACCGTTGCTGAACACGATGTCGTCTTCGCCGGATTCGGCCAGCACGTGGAATTCGTGGGAGCCGGCGCCGCCGATGGAGCCATTGTCGGCTTCAACCGGGCGGAACTTCAGGCCCAGGCGCGTGAACACGTTGCAGTAGGCCTGGTGCATGCGGTCGTAGGTGACCTGCAAGGACGCCTGGTCAGCGTGGAACGAATAGGCGTCCTTCATGATGAATTCGCGACCGCGCATCAAGCCGAAGCGTGGGCGGATTTCGTCACGGAACTTGGTCTGGATCTGATACAGGTTCAGCGGCAGCTGCTTGTAGCTGCTCAGCTCGTTGCGCATCAGGTCGGTGATCACTTCTTCGTGGGTCGGGCCGGCGCAGAAATCGCGGCCATGGCGATCCTTGAAGCGCAGCAACTCCGGGCCGTACTCTTCCCAGCGCCCGGATTCCTGCCACAGTTCAGCCGGTTGGGTGCTCGGCATCAACACTTCCAGAGAGCCGGCGGCGTTCATTTCTTCACGAACGATGGCTTCGACCTTGCGCATCACCTTCAAGCCCATGGGCAGCCAGGTGTACAGGCCGGAGGCCAGTTTGCGGATCATGCCGGCGCGCAGCATCAGCTGATGGCTGATCACGACCGCGTCTGAAGGCGTTTCTTTCTGTGTGGCGAGCAAATATTGACTGGTACGCATGGTAGGCCGTTGTCGGTTGCTTGGACTTGAAATGACTTGGGATTGTACGGGCGCCGGCTGCTGGAGTACAGGCATCAGAACGCAGAGGGGTATGTGGGAGGGGGCTTGCCCCCGATAGCGGTGGATCAGTAACACATAAGCGCCTGACGACCTGCTATCGGGGCAAGCCCCTCCCACATTGTCAGTCTTCTTGCGGCGGACTCAACCGCGCCCGCCGATTTTCCTGGAACCAGTGCAACGCGATCAGGAACAGCGTCGGCACGCCCAGCAGGCAGGTGATCATGAAGAAATTGTGATACCCGAACTTCTCCACCATTACCCCCGAATACCCGCCGATCAGGCGTGGCAGCAACAGCATGATCGAGCTGAGCAGGGCATATTGGGTGGCGGAGAACTTGAGGTTGGTCAGGCTCGACAGGTACGCCACAAACGCCGAGGTCGCCAGCCCTGAGCTGAAGTTATCCAGGGAAATGGTGAAGATCAGCATCTGCAGGTCCGGGCCCATGTCGGCGAGCATCACGAACAGCAGGTTGGTGCCGGCCGACGCCACACCGCCGATGAACAGGATCGGCAGGATACCGAAGCGCACAATCAGCAGGCCGCCCATGCCTGCACCCAGCAGGGTCATGATCAGGCCGAAGATCTTGCTGACCCCGGCGATCTGGTCCTTGGTGAAGCCCTGGTCGATGTAGAACACGTTGGCCATCACGCCCATCACGGTGTCGGACATGCGATAGGTGGCGATCAGTCCCAACAACAGCAACGCCTGCCAGCGGTAACGCAGGATGAAGTCATTGACCGGTGTCAGCACCGGCGCCAGACCCCGGCGACCCATGGCCGACAGGCACAGCGACGTGAGGGTTATATAGAGGATGGCGCGCAGGAAGGCGCGGTCTTCCATCAGCAGATCCCACAGGCTCACGCCGTGGAATATCACGCTGCCGAAGTCCGTGTTGAACAACTGGGTAAACATTGCCGGTACCGATACCAGCAGCACGATCAGCACGAACACCGATGCCAGTTGGTGTACGAAGCTGTAGCGCCCGGCCTGCAACTGGGTGCGCAGTGGCACATCAGGTTCGCGCATGAACAGCGTGGTCAGCAGCGCCGGAATCATCAGCACGCCGAACAGTACGTAGGTGCCGGTCCAGGCCGAGTGCTTGTAGTTGAAACCGGTGGAGCCGAACCCTTCGGCAAAGAACAGTGCGCCTGCGGTGGCCAGCAGCGCGGCGATGCGATAACCGGACATGTAGCTGGCGGCCAGCGCAGCCTGGCGGCTGTCGTCGGCGATTTCCAGACGGTAGGCGTCGACCGCGATGTCCTGGGTGGCGGAGGCGAAAGCCACGATGACGGCGATAGCGATCAGCCAGGACAAGTGTTTCTGCGGGTCGCAGAAGCCCATGCCGATCAATCCGAGGATCACCAGCGACTGGGCCAGCACCAGCCATGAACGGCGGCGTCCGAGTTTACCGAGCAGCGGCAGGCGCCATTGGTCGAGCAGTGGCGACCAGACCCATTTAAAGGCATACGCCAAACCGATCAGGCTCGCATAGCCGATGGTCTCGCGTGCCACACCGGCCTCGCGCAACCACACTGAAAGCGTCGAGAACACCAACATGTAAGGCAGGCCGGCGGCAAAGCCGAGCAACAACAGGACTAACGTCGAAGGGCTGGCATAGGCAGCGAGCGCGGCGCGCCAGGTTTTACGGGGCATGGGCTGGAGTCTGCCTCAGATTTGCGGAAACAAAGCGCGCACTCTAACCGCTGTGCTCTACCGGGCGCCAGCCATGGCGCTGAATATCCACGCGATTGTTGCGGACCGTGACGCCTTCATCGCGCAAACGCGCCCGTTGTTCGTCACCCGAGGCACTGCCCACCGGCAGGCTTATCCGACCACCGGCACCCAGTACGCGGTGCCAGGGCAGCCTGGTGTCTTCTGGCAGTTGGCTCAACGTACGGCCCACCCAGCGTGCGGCACGGCCAAGGCCCGCCAGGTGAGCCAGCTCGCCGTAACTCACCACGCAGCCTTCGGGCACTTGCGCCAGGGTCAGGTACAGCGCGGTACGACGCATCTCGGCGGGGCTTTGCGGCGACTCGGCAGGTTGATTCATTGAGCGGCTATCCGTTTAAATCGTCGGCATATTTGTAAGAAACGTCGGTAAACATCGCGATGAGCATTGAACTCGACCTCGATACTTGAGTCAGTCCTAGCTATCTAACACGATAATGCCTCCTTTTCGCCAACCTTGAGCCCCATACCCGCTTATGTTGTCCAGAACCCTGCTGTGCCTTGCTGTTTTCAGTGCTTCCACGCCCTTGCTGGCCGACACCGTCTGGTTGAAGAACGGTGACCGCCTGACTGGCAAGATCAAAGTCTTCGATGGTGGCAAATTGCTGATCCAGACTGACTACGCCGGTGCCATCCCCGTGGACTGGAAGCAGGTGAAAACCCTGGAGAGCGACCAGGAGTTGCTGGTCAAGCAGGACGCCTACACCGGCGAGAAGGCCAAATCCCTGAAAGCAGCGGAGGATGGCAAGGTGGTGCTGGCCAACGGTGAAGCGCCCAAGACGGTGGACTTGGCAAGCATCCAGCAGATCATCAAGCCCAAGCCTGTGATCGAAGACCTGGTGTGGAAGGGCAATGTGGACATGGCGCTGGACTATAAACGCGCCGACAAAGACACCAACGACTACGACATCGATTTCAAGACCACCGCACGCCATGGTCAATGGCGCCATACCGGACAGGGCGAGTACAACCGCGAATTCCAGGACGATGTCACCACCACCGACAACTGGGCCCTGGAATACGATCTTGACCGCTTCCTGACCGAACACTGGTTCTGGCAGGGGCGCTTGACCTACAAGCGTGACAAGGTTGAAGACCTCTCGCGCCAGCGCACCGTCGGTACCGGCCCTGGCTACCAGTTCTGGGACGATGAGCTGGGTGCGTTCTCCCTGGGTTCGCTGGTCAACCGCACCGACTATGAATACGCCGACGGCGGCAAGGACAACTTCTATTCCCTGGCCATGAAGTGGAACTACAACCGCTACCTGGTGGGCAAGACCGTTGAATTCTTTACCAATGGTGAAGTGGGCAAGCCTATCGACGGTCCTGCTGAGTACTCGCTGGATGCGGAAATGGGCCTGCGCTACAAAGTCACCGAGTGGGCCTCTCTCAACCTCAAGGCCGAGCGCGACGTGATCAGCGGCGACTCCGACAGCAGCCTGAGCAAGACCCGCTACACCGCGGGCTTCGGCGTGGCCTGGTAACACGGCCGAACAAAACCTGCTTGGCACCTTTGCCGATAATGATTACCTTGCGTTGAGATCCATTCCCATATGCCATGGGCGGTTGAATACCCGAGGAGTCATACGTTGAGCGCACAGGTTGCCAAGAACGCCCGAGAGCTGTTGCTCAAGGAATACCGTGGGGCTCTCTCCACTTTGTCCAAAACCATGCCCGGCTTCCCGTTCGGCTCGGTCGTACCGTACTGCCTCGACGAGCAGGGTCGCCCGTTGATCCTGATAAGCCGTATCGCCCAGCACACCCACAACCTGCAGAAAGACCCCAAATGCTCTTTGCTGGTGGGGGAACGCGAGGCCGATGATGTGCAGGCCGTCGGTCGCCTGACCTACCTGGCCGAAGCGGAAAAACTGGAAGAGGGCGACGCCATCGAGTCGGCTGCCGAGCGTTACTACCGTTACTTCCCGGATTCGGCCAACTACCACAAGGCCCACGACTTCGACTTCTGGGTACTCAAGCCCGTACGCCACCGGTACATCGGTGGCTTTGGCGCAATTCACTGGGTCGACCAGTTGACCCTGGCCAACCCATTCGCCGGCAAGGCCGAGCGCAGCATGATCGAGCACATGAACAGCGATCACGCCAAGGCCATTGCCCATTACGTCGATCTCAGCGGTTTGCCCACCTCCGAGCCCGCCCAATTGGCCGGCATCGACAGCGAAGGCATGCACTTGCGTATCGGCCAATCCTTATATTGGTTGCCGTTTGCGGAGCCTTGCAACACGCCGACACAAGTACGCGAAGCCCTGGTTTCATTGGCCCACGCCGAGGCCTGGCCGAAAAAAGCCAGCGCCGACGCTTGAATTCACGAAACGGCGACGTCATCTAAGGTGGACTGGCAAGGCATTCTTGCGTTGAGGAACCATTTGATGCGCCCTTTTTTATTGCTCTTTCTGCTGTTCCCGGTGTTGGAGCTGTTCGTATTCGTTCAAGTCAGCAGCGCGATCGGGTTTTTCCCGGCCCTGTTGCTGATCATTCTCGGCTCGATGCTCGGCGTCCTGGTGCTGCGCGTCGCCGGCCTGGCCACGGCGCTGCGTGCCCGTGAAAGCCTGAACCGTGGCGAGCTGCCCGCCCAGACCATGCTTGAAGGCCTGATGATGGCCCTGGCGGGTGGCCTGTTGATCCTGCCGGGCTTCATCAGCGATGTGGTCGGCCTGGTGATGCTGCTGCCGTTCACCCGCAAGCTGCTGGCCGGCAAGATGCGCCAGCGTGCCGAAGAGGCGGCGATTCGCCAGCGAGCTTTCGCCGACGACCTGCAACCCCGTGGCGGCCCCGCTCCGCGCCAGCCGCTGGGGCGTGAAGGGGATGTGATCGAAGGCGAGTTCGAACACCGCGACAGCAAATAACCGCTTCATTGGCACGGCACCTTCGGGTGCCGTGCTGCGTTTAACCGCAGGCAGACACAAAAATTTTCATCCCCGGCCCCTTGTAATAAGCATATGCGCCCTTATGTAACGGTCACCGCAAGGTTTCTGGTGGTGACACTGGACAGACTTCCGCGTTTCGCCCCGCGAACCGCGACCGGCACCGCCGGAATTTAACCCGCCGGAATTGATACCGGCCGATGAAAAACACAATTAGGAGAGATCGACAATGAAGCTTCGTCCTCTGCACGACCGCGTCGTAATCCGTCGCAGCGAAGAAGAAAAGAAAACCGCTGGCGGTATCGTTCTGCCAGGTTCGGCTGCTGAAAAAGCCAACCACGGTGTGATCGTCGCTGCGGGCCCAGGCAAGACCCTGGAGAACGGTGATGTACGCGCGCTGGCCGTGAAAGTGGGTGACAAGGTTGTTTTCGGCCCTTACTCCGGCAGCAACACAGTGAAAGTCGACGGCGAAGACCTGCTGGTTATGGCTGAGAACGAGATTCTCGCTGTTCTGGAAGACTGATTTCCCCGCTCATTTTCCCGTTACTCCAAAGTATTTAAGGAATATCGATCATGGCTGCTAAAGAAGTTAAATTCGGCGATTCCGCCCGCAAGAAAATGCTCACCGGTGTCAACGTCCTGGCTGACGCAGTAAAAGCGACCCTGGGCCCGAAAGGCCGTAACGTGATCATCGAGAAGAGCTTCGGCGCTCCGACCATCACCAAGGACGGCGTTTCCGTCGCCAAAGAAATCGAACTGGAAGACCGTTTCGAAAACATGGGCGCGCAGCTGGTCAAAGACGTTGCCTCCCGTGCCAACGATGACGCAGGCGACGGTACCACCACCGCGACCGTCCTGGCCCAGGCCATCGTCAACGAAGGCTACAAGGCCGTCGCTGCCGGCATGAACCCGATGGACCTCAAGCGCGGCATCGACAAGGCGACCATCGCCATCGTTGCCGAGCTGAAAAACCTGTCCAAGCCATGTGCCGACACCAAGGCTATCGCTCAGGTAGGCACCATCTCCGCCAACTCCGACAGCTCCATCGGTGACATCATTGCCCAAGCCATGGAAAAAGTCGGCAAGGAAGGCGTGATCACCGTGGAAGAAGGTTCGGGCCTGGAAAACGAACTGTCGGTTGTCGAAGGCATGCAGTTCGACCGTGGCTACCTGTCCCCGTACTTCGTCAACAAGCCGGAAACCATGGTTGCCGAGCTGGACAGCCCGCTGATCCTGCTGGTCGACAAGAAGATCTCCAACATCCGCGAACTGCTGCCAGTGCTGGAAGCCGTGGCCAAAGCCGGCCGCCCACTGCTGATCGTTTCCGAAGACGTTGAAGGCGAAGCCCTGGCGACGCTGGTTGTGAACAACATGCGTGGCATCGTTAAAGTCGCAGCCGTCAAGGCGCCAGGCTTTGGCGACCGTCGCAAGGCCATGCTGCAGGACATCGCCGTACTGACCGGCGCTACCGTTATCTCCGAAGAGATCGGCCTGAGCCTGGAAAGCGCCACCCTGGAAAACCTGGGTAGCGCCAAGCGCGTGACCATCTCCAAGGAAAACACCATCATCGTTGACGGTGCTGGTGTAGATCAGGACATCCAGTCGCGCATCACTCAGATCCGTGCCCAGGTTGCCGAAACTTCCTCGGACTACGACCGTGAAAAACTGCAAGAGCGTCTGGCCAAGCTGTCCGGCGGCGTTGCAGTGATCAAGGTTGGCGCCGGTTCCGAAGTTGAAATGAAAGAGAAGAAGGCCCGCGTTGAAGACGCCCTGCACGCAACCCGCGCAGCCGTTGAAGAAGGCGTGGTACCTGGCGGTGGCGTTGCGCTGATCCGTGCTCTGGAAGCCCTGACCAACCTGACCGGCGACAACGCTGACCAGAACGTGGGTATCGCTGTGCTGCGTCGCGCTGTTGAAGCGCCGCTGCGTCAGATCGCTGCCAACTCCGGCGACGAGCCAAGCGTTGTGGTCAACGAAGTCAAGAACGGCAAAGGTAACTACGGTTACAACGCTGCGACTGGCGTCTACGGCGACATGATTGAAATGGGCATCCTGGACCCTACCAAGGTGACTCGTTCCGCACTGCAAGCAGCATCCTCCATCGGCGGCCTGATTCTGACCACCGAAGCGGCTATCGCTGACGCTCCGAAGAAAGCCGAAGTAGGCGGTGGCGGCGGCATGCCAGACATGGGCGGCATGGGTGGCATGGGCGGCATGATGTAAGCCAGCCTTACCCGGCTCATAAAAAACCCCGCCTGCAGTGATGCAGGCGGGGTTTTTTTATGTCCGGTTGACCGCTCAACCCATGCCGCCGCGTCGCAACAGCTTCTTGAATGTCATCCCCCTGGCAAGCGCCGAGGGCACACGTGCAGCGGACCACGGTGCAGACGTGTGGCCGAGCGGGCCTTGGGCAGACAGAGTCGCGGCTTTAGTGCGTGGCCTGGGTATGGGCCGCCGCCAGCGGCTGGACATGGTCACCTCGCCCAGCAGTTTAAGGGTGTGGGCGTCGTAGCCGGGTGACTTGATCGAACCAGTGAAGTCAGGCGCTGCGCGGCTCACGGCAGCCGCCTGACTGGCCAGCAGCGCGCTGGCGACGATACACAGCGATAGCATCAACGTGGATAAATGCTGTTTTTGGGGACGCATGAACGGGCTCTCCAACCGGGTCCAGAGGACGGGGACCCAGGGCGCAGGGGCAACCCTGGATCAGGTGGCGAGATTACGGAGAATGCCAACGGTTCACTGTCACAGGCTGTAACACGCAGGCTATTGCGGGCGCAGCGGCAGGATCAGGGTCAGGCGTGCCCCGCCCAACGGGCTGCGCGCCACGGACAACTCACCGCGATGCCATTGGCTGGCGCGCCTGGCCAGTGCCAGCCCGAGGCCGAAGCCGCCGGGGTCATCGCCGCCCATGGCCAGTCGTACAAACGGCTCGAATATCTTTTCGCGGTTTTCGGCGAGTATGCCGGGGCCGTCGTCGTCCACATGCAGCACCAGGTGCTGGTCATCCTGGTGGGCAGCGCTGACGCTCACTTGGTCACGGGCGTAGGTGATTGCATTACTCAACAAGTTGCGCACGATCAAATGCAACAAGGCGCGGTCGCCGATCAATTGCAGGTCCGCCGGCTCGGTGTCCAGGCTCAGGCGCCGCTGGTGCCCGTCGAGCAAGGCAAACTCCTGATGCAGCCAGTCACGGATAGGGATGGGCTCATGCTGCAGGTCGGCGGGGGCGCCCGCCATCCGGGCAAAGGCCAGGCTGGCGCGCACCAGGGCTTCAAGCTCTTCCACATCGGTTTGCAGGCGTTCCTGCAAGCGTATGCGCGTGGACGGGTCGTCGCTTTTGCCCAGCAGGGTCAAGGCAAAACGCATGCGTGCCAGCGGCGTGCGCAACTCATGGGAGACGGCCTGGGAAACCTCTCGGTGACGTTCGCTCATGGCGTTGATGTCTTGGGCATGTTGCTGCAAGGTCTGCAGCACGGGCGCCCATTCCTTGCCCATGGCTGGCAGCATCGCATTGGGCGTGCGGGCCAGGGTACCCAGGCAGCTATCGAGCGCTTGCAAGTCGGCACTACGCTGGCGGCGTGCGCGCAGACCGAACCACATCCACAGCACCAGCGGCAGACCGGCCACGCACGCGGTGATCCCATACACCGGGAATTGCAGCAGGTCCTTGACCTCGGCGGTGCCCCACATCGGGCCGAATTGGATCAGCGTTTTGTCGTCGAGCGGGAAATAGGTGATGTCTTCATCGCTGCTCTGCGCCGGTTGCTGGTGCTGAAGCATGATCAGCGCTTCGGGCGGGAGTTCGACCTCATCCAGGGTGACGAGCCGGATCGGGTACTGGAAGCGCGCACGCAGTACCTCCATACGCGCTTCACGCTGGTCAGCCGGCAAGGCCTTGAGCTGCTCCGCCACCAGATAGCCCGGCCCGGCCATCAAGCGCAAAAAGCTGTATTCGCCGACAAACACCGAGGCATTGGCGCACAGCCACAGCAAATACAGGGTCAACGCGCCCCAGCCGGTGCCCGCGAGAATCGCCATCCAGGGTCGCACTCTAGAGAACATGCCGGGCCTCTTGCGGTGTCTCGACAAACAGGTAGCCCTGGGCGGTGATGGTCTGGATCGTCACCGGGCAGCCCAGGCCCATCAGCTTTTTGCGCAGGCGCGATACGCGCATATCCACCGAGCGATTGAGCCCGTCGTACTCCAGGCCGCGCAGGCTTTGCAGGAGTTTTTCCCGGGTCAGCAACACCCCGCAGTGGCGGGCGAAGATCGCAAGCAATTCGAACTCGGCCACCGAGAACTGCAAGGGCACCTCATCGAGCCAGGCGAAATGGCAGTCGAGGTCCAATCGAAACGTGCCCCATTGGTAATACGTACGGGGCGCCTGGGGATGGCGACGCAGCAGCGAGCGGATACGGGCCAGCAACAACAGCGGGTCGACCGGTTTGACCACGTAATCGTCCGCACCGACGTTGAACCCCGTCAGTTGCTCGGCGTTTTCGTCCAGCGCCGTCATCATCAGGATCAGGCCGGGGTACTGCTCGCGGATCTGTCGGCACAGGGTAAAACCGTCGATGCCGGGTAGCATCACATCCAGAATCAACAACGCCGGTTTTTCGTCGAGAATACGCTGGGCGGCACGGTCGCCACGGTGCTCCACCGCCACGCTGAAACCTTCGGCGCGCAGGAACTCCGCCGTCAGGGCGGCCAGTGGGCGGTCATCTTCGATCAGCAGCAGGGTGTCGGACATGAAAAGGCGTCGTCGCCGGAGAATGGGCGCAAGTGTTACGCCCTTGCCCCGCAGGAGGCAAGGGCCACGCGTGGCGATCAGCGGGCGCTGATGGCGGGTTCTGCGACCTTCGGCGCTTTCCAGCCCAGCAACTGTTGTTTGAAGCCATAGCTGGCGGCCTGGTAGTAGGTGATGGCGCGCAGGATCAGCGGGTCATCACTGCCCACCCGCAGCTCCTGGCTTTCACCCAGGGCCTGATCGTGGCGACGCAGGCCCTGGCGCGGGCTGAGGATCGCCAGGTCTTTACCGTCAAACAGCCCCAGGTGCTGGTAGTTGCCGACCACCACACGGGGTGGCAGTGGGTTGTCTTGCAGCAGGTTGCGACCGAAGAAGGTCGATTCGTAGCTCAGGTTGAGCAGGCCGAGCAAGGTGGGCGCCAGGTCGATCTGGCTGGCCAGTTGCGCGGTTTCCCGGGCGTCGACCAGCTTGGGGGCGTAGATGAACAGCGGTATCTGGTAGTTGCTGATGGGCAAGTCTTCCTTGCCCGCGCTGCCGGCAGTGTGGTCGGCGACAAACACGAAGATCGTGTTATCGAACCACGGCTTCTGGCGTGCCGCCTCCAGGAACTCACCGATGGCGTGGTCGGTGTACTTCACCGCACCGTCGCGGCCGTTACCGGATTTGATATCGATGCGCCCATCCGGGTACGTGTAGGGGCGATGGTTGGAGGTGGTCATC
Organism: Pseudomonas sp. FW305-3-2-15-C-LB1; assembly: GCF_058787615.1. NCBI lineage: Bacteria > Pseudomonadati > Pseudomonadota > Gammaproteobacteria > Pseudomonadales > Pseudomonadaceae > Pseudomonas > Pseudomonas sp. FW305-3-2-15-C-LB1. The sequence goes on along the minus strand of NZ_JBYSZX010000008.1, from coordinate 215,613 downwards.
AGTTGCAGCAGGAACGGCTGCTGCTTGGCGTAGTCGGCATCGGCCAGTTTCAGGGTTTGTTTGTAGAGGTCTTCGTCGGCCATGCCCCAGGCGTTTTTAAATGAGATCTCCGATTCTGGCACGCTGCTCTGGTCGACGACCCGATAGCCGTTGCCGCTGAAGAACGCATTCATATTGTCGAAGTAGCCACGTCCGCCGTAGACGAACACGCTGTCGTAGCCGATGGCGGTGAGTTGCTGGCCCAGGCTGGCAAAGCCGCTTTCGCGGCCGATGCGCTTGACAATGGAGCGGCCCGGCGTGGGTGGGATCGCCAGGGTGATGGCCTCCAGGCCTCGGTCAGTGCGGGTGCCGGTGGCATAGAAATTATTGAAATACAGGCTTTGTTTGCGCAGCGCATCCAGGTTGGGCGTCAGGTTGCGCTCGTCGCCGTTGCTGCCCATGTATTTGGCGCTGAAGCTTTCGATGGTCACCAGCACGATATTGGGTGTGCGCAGCGTGCCGGGGTTATCGATGGCGCGGCGGATATCCAAGGGGTCCTTGTCGATGAAGCGAGCATTGGGCTCACTCAGTTCGGCGCGCAACTGTTTGGCGACAACGTCTGTGGGCAGGCTTTTATAGAACTGGGTGTAGTCCAGTTCGTTGTTACGGAACGCGGCGAAAAACTGATACGGGCCATTGCTCGCCAGTTCGTTCTTGTAGGCGTTGCCACCTTGGGCGCGTGGGCTGTCCTGGCTGATCAGTTGCAGGCTGAGGCCAGCAACCACCAACAGGCCCAGGGCATTGACCAGGCGACCCCGCATTGCCGGCAGCGGTGCATTCATCGCGGCGATGAACGGTTTGCGCAGAACCAGGCTCAACACCACGGCGAGCATCGCCAGCAGGCTGAGCAGCTTGCCGATCGGGTAGGACTCCAGCAGGTTGTTCAACACCTCATCGGAGTACACCAGGTAATCGACGGCGATAAAGTTGAAGCGCACGCCGAATTCATCCCAGAACAACCATTCGGCGACCGAGGTGAACAGCATGGCGAACAGGCTGACGGTCAGTACCGCCTGCAGGAACCAGCGGTGACCGCGACGGCGCCAGAGGGCAGGTGGGCACAGCAGCAGATACAACCCCAGTGGCAGGGCGGCATAGGCCAGAAAGCCCAGGTCGTACAGCAGGCCCACGCCAAACACCGGCAGCAGGTTGCCACCGACTTCGTCCAGGTGAGTGATGAGCAGCACGCTGCGCGTGAGCAGGAAAACCAACAGCCAGGCACCGGTGACCAGCAGCAAATAGCGCATAGGCGCTGTTTTGAGAAACCCCATGTCCAACTTCCTTATATCGATGGGCGCGATCTTCGCTCTGACACTGTAGTCAGTTTGTGAAGCTATAGTGAAAAACTCGTTCGACTAATTAATCGGTTGAAAACCTTTATCGACGGCGCTTGCGGGTCTATCCCTGAGCCACACTTGGCCTTAAGCTGCGCGAGCCAACACGGCCGTTACCGCGTACGGAGACACTGCCCATGCGAATTCTACTGGTTGAAGACAACCGCGATATTCTGGCCAACCTGGCCGACTACCTGGGGCTGAAGGGCTACACCGTGGACTGTGCGCAGGACGGTTTGTCGGGCTTGCACCTGGCCGCCACCGAGCATTACGACCTGATCGTGCTCGATATCATGCTGCCCGGCATTGATGGCTACACCCTGTGCAAACGCCTGCGTGAAGACGCTCGCCGCGATACGCCGGTGATCATGCTCACTGCCCGCGATCAGTTGGACGACCGGCTGCAGGGCTTCAAGTCCGGCGCCGACGATTACCTGCTCAAACCGTTTGCGCTATCGGAACTGGCCGCACGTATCGAAGCCGTGCTGCGCCGTGCCCAGGGCGGCGGTCGCCGCGCCCTGCAGGTCGGTGACCTGAGCTACGATCTCGATACCCTGGAAGTTACCCGCGAAGGGCGCCTTCTCAAGCTCAACCCGGTCGGCCTGAAACTGCTGGCGGTGCTGATGCAGAAGAGCCCGCACGTGCTGCGCCGCGAAATTCTCGAAGAAGCCCTGTGGGGCGATGACTGCCCGGACAGTGACAGCCTGCGCAGCCACGTTCACCAATTGCGCCAGGTGATCGATAAACCTTTTGCCAAGCCGTTGCTGCAGACGGTGCACGGTGTGGGTTATCGCCTGGCCGAGGGTCGTGATGGAGTTTAAGCAAAGCCTTGCGCAACGGATCATCATCGCCTTTGCCTTGATGAGTGCGTTGGTGGCGGGGGCCTTCGCCATGGGTATCGTGGCGACGGTGCACCTGGTGGAAGAGAAGTTGATCTCGGCGGGCCTGGGCGGCGACTTGCAACGCCTGCTGCTGATGGACACCGTCGAGGACTGGCGGCACCGGCCCGAGCCGGACCAGCTGTTTTATTTCAGTGGTGGCCCCGGCGACTTCGAGTTGCCCAAGGACCTACGCCACCTTGAGCCCGGTTTCCATGAAGTATTCCGCGAGGCGCTGTCGTACCACGCCATGGTCGAAGTGGTCGACGGGCGGCGCTACGTACTGTTGCAGGACCAAAGCGATTTCGAAGAACGCGAGCGCGTGTTGTTCGCCGTGGTGCTGGTGGGCTTTGTGCTCAGCCTGGCGCTGGCGGTGTTCCTCGGCTGGGTGCTGGCGCGCAAAGTGATGGCGCCGGTGGTGCGCCTGGCCCGCCAGGTGCGCCACCGTGACCAATTGCTCGGCCTGGCCCCGCCCTTGGCGCCGGATTACGCGGCGGATGAAGTGGGCGAACTGGCGGTGGCGTTCGACGCCACATTGGGACGGCTGCGCCAGGCCCTGTCCCGTGAACAGCTGTTTACCAGTGACGTGAGCCATGAGCTGCGCACACCCTTGATGGTGTTGGCCAGCTCCTGCGAACTGCTGCTGGAAAACCCCGCCATCGATCAGCGCGGGCGCAACCAGGTGCTGCGCATTGCCCGGGCCTGCGAAGAAATGCGCGAACTGGTGCAGACTTTCCTGATGCTGGCCCGTGCCCAGCATGACGAAGCGGCAATGTCGCCCCAGGTCAGCCTGACGCAGGTGGCCGAAGATCTGCTCGGCATCTGGCGCGAGCCCATCGAGCACAAAGGCCTGGAACTGATCTATCAGCCCGGCACCCCCCTGGATACGCGCTATAACACCACCTTCCTGCATGCGGTGATGGGCAACCTGCTGCGCAATGCCCTGCACTACACCGAGCAGGGGTTTATCCGGCTGACCCTGGAACCGAGCGGATTTATCGTGGAGGACAGCGGTGTCGGTATCCCCGAGGACAAGCGCGAGGCGATGTTCGAGCCGTTCGTACGCGGCAGCGAGAAGCGCGGTGAGGGCCTGGGTTTGGGGTTGTCGCTGGTGCAGCGCATCTGCGAGAACCAGGGCTGGAGCGTCAGCCTCAGTACCATGGAGCCCAACGGCTGCCGCTTTCATGTGCAATTGAGTCAGGTCAACGCCTGACGCCATCCCCTGCCGCTATCCTGCCAGAGATCCCGGTAATTCGGCGAAGATGGCCCCATGCTATTGCGTGAGTCTGTAAAGTCTTGAAATGTATGGGGCTGGACAGGACAAGTTTTTCACAACGGGTTGACCTGTTAATCACAGTGCGCTGCTTAACGTTGTAGGCATCAGCTACTGGAGACCCGTTGATGCCTACCCCGATCAAGCTCGAATTTTCCGAAAAGTACGACGACGAACACGCTCAAGAATATTTGCTCAAGCATCAGGACAATCTGGCGCGCCGGTTGTCCCACAAACGCGACGAGCAATTGGCCCGTGGCGCGCTGGCGATGGCGGGTGAGCCTGGCCTGGTGCTGGACTTGCCCTGCGGCGCCGGGCGTTTCTGGCCCTTGCTGGCGGAAAAGCCCAACCGCGTGATCATTGGCGCCGACAACTCGGCGTCGATGTTGAAGGTGGCAATGGCAGCCCAGCCCGCCGATGTGGTGAAACGGGTACGACCCTTGCAGACATCGGCCTTTGATATTGCTTTGCCAGATAACGCGGTCGACAGCATTTTCTGTATGCGCCTGTTGCACCACATTGGTGATCCGGCGCATCGCGTGGCGATATTGCGCGAGTTTCAACGCGTTACCCGTGACAGCGTGATTGTTTCGTTGTGGGTCGATGGCAATTTCAAGGCCTGGAAACGCAAGCGGCTCGAACAGCAGCGTCGCAAGAAAGGTGAGCAGGAAGGTTACCAAAACAGATTTGTGTTACCGGCTGCTACTGTTGAAGCAGAGTTTGAGGAAGCCGGCTTCCGTGTCCAGGAGTCCCTGGACTTCATACCGCTCTACGCCATGTGGCGAGTGTACGTATTACGCAAGAGGTAACAGGATGGCAGTTGAGTGCGTAGCAGGCAGTCACGTAGCTCCCGAGGAACGATTCGATTATTTCTGGCACCAGCAAGGCGAGTGGGTCGAAGAGCCCAATCGTCGCCGTGGTGGTGAAAGCGGTGTGCAGCGTGTGATCAGCCCCAACGGACGCTTGCTCTACAGCAAGCGCCAGACCGGGCACATCTACCGCAGTTGGCTGCATCCGTTTGGCCGCCCGACGGTGCTGCGTGAGCGCGATGCCCTCAAGGGCTTGCGTTTGTTGGACGTGCGTGTGCCGGAAATGGTGTTTTGCGAAGCGCGCCGCGACCCCGAGCACCAATGGAAAGCGCTGCTGGTCACTGCCGCCCTCGACGGTTTCGACGAAATCGAGAACTGGTACGCCGCCGGTGGCCGCGAGCAATACGGCGAACTGGTGCATGAGCGTGTGCTCCAGGAACTGGCCGGCACCCTGGCGCGCATGCACAAGGGCCGATGGCAGCATGGCTGCCTCTACATCAAGCATATCTTTGTGCGGGTGACGGGCGAGGGTGACTCGGCCAACGTCGAAGTGGCGCTGCTGGACTTCGAGAAATGCCGCCAGCGCCTGACCGCTTATCGGGCCGCCTCCCATGACATGCTGCAATTGCGCCGCCATTCGTCGTGGAACGATACCGACTGGAAGAAACTCAGCTACTTTTACGAGACGGCGTTTGGCAGCGCTATCAAGGGTTTAACCAGATGAAGCTAGAAATAGCACGAGGTCTGTTCCTGGTCGGGGCGCTGGGCGTTGCAGCCCTGGCGCTGGCGGCGTGGGAACAGCCTCGCACCCAGGTGCTCAGTGCAACGCAGGGTGGCGCGCAATGCCTGTTGCCGCGCGTTGCCAAGGCGAGCACGGCGGCCAAGCCCGATCATGAGTTGTTGCTGTTCATGTTTGGCATGTCTCAAGGGATGAGGCCACAGAGTTGATGAGTTTAAAGGCAAAATGAAAAGGCCTCGCGTTACGAGGCCTTTTTTGGGCTTGTTAAAGTAGAAGGGCGTAACTTTCTTTAGTTTTTTTAATGTTCGGCCTCAGTGCGTGTATAACTTATTGAGCCGTTTTGTAGGTCAGGTACTCTGGTTGTAAAGTCGTAAAGAATGCTGTGGGGGCATTGCTTTATTTGCCGTGTTGCCTCGTTGAAGGTGCTGTCGGTTTATGAGTGTCAACGTTAACTTGGCATTATGTGGGAACTTCGTAGTTATGTTTTTTGGGCGGCAAAGCTCCAACTTCAGGGTACGCTATTTTTGTCTGCTTGGAGTACTCGGTTTTATCAGTTGGCAGGGCTGAGTAGGACCTTTCGTGGGCGACCCTATACAAGATGGCAGCCTCACTGCCTGCGTCGATTGTTGCGTAATTAAATGGAGGAGGAAGGGGTGAGTAGCGTTCACCGTCAATTTTTCCGTTGTTTTTGTATTGGTAGGGGGAAAAGTTTTTTTCTGGGTCGGCAGGGTCCGTGGGCATATGGTTACGATGGCTAAGTTCGGTTGTTAAAGAGTCAATGTAGTGGAGTAGACGTACCAAGTAGTAAGCAGCATTAGCTTGGCTTACTGGGTCCGGATTACTAGGAGTATAGTTACCGACAACCTCTATTAACCATTCATCGGGAATGATTTTAGGTCGGCTATTTACAATCTCACGATTCTCTTTGAGAATCTGACCTGCTAACCGCTTATCCCACTCTGGCCTTCCCGTAGGGCCAGTGGGTGCGACGTCGGTGTTTAATTCTGGGCGTTTGGCCTCAGTGCCACTGATGGGGGGCGTTGTTGTTTTAGGTGTTACAGTTTTCTCTGTGTCTGGAGGTGTGTCGGAAGTTTTAGCTTCTCTATTATGTTCGGTTATATCGGTTTTTTTGTTTTTCTCTGTATCTTTGGCTGGGTCTTTCAGGGCCGAATAACCGTTCTCGAGGAAGTTCATGAACAGTTCATAATTTGAGTTTTTTGTGGGAGGCTTTCCGGGGCCATTATAGCCATCATATATCGGTCGCCCAGGTGTAGGTGATGCTCTGCTGTCCGTGCCTGATGTGATGTACCCGACCACTTGCGAGAAATCGTACATCCTGTCTGCCCGATCATTGGGGTCGGGGTTATCAATCGAAAAGTTACCAACCTTTTTATAAGCCCGGTCGAAGTCACTTTCTGGGTGCGGTCCGAAATAATACTCTTTAAGTCTGGGATTGCTGTCGACCATTTCACGTGCGCCGCGGTTATCGCCCCATGGGCGTCCAGTGGGATGGGATGGAGGGTTGGCGCGTATAACCTGAGTCTTTTGGTCTGTATTGGAGTTGCGGGTATCCGGTCCACAGGGATAGTTAGTGGCTGGCGATTCAGATGGGCACGGCGATCGATTGGCGGGCGGTGTGTGCGCTGACTGCATACCGTTGAGCGTTATAAGGTTGAACATTTATTCTCCTGGCTTGTGTAGTGATTAAAGTCACGTAGCTAAGTGGTAAATGTTCCGAATTCGTTCCATAGAGTGCGAAAGTGCCTACGGCGAGTATCTTCTACTTCTTAAGGTATTGCCGAACTCAACTTACTCTCAGAGATTTCTGAGTTACTTCCCCCTTCTGATATCAAGCAGGCGTAACAGCGAGCCGTTGCTTAACGTGGCATTCGGCTCGTGTCGGGTGAGAAGCGACCTGCACTCAGATCAGATGCAGATGGTTATCCCAAAGCCCTGCCGGCAACTCCAGCGGCGTTGCCACCAACTGTTTCTGGCGACAATCGTAGAACCGGCAACGGCCCTGGCCCGAGGTCACGACAAACCCATCCTCGACCGCGCCCACGCCGGCGCAGTCGGGCAGCGGTCCGTCCAGGCGCAGCTCGCCGCTGTCCATGTTCCAGATAAAGAAGCGGTTGCCCCGTGGGGCAGTCAACGCCACCAGGCGCAATTCGCTGTGCACTGCGACGCTGGCTGTGTAGTGCCCCATCGCCTGCAACTGCTCGTCCGCCACCGGAAACGCCACGAATGGCTGCCCCGGACGCTTGATCGCCAGCAACTCGGAACGCTCCTGTGATGCCCCCATGAACTGCTGCCCGGTGAGGATGGTGCCATCGCTGGCGATCCCCATGTGCCGCACGCTGTTCATCTGCTGGCCGAGGGTTTCCTTGCTGATCAAGGTACCGTCGCGCTGCATCAGCACCAGGCTCGGTTCCATGGCGTCGAGGTTCATCTCCACGCGGCTTTCGGCTTCGGTACGAATGCCGCCGTTGGCCACCACCAGGGTCTCGCCGTCGGGCATCCACGACACCTGGTGCGGGCCGATGCCGTGGGTGGAGATCTCGCCGGTATGCACCAGCCGCTCGCCTTCGAACCGGTACACACCGAGCAGGCCACGGCCGGGGTCGGTTGTGTCGTTCTCGGTGGCGTACAGCCAGTCGCCGCTCTTGTGAATGACCGCGTGGCCATAGAAGTGGCGGTTGACCTGGGAGGTGATGGTTTGCAGCAGCGCGCCATCGCGCAGGTCGATCAGGTAACTCTCGGTGCCCGGGCGACGGGCGACAAACAGCGCAATCGGCAGCGTCGGGTGGTTGATGATGTCGTGGCAGCGCTGGCCGACCTGGGTGGCAAATACCTGCCTGCCGTCCAGGCGGTAACCCACGGCGTAGTGCTTGCCGTCCGCATCATCCCGCGCCGAGAGCAGCAGCGGGCCCTTGTCTTTGCTTTTGAACAGCGTCCAGCCACCCAGTGTGAGAGCACTGAGCAGCACGCTGCCGATGGCCAAAGCCTGTCGCCTGAGCATCATCAGTCACCGTCGTTGGCGTTAAAGCCCAGTTGGATGCCCAGCGCCTTGGCCAGCTCGCCCTCGTGCAGGCGGTGGACGACGTTGAGGCTGTCATAGATATCGTTGAGCTGCTGGCGCCCAGCGTCATCGTTCAACAGTTCGTTGAGGGTGCGCTGGTTGCTGGCGAACAGTTTCAGCGACGCGGCATAGGCGGCGTCGATCTTGTCGGCCAACGGCTTCTGCTCGGACGGCAGCAGGCCACGCAGGCCTTTGTTGTCGACGCCGACCCATACGGTCTGGGCTGCCGCGAGGCTGGCTTCGAGGCTTTGCAGGGACGACTGGCTGCGCCATGCATCGGCCTGGAACGGCTGCGGGATACCCTTGGTCTGGCGGCCCATCGGCGTGCCGAGTTTTTTCTTCAGGGTGTCCAGTGCGGTGACCTGCACGCGCAGCAGATCGGCAATGGCTTCGTGGGAATCGGCGTAGCGCTGGTTCGGAAACTTGGTCATCTGCGCCAGCATGCCGTCGGTGCTGTTCCAGCTGGCCAGGATCTCTTCGGCCAGGGCCTTCTGACGGTCACCGATGGCGACCAGCAGCGGGCAGTAACGGGCCTTTTGTGCGTCGTCGGCGATGTCGGTCTTGGCGTCGTAGAGGATGTATTCGTAGGCGGACAGGCCTTGCACCACCACGCTGGACTTGGCCAGGGCGGCGCCGTCGATCTGCGGCTGGCTGGCAACCAGTTGCTCGACCTGGCGGCCGACCAGGTTCTTCTTGTCCGGCCAGAACTGCACCTGCCACGAACGGTTGCCCTCGGCCAGCGGCCCGATCAGCAGCGGTTGCAGCTCGGCCCAAGCCTTTTGTGCATGCAGGAAATCGGCACGCGCGGTGTCCAGGCTCTCCTTGCCTTGGCAGTAGGCCAGCGCGCTGACGGCCAGTTGGCGGTCGGCTTCGACCCAGCGGCTGTAGGTCGGCAGGATCACTTGCTTGGCGATGGCCGCAGAGGTCACTGCTTGCGGGTCTTGCGGCGAGCAGGCGCCTAGGGCGAGGGCGGCCAGGCTGGTGAACAACAACTTGGGACGGAACATGTCGAGCTCCCTTCTATAAGTGGGGCGAAGCTTATAAAGAATTCAGGAACGCCAGCAACGCTGCGCGCTGCTCGGCATTGAAGGACAACACATGCTGCTGCGCCGCTTGGGCTTCACCGCCATGCCACAGCACGGCTTCGAGCAGGCTGCGGGCGCGGCCGTCATGCAAGAACTGGGTATGTCCACTCACGGTTTGCGTCAGGCCAATGCCCCACAACGGCGGCGTGCGCCAGTCGCGGCCACCGGCCTTGAATTCTGTGCGGTTGTCGGCGAGGCCCGGTCCCATGTCGTGCAACAGCAGGTCGCTGTAGGGGCGGATCACCTGGTTGGCCAGTTCAGGTTCGGCGGCATTGGCGGCCGTGGTGAATGCAGGCGTGTGGCAACCCTGGCAGCCGGCTTGATAGAACAGGTTTTTACCGGCCAGCACCTGCGGCGTGTTGACGCCACGGCGCGCCGGCACCGCCAGGTTGCGCGTGTAGAACAGCACCAGGCGCAGGATGTTGTCGCTGACTTCCGGCTCGCCATCGGGGCCATTGCCGTTGGGGGCCTGTTTGCAGGCGACTTGGGCATCGGTGCAGTCATCAAAGGGTCTCAGGGATGTGGTGAGGCCCATATCACCAGAGAACGCGTGAACATTTTGTTGATTGAGGTTGGGTTGCCCGGCTTTCCAGCCAAAACGCCCGAGCACGGTTTTTTGCTGGGCGTCGTCCCAGACCCAGTTGGCGCGGCCGACAATGGCTTGCTTGTCGGCGGTCTTCGGGTCGGTGTTGCGTAGGATGTCGGCGTCGCTGATGGCTTCGAGCAAGCCCAGGCCGATCATCGGCGGCGCGATGCGTGCGGAAAAGCGCGTGTCGGGGTGCATCGGGCCGTAGCCAAGCTGAGTGATCTGCAGGTCGGGTTTACGCAACTCGACCACCGTGCCGTCCTTGAACGTCACGTTGACCGGCGTGTAATCGACCCGCACCTTGCCTTCCGGCGGCACGCCCGGCACGGCCATGTCCTGCAATTGCCCACCGTAGACCGGCTCGGGCACCACGCCAATGTGCTCGATGGCCTTGGCATAGGCGGGCGCATCCGGAATCGACAGGCGTACCAGCATCGACACCGCGTTGGGTGCATCGGGCAGCGGTGGGTGACCACGACCGTCTTTTATATGGCAGTTCTGGCAGGCGTTGGTGTTGAACAGCGGGCCGAGGCCATCACGCGCCGTGGTGGTGGACGGTGCGATCACCCAGGGGCTGCGAAAGAAGCTGTTGCCGACGCTGAAATCCAGGCGGCGGGTGGGCGACAGGTTGGCCGAGGGCAGGGAAAACGCGTTCTGGTCGCGCTTGTTCACCGTCGCAGCACCGCCCGCCCGTGATTCACCCGGCTCGGCCTTGGTAAATCTGGGCGCGTCATCGCAGCCAGCCAGGCTCAAGGCCAGCAAGGCTGCGGACAGGCGAAAAAGCGAAGGGGACATCGAATTTCCTGAACCACGGCGGAAAATAAGGTCGCAAAGTCTAACAGGGCAGGGCGCAATGAATAAGAGCAATTATCGTTTGGTGGCATCCCGATTCATTCCCGCTAGAATGACCGCACATTTTTTTCTGGAGGTGGCCCATGCAGGCTCTCGACGCTTTGCTCAACCGTGTTTCCGTGCCGCGCCTGCTGGAACCGGCGCCGACCCAGGAGCAGCGCGATGTGCTGTTTGCCGCCGCCATGCGTGCGCCCGACCACGGCCAACTGCGCCCTTGGCGCTTCCTCACGGTTGAAGGCGCTGCTCGCGAACAGATGGGCACCTTGTTGGCCGAAGCGGCCCGGCTGCAAGACGCCGATGCGCCACAGGCGGTGATCGACAAGGCCCAGAACGGCCCGTTGCGCGCGCCGTTGGTGGTGGTGGTGATTGCCCGTTTGCAGGAGCACTTCAAGGTGCCCAAGTCCGAGCAACTGCTGGCTGCTGCCTGTGCGGCTCATGGCATCCTGTTGGCGGCGTATGCCCAGGGGATTGGTGCGGTATGGCGCACCGGGGAATTGTCCTACTCGGCCCACGTGGCCAAAGGCCTGGGGCTGACGGCGGATGAGGAGGTGATTGGCTTCCTGTACCTGGGCACACCGCAGAACCCGCCGCGTACCGCGGCTAAAGAAGACCTGACGCAGTTTGTCAGTGCCTGGACCGGTCTCTAAATCCAAAGTGATCAAACTGTGGGAGGGGGCAAGCCCCCGATGTGGAGGGGGCAGCTACAGAAGCGTTGACTGGCACTCTGCTATCGGGGGCAAGCCCCCTCCCACATTGGAACTGTGTTGTTTTTGAGATTGGGTTTACACCCTGAACTGATCCATCAACTTCATCTGCTGGCTGGCCAGTGCATTGAGTTGGCTGCTGATGGCCGCCGACTCGGTGGCCTGGCCGGTGAGGGTTTCGGTCACGGTACGGATCGCCGAGACGTTGCGGTTGACCTCTTCGGCCACGGCGCTCTGTTGTTCGGCGGCGCTGGCGATCTGCAGGTTCATGTCGCTGATCACGGTGACCGCATCGCTGATCTTGCCCAAAGCCTGCACCGCCTGATGGATCTGCCCGGCATTGCTCTGGGCCTGGCTCTGGCTGGAATGCATGGTCGCCACCACGCCACGGGTGCCGCTCTGGATGCGCTCGATCACCAGGCGGATTTCCTCCACCGAATCCTGGGTACGCTTGGCCAGGTTACGCACTTCGTCGGCTACCACCGCAAACCCTCGACCGCTTTCCCCGGCGCGTGCCGCTTCGATGGCGGCATTGAGGGCCAGCAGGTTGGTCTGCTCGGCAATGCTGCGGATCACTTCCAGCACTGAACCAATCTGTTCGCTGTTGACCGCCAGGGCTTCGACTTCGCCCACGGCCTTGCTGACTTCTTCGGCCAGGGTGGTGATGTCGCGGGTGCTCTGCTCGATGATCGACATGCCTTCACGCGCCGACTGGTCGGCACCGCGTGCCGCGCTGGCGGCATTGGACGCGCTGTTGGCGACGTCGTGGGCGGTGGCGCTCATTTCGTTGGACGCGGTGGCCACCTGGTCGATTTCGCGGAACTGCACCTGCATGCCTTCGCTGGTCTGGCGTGCGATGGCCGAAGACTGGTCTGCGGTGCCGCGTGCTTCGGTGATGCTTTGCTTGATCTGGGCGATGGTCGGTTGCAGCTTGTCGAGGAAACGGTTGAACCAGTTCACCAGTTCGCCCAGTTCATCCTTCTTGGCGTAGGCCAGGCGTTGGGTAAGGTCGCCGTCGCCGCTGGCGATGTCCTTGAGCATGGCGGCCACGCTGTTGATCGGCCGGGTCACGCCGGTAGCGGTCAGCCAGATCAATAGCAAACCGAGCAGGCCGGCGGCGGCGGCCACCAGCAGTGCCTTCAGGGTGCCGGCGGATTGGGCGTCGTCAAGCACCCGCTGCAACTTGACGTTGTCGGCGAGCATCACGGCTTTTGGCAGCTTGATCACCACTCCCCAGGATTTGGCGTCGGCAATCGGCTTGACCGGGTACACGGCGCGGATGGTGTCGTCCTGTTCGCGGATCATGCGGTTGTCACTGGCCAGCAACTGTACGATTTCCTTGCCCTCGGCGCCGAGGGTGTCGATCAGGTTCTTGCCGACCTTGGCCGGCTCGCCGCTGTAGGCGGCAATCAGGCCGGTACTGGAGAGAATCTCCAGGTGCGCTGCGCCGTTGAACAGGTCCTTCTGTGCAGCGTCGGCGGTTGCTTGCAGGGCGGTGAGGGCGATGTCGACACCGACGACGCCGATGAGTTTACCCCCCACGATCAGTGGCGAGGCGATGGTGGTCATCAGTACCTTTTTGCCGGCCACCGTATCTTCATAGGGTTCCAGCAGGCAGGTATTGCGGGTGTCCCGTGGGCAGGTGTACCAGATGTTGTAGGGCGTACCATTGAGGGTGAGGGTGGTCTTGTTCAGGTCTTCTTCGACCATGATGGTGTTCAAGCCTTCACCGCCGGCACGGCTCCAATAGCTGGAGAAGCGCCCTGTTTCGTTGGAGACGCGTGCCTTGTCATCGACGAACTCGCTGTCCTTGCCGTCGAGGCCGTTGGGTTCGAATGACAGCCAGAACCCCAGCACTTTGCTGTTGCGATCGAAGGTGGTTTTCAGGCTCTGGTTGATTTCTTCGCGCAGCGCGCCGGCTTCCAGGCCACGCTTGCTGGCCATGGTGCGCAAATCCTTGATCTGGTCGGCCAGCGCGGTCAGCGCCATCAGGCTGTCGCCAAAGGTTTTCTGCAACTGCACCGCTTGCTCGGCGGCCCTGGCTTGCAGCAGTTGTTCCACGCTGGCGGTGAGCATGCGCGAGCTGGAATCGCTGACCAACAGATCATTCTGGTTGGTGTTGTAGATATTGATGCCGACGACCAGCGCTATCACCCCCAACAGGCAAAGGCCGGACAGCAGCACGATTTTCAGGCGGATGGAGAGGGTGTTGAACATAGGCTCACTCGCGAATGGACTGGTGGGGATGCATGCAGCAGAGCCAAGTCCATTCAGCGCTATGTCTGAAACATCGGCGTCACAAATCAATTCATGAGAAAGAGGCGATGAGCGGTAGGAAAACACCTACATGCGGCGTCAGACAGGCGCTGCAAGCCTTTCCGGGCGTGACCAGATCCACAGGTTGCCCAGGCTCATTCCGGCAATGGCCAGGTAGATCGGCCAGCCGTGGTCGAGCATCACCAGCATCAGCATGGCGCACAGCAGCATGCTTACAGTGGCGCTGACTTTGGCTCGGCGAGCGATGATCTTGCCGTTGCGCCAGTTGAACAGGATCGGCCCGAACAGCCGGTGGTTCTCCAGCCAGGCGCTGAGGCGTGGCGAACTTTTAGTGGCGGCCCAGGCGGCCAGCAGGATGAATTCGGTGGTGGGCAAACCCGGCACGACAATCGCGATCAACCCGATGCCCAGGCTGACATAGGCCAGCAGGCCGAAGAGGATCCGGGCGATTTTCGAGGTGGATTGGGTTTTGCGGGTCATGGTTTATTTGTAACGTCGCGAAGTGAGCGCCAACTGTTGGAGGGGCTTGCCCCCGAAGGGGATGTGTCAGCTAGAGAAGCGTTGACTGGCACTCTGCTATTGGGGGCAAGCCCCCTCCCACAGTTGATGGCATTTCAATCTGGATGTCAGGCCAATTCAGGGGCGCTAGCGTACGCCTGTTCGAGCAAGACGGTGAAGCGTACAAACGCGTCGATCGCACCTTTTTCCACTGCGGCTTCCTCTTCGGCACTGAACTCCAGGGCGTCGAGGGTACGGGTGAAGCTTTTCCAGCCTTCGGCGCGACCACCGGCCGGCTCACCCAGGTGACGGGCACCGAAGGTTTCGCTCAGGCCCAGGCCCACGGCACGCTTGATCAGGAACGCAGCGCCCAGTTTGGAGCCTTCGGACACAAACAGCCAGCCCAGGGCTTCGGCCTTGCTCGGGTTTTTCACGGCGCCGGCGACCGGTGCAGGCACCTCGGTGTCCAGGTCGCCCAGGTCCAGTTTGGCGGCTTCGGCACGGCAACGTTCGGCCAGGTCCGGCACGATCTTGATCAGTTCGGCATCGTTGTACAGGGCCACCAGTTCCGATTGGAACAGGTACTGCGCCACCACGAAACGGGCGAAGTTGGCCCGGGTTTCAAACGGGGCGTGGGCCTTGACCAGTGCGTCGAGCTTGGTGTGCGGCTCGTTGGTGATCTGGTTCAGGCGTTGGGAGCGCAGGCTTGCGCGTTCTGCGGTAGGGGAAGCGGTCATGAAAAGTCCTTGAGAAGGGATGCGCCTGGGTGCCCGAAAGAGAGCTGTTATCAACTAGACGAACAAGAAGACGCGGCACAGTAAAAAATCCTCACCCCGTCGAAGAAATTTCAACGGGGTGAGTAGGGCGGTGCTAGATGTCCCAGATCACGTTGATCGCAAAGTTGCGGCCCGGCTGGGTCAGGCGGTCGAGGTTGGCTGGGCCGGTCACGGCGGCTTCGCCGACACTGTCGTAGCTGCGCACGTCATCCCAGTTCCAGTACTTCTTGTCGGTGAGGTTGTAGAGGCCGCCGTTGATGGTCACGTCGTGGGTGACTTTGTAGAAGGCGGTCAGGTCGACCACACCGAAGCCAGGGGTCTTGAAGGGGCCGCTGGTGTCGCCGTCCGGCGCGTGGAAGGTGGTGCTGTCGACGCGATCCTGCTTTTTCACCAGGGTCCAGCTCAACAGGCCACCGTAGTTGTCCTGGTCGTAGCCCAGGCCGAAGACCCCCTTGAGCGGGTTGACGCTGTTCAGCGGCTCGCCATTATCGTCGTTGCGGCCATAGGCATAGGACACCGAGCCCTGGGTGTAGAGACCTTGCGGCGCACCGAAGGCATCCAGGTTCAGGCGGCCCTTGGCTTCGGCGCCCTTGATGGTGGCGCGCTTGATGTTGATGGCCTGGAACTGTTCAAGACTGCCCCCGGCAACGGCGTTGTCTTCGTCGATAAAGTCGCGGTATTTGTTGTAAAAAACGGCGATCTCGAAGGAGCCTTTGTCGAACTTGCCGCGAATCCCGGTTTCGACGCCTTTGCTGGTTTCTGGCTTGAGGTCGGGGTTCGGCTCGACGGTGTAGCCCAGGTTCAGGTTTTCAAAGCGGCCGTACAAGGCTTTGGCGGACGGCGTACGGAAACCTTCGGCGTACTGGCCGAACCAGGTGTATTGATCCGTCAGGGCGTACGTCAGGCCAAACTTGGGCGTCACACGGTGCCAGGTTTTTTCCTTGTCGCTCACCGGGTCCGCCCCTGTCGGGTTGACGGTGTTGAGAAATTCCTGGGTCAGCTTGGGTTTGAGCTGGGTGTAGTCGTAGCGCACGGCGGGCAGGAAGGTCCACTTGTCCCAGGTGATCTGGTCCTGTGCGAACAGCGAATACGTGTTGATGGTCGGGTCGGGGAAGTCGCTGGACTTCTTCACACTGTCGCTGGCAATCGGGCTGGGTGCACCGATGGCGGTGCACCCACTGCCGACGGCCACGCAGGTCGCGTTGCCCTCGCGCGAACCGGTGACTTTCTGCTGCTTGAGGGTGGTGCCGTAGGTCACCTGGTGGTCGGTTTCACCGAGGCTGAACGCCTTGTCGAGCTGGGCGTCGAAAATCCACTGTTTTTCCTGGTAGAGCGTGTCGCGGGTGCGCAGGACACGACGGCCTGACTGATAGATCTCGGCGGTGGTCTGGTCGGTCTTGGCGATCTGGTAATTGAGGCTGGTCTTGATGCGGTCGGCAATCGGCGACTCGAGGGCGAAGCTGTTTTCCAGGCCGAAACGTTCACGGGTAATGGTGTCGTTGCCACGACGATCACGGTAGAGGTTGAAGCCTCGGCCGCCGATGAACGGGCCTCCTACCGCGTTCTTCAGGTTGACGTCGCGATCGTCTTTGTACTTCTCGTAGGTCAGGCCCAAGCGGTTGTCATCGCCATAGTTCCAGCCGAGCTTGGCCAGGATGTTGGTGGTGCGCGCGTCCTCCGGGTTGGCGCCGGTGCGGGCCAGGCCGGTGGCGTTGTTGCCGTCGTAGGATTCGGTCTCGTGGCCATTGCGCTGGCTCAGGTGCAGCAAACCATCGAAGTCCTGCACGCGGCCGGCGACGGTGCCGGAGGTCAGCCAGCTTTCGTCGGCGGAGCTGTAGCCGGTCTTGAGGCGGGCGCCGAAATCCTGGCCTGGCTTGATGATGTCGTCCGGGTCGAGGGTGAAGTAGCTCACGGCGCCACCGATGGCGCTGCTGCCGTACAGGGCGGAGGCCGGACCGCGCAGGATCTCCACACGCTTGACGATCTCCGGGTCGACGTAGTTGCGACGGGTCTTGGCGTAGGGGCCGTTGAAAAAGTTGTCCGGCACTTCCACGCCGTCCACCTGGGTGAGGATGCGGTCGCCGTCGATACCGCGGATGTTGAAGCCGGCGTTACCGGAGCGGGTGCCCGCGCCGCCGACCGAGACGCCGGGCTCGTAGCGCACCAGTTCGCGGATGTTGTTGACGTTCTGGCGGTCCAGTTCTTCGCGGTCCTGCACGCTGACGGTGCTCGGTACGCTGGTCACATCCTGCTCGTTACGGGTGGCGCTGATGGTTACCTGTTGCAGGTTTAGGGTGCCGCCCGCTGCGCGTTTTTCCAGGATGATGTTGTTGCTGCCCAGCTTGCGATAGCTCAGGTTGGTCCCCACCAACAGCCGGTCCAGGGCTTTTTCCGGCGACAACGGACCGCGTACGCCAGGGGATGACACACCCTGGGCCAGTTCCGCCGGCAGGCCGACCTGCCAGCCGGTCACGGCGGTAAATGCGTTGAGTGCAGAGACCAGCGATTGCTGCTCGATGCTGAAGTTGTAGTTGCCATGGCTGCGCGGAGCAGGCTCGGCGGCGGTGGCGGTCATCACTGGCGCACCGGCCAGCAGGATGGCCGCCGTCAGCAAGGACAGCACGGGCGAAGAGGACCGGCGGTTGAAACAAGAGGACATCGAGAGCGCTCCGGGGTACGAATCTTATAGTTGCGAACCGAACCAAATAGGAATCAGTTGCATTGGCTAAGACGAGACGTACCAGTGCCAGCTATCGAGTAAAAATAATTCTCATTTAGTTGAGGATCACCAGCGCCGGGTATTCCGACAACTTGGCCGAGGTGATGTGGGCCAGCGAGCGCACCACATCCAGGGGCTGGTCGAGGCGGTAATTGCCGGTGACGGCGACGCTGGCGAGTTGGTCGTTGGTGTTGACGATCCAGCCAGGGTAATAGCGGCGCAGCTCGGCGAGCACTTCGCTCATGGGGCAGTTTTCGAAGATCAGCCGGCCTTGCACCCACGCCAGGTCCTTGTTGGCGTCCAGTCTGGCGGGCGAGCCGAAACCCTTGGGGCCGACGCGGATGCTTTCCCCGGCGCTCAGACGCACGCGGGCATCATTGAAGGTATTGCTCAGGTCGACATCGCCACGTTGCACCTGCACCTGTGCTTCGCCATTGAGGTAGCGCACGGCGAAGGCGGTATCGCGCACGCTGGCGCGCACGGGGCCGGCGTCGATTTCCAGGGGCAGGCCATGGTTGGGTTTGATTTCGAAAAACGCCTCGCCCTGGTACAGGCGAGCGATGCGCTGATGGTCCTTGATGCTGCTGGAAAACGCCGAATTGGTGTTGAGCAGCACCTTTGAACCGTCGTCCAGTTGCAGGCGCTGGCGTTCGCCCACCACGGTGAGGTGATCGGCCTGCAGGCGCACCGGCAGGTTGCTGAAGCTGAATAGCCCGATCAGCAACACGGCGGCGGTGGCCAAAGGTTTCCAATGGGGTTTGATCCGCCGCCAGCCGCTGGGCTTGCGCGGTGCTGCCAGGGCGACGGCGGCGCTGTGCACTGGCGCGCCACCCCAGGCAGCCTGGGCCTTGGCGAAGGCGTGGACGTGGGCGGGATCGCTGGCCAGCCAGGCTTCGAATTCGGCCTGCTGCCCGGGCTGTGGGCACTGCAAGGCGATCAGCCAGTCGAGGGCTTGGTCCATGGCCGTGTCTTGCAACACCTCATGAGCCATCTCGTGGGGGTGCAGTTTGTTCGGGTCCGTCACGGTGTTCCTCGGGTCTTCGCCACGCTCTATTCAACTTTCCTACAGCTTGAGTCGACGTTTCTGTCGGGTGAAGCTTAAGGCCGATCCAGCCGTTCGGCCACACCTACACAGATGGCCATGATCAACTTCAGTTCCTTTTGTACGGTGCTCAAGGACACTTCCAACTGATCGGCGATCTCCTGGTAACTGCAACCGTGCAGGCGGCTGAGGATGAAGATCTGCTGCTGGCGGGCGCTCAACTGGCCCAGGCTGACGCTCAAGGCCTCGAGCATTTGCTCGGCCTGGGTGGCATCTTCGGGCGTGCTGATGGGGGCGGCGACGCTTTGCAGGACGTCCAGCGGGACATCTTCCTGCAGCGTGCGTGCCTGGATCCTGCGCGCGCGCAGATGATCCAGCGCCAGGTTGCGCGCGGTCTGATAGACGAAGGGTTCAAGGTGATCGATCGACCGCTCGCTGAGGGCCCGGGTGACGCGCAGGTAGGTTTCCTGCAACAGGTCCTCGGCGGTGCTGTGGTTATTGACCATCCGCTGCAAGGTGCGAAGCAGAATCACCCGTTGGGCGAGAAAGACGTGGTTGAAGCGAGATTGGCTCACAGTGCTACCAGACCGATTTGCAGTTAATGATAATGCTTATCATCAACTGAAATGGCAAGTAGCTATTTTCCTTATGCGGGACACAAACCAGTGTGGGAGGGGGCTACACCCCGATGGCAGTGTGTCAGTCAACAAAGATGTTGAATGTGCCACCGCTATCGGGGGCAAGCCCCCTCCCACACAAGCCTCTTCAGAAGGTCCCGCACAGCTCACATTACTCGGCGTTGCACAGCGCCAGGCAGTTATCCAGCATGCGGTTGGAGAAGCCCCACTCGTTGTCGTACCAGGCCAGCACTTTCAGCAATTTACCGCTGACCTTGGTGTGATTGGCATCGAAGATCGACGACAGCGGGTTGTGGTTGAAGTCACTGGAAACCAGCGGCAGGGTGTTGTAGCCGAGGATCTTCGAGTGCTGGCTGGCTTCTTTGAGCAGCGCGTTGACTTCTTGCGCCGTGGCTTCTTTCTTCAGTTGTACGGTGAGGTCCACCAGCGACACGTTGATCACCGGCACCCGCACCGCCATGCCGGTCAGCTTGCCCGCCAGCTCCGGCAGCACCAGGCCTACCGCTTCGGCGGCGCCGGTCTTGCTCGGGATCATGTTCTGGGTGGCCGAACGCGCGCGGTACGGGTCGGTGTGGTAGACGTCAGTCAGGTTCTGGTCGTTGGTATAGGCATGGATGGTGGTCATCAGGCCGCTCTCGATACCCAGCTCGCGGTGCAGCACTTGAGCCACTGGCGCCAGGCAGTTGGTGGTGCACGAGGCGTTGGAGATGATCTGGTGGGATTGACGCAGAATGTCATGGTTGACGCCGTAGACCACGGTGGCGTCCGCGCCCTTGGCCGGTGCCGAGATGATCACCTTGCGTGCGCCGGCGGTAATATGGGCGGCAGCCTTGTCACGGTCGGTGAACAGGCCGGTACATTCGAACACCACGTCGATCTTGTGCGCAGCCCAGGGCAGGTCGGCCGGGTTGCGAATGGCACTGACGGCAATCCGGTCGCCATTGACGGTCAGGCTTTCCTGATCGTGGGCGACCTCTGCTTCGAAAGTGCCATGCACGGTGTCGTATTTGAGCAGGTGGGCATTGATCGAACTGTCGCCCAGATCATTGATGGCGACGATCTGCAAATCCTGGCGGTAGCCTTGGGTATACAGTGCGCGCAGGACATTACGGCCGATACGGCCAAAACCATTGATTGCGATACGAAGAGTCATTGGAAAGTGCCTGTCGTCGATTTGTTGTAAGAATTACAAGATTATTCGCATAAAAATAGAAAACAAGCCTTTTTAGTGGCAATATTTTGTTCAATCTACAACGAGTGACCTGAATCAACTGGTCCGATGATCCAAACGACTCCCTGCCATCCCATGCGCTGCGGGCGTTTGATCAGCATAGACACTCAGGTCGCCACATCCGTTAGCCTGGAGTTCTACACATGCATCCCCGCGTCCTTGAGGTCACCGAACGGCTTATCGCCCGCAGCCGCGCCACCCGCGAGGCTTACCTTGCGCTCATTCGCGGCGCAGCCAGCGACGGTCCGATGCGCGGCAAGCTGCAATGCGCCAACTTTGCCCACGGCGTGGCCGGTTGCGGCACTGAAGATAAAAATAGCCTGCGCATGATGAATGCCGCCAACGTGGCAATTGTTTCGTCATATAACGACATGCTCTCGGCGCACCAGCCGTACGAACATTTCCCTGAACAGATCAAGAAAGCCCTGCGCGAAGTCGGCTCGGTCGGCCAGTTCGCCGGCGGCACTCCCGCGATGTGCGACGGCGTGACCCAGGGCGAGCCCGGTATGGAGCTGAGCCTGCTCAGCCGTGAAGTCATCGCCATGTCCACGGCGGTAGCGCTGTCCCACAACATGTTCGACGCGGCCTTGATGCTGGGCATCTGCGACAAGATCGTCCCCGGCCTGATGATGGGCGCGCTGCGCTACGGCCACCTGCCGATGATCTTCGTACCGGGTGGGCCGATGCCGTCGGGCATTTCCAACAAGCAGAAGGCCGATGTGCGCCAGCGCTATGCCGAAGGCAAGGCCACCCGCGAAGAGCTGCTGGAATCGGAGATGAA
The DNA here is from genome assembly GCF_058787615.1 of Pseudomonas sp. FW305-3-2-15-C-LB1. NCBI lineage: Bacteria > Pseudomonadati > Pseudomonadota > Gammaproteobacteria > Pseudomonadales > Pseudomonadaceae > Pseudomonas > Pseudomonas sp. FW305-3-2-15-C-LB1. The sequence goes on along the minus strand of NZ_JBYSZX010000008.1, from coordinate 194,273 downwards.
GTCCTACCACAGCCCCGGCACCTGCACCTTCTACGGCACCGCCAACACCAATCAGTTGCTGATGGAAGTCATGGGCCTGCACCTGCCGGGCGCCTCGTTCGTCAACCCGTACACGCCGCTGCGTGATGCGCTGACCCGCGAAGCCGCGCACCAGGTCACGCGCCTCACCAAGGCCAACGGCAACTTCACGCCGATCGGCGAGATCGTCGACGAGAAATCCATCGTCAACTCCATCATCGCGCTCAACGCCACCGGCGGCTCCACCAACCACACCCTGCACATGCCGGCCATCGCCATGTCGGCAGGCATCATCCTCACCTGGGACGACATGGCCGACCTTTCCGAGGTGGTGCCGACCCTGTCCCACGTGTATCCCAACGGCAAGGCCGATATCAACCACTTCCAGGCAGCGGGCGGCATGTCGTTCCTGATCCGTGAGCTGCTCGAAGCCGGCCTGCTCCACGAAGACGTCAACACCGTGGCCGGCAAGGGCCTGAGCCGCTACACCCAGGAGCCGTTCCTGGTGGACGGCGAGCTGATCTGGCGCGACGGTCCCATCGAGAGTCTCGACGAAAGCATCCTGCGCCCGGTGGCCCGCGCGTTCTCGCCCGAGGGCGGCTTGCGCGTGATGGAAGGCAACCTTGGGCGTGGCGTGATGAAAGTCTCGGCCGTGGCCCTCGAGCACCAGATTGTCGAAGCACCCGCCGTGGTGTTCCAGGACCAGCAGGACCTGGCCGATGCGTTCAAGGCTGGCCAGTTGGAAAAAGACTTCGTCGCCGTGATGCGCTTCCAGGGCCCGCGTTCCAATGGCATGCCGGAATTGCACAAGATGACGCCGTTCCTCGGTGTATTGCAGGACCGTGGCTTCAAGGTCGCGCTGGTAACAGACGGGCGTATGTCGGGCGCGTCGGGTAAGATCCCCGCCGCGATTCACGTCAACCCCGAAGCCCAGAGCGGCGGGCCACTGGCGCGGGTGCAGGATGGCGATATCATTCGTGTGGATGGCGTGAAGGGCACCCTGGAGCTTAAGGTGGACGCCGAAGAATTTGCAGCGCGTGCGCCTGCCACGGGCCTGTTGGGTAACAACGTGGGGGCCGGTCGCGAGCTGTTTGCATTTATGCGCTTGGCCGCAAGCTCCGCAGAGCAGGGCGCCAGCGCCTTTACCTCTGCCTTGGAGACGCTTAAGTGAAGTTAGCGCTGGTCGGTGACATCGGGGGCACCAATGCCCGTTTTGCCTTGTGGCGGGATCAGGAACTGCATTCGATCCGCGTGCATGCCACGGCGGATCATTCCAGTCCTGAGGCCGCTATCAAGGTTTACCTCAAGGAGGAAGGCCTGGAAATCGGGGACATCGGCGCGGTGTGTCTTTCCGTCGCTGGTCCGGTGAGCGGAGATGAATTTAAATTCACCAACAACCACTGGCGCCTGAGCAAGACTGCGTTTTGCAAGACATTGCAGGTGGATGATCTGCTGTTGGTCAATGATTTCTCGGCCATGGCCCTGGGCATGACCCGCCTCAAGCCCGACGAATTCCGCGTGGTCTGCGAGGGCACGCCGGAGCCGTTGCGACCTGCGGTGGTGATCGGTCCGGGCACCGGGCTGGGTGTCGGTACCTTGCTGGACCTGGGCGGTGGCCGTTTTGCGGCGCTGCCGGGGGAGGGCGGGCACGTCGACCTGCCGCTGAGCAGCCCACGGGAAACCCAGCTGTGGCAGCACATCTACACCGAGATCGGGCATGTCAGCGCTGAAACGGCTTTGAGCGGTGGCGGGCTGCCACGTCTGTACCGGGCGATCTGTGCGGTCGACGGCCATGCGCCGGTACTGGAAACCCCCGAAGCCATCACGGCCGCCGGCCTGGCCGGTGACCCGGTGGCGATGGAAGTGTTGGACCAGTTCAGCATCTGGCTGGGCCGCGTAGCCGGTAACAATGTGCTGACCACCGGCGGACGCGGTGGTGTGTACATTGTGGGCGGGGTGATACCGAGGTTTGCCGACTTCTTTATCCACAGCGGTTTTGCCAGGAGCTTTGCTGACAAAGGCTGCATGAGCGAATACTTCAAGGGTATTCCGGTGTGGTTGGTGACGGCGCCGTATTCCGGGTTGACCGGGGCTGGCGTCGCGTTGGAACAGGCTTTTGCATAGGGACTGATGGTCCTATCGGGGGCAAGCCCCCTCCCACATTTGGAACGCATTTGCCCCCGATGAGGCCATCAATAACACCCCATAACAACAAGGAGGACCCCGTGAGCGTAATCAGTAAATCGATCCTCCTGGTCGATGACGACCAGGAAATCCGCGAATTGCTGCAGACCTACCTCAGTCGCGCCGGTTTCCAGGTGCGTGGGGTGCCGGATGGCGCGGGGTTCCGCCAGGCGATGAACGAGGCACCGTGCGACCTGGTCATCCTCGATGTGATGTTGCCGGACGAAGACGGTTTCAGCCTTTGCCGCTGGATCCGCCAGCACCCGCGCCAGGCGCAGGTGCCGATCATCATGCTCACCGCCAGTTCCGACGAGGCCGACCGTGTGATCGGCCTGGAGCTGGGCGCCGACGACTACATCGGCAAACCCTTCAGCCCTCGCGAGTTGCAAGCGCGGATCAAGGCCTTGTTGCGCCGTTGCCAGTTCGGCCAGGAGCGCAGCAGCGGCGGCGATGTGCTGGTGTTCGATGAGTGGCGGCTGGACATGATCAGCCACCGTCTGTTCCATGTGGACGGCGAAGAAGTGATCCTCTCCGGCGCCGATTTTGCCCTGCTCAAATTGTTTCTCGACCACCCGCAGCAGATCCTCGACCGCGACACCATCGGCAACGCCACCCGGGGTCGTGACCTGATGCCGCTGGATCGCATCGTCGACATGGCTGTCAGCCGCCTGCGCCAACGCCTGCGCGACACCGAAAAGCCCCCTCGTCTGATCCGCACCGTGCGGGGCAGTGGTTATCAACTGGCAGCCAGCGTGGTTGCCGGCAATGTCCACTGAGCCGTTGACCGAACGCCGCCGACGCTTCCCGGTACCGCGTTCGCTGCTGGGGCGCATGCTGCTGCTGACGCTGCTGGCGGTGTTGTTCGCCCAGGCGCTGTCCAGCGTGATCTGGGTCTCGCAATTGCGCGCCACCCAGCTCGAAGGCCTGGTCACCAGTGCCCGCAGCCTGGCGCATTCGATGACCGCCAGCGTGAGTTATTTTCGTTCGTTGCCGGTGGCGTATCGGCCGCTGGTGCTCGATCAACTGCGCAGCATGGGTGGCACGCGTTTTGTGGTGACGCTCAATGATCGCCCGCTGGACATGGCCATCCTGCCGCAGACCCCGCGCAAACAGGCAGTGCTTGAAGCGGTGGATGAGGTGCTCAAGCAGACCCTGGGCGCCGATGTGCATATGTCGGTGGAGTTCGTCAGCGCCGAAGACCTGCGCATCTTCAATGCCGGCCTGAAACTCGATGAGCTGCCGCGTTCCTGGGCGCACTACGCGCTGACCCTGGAACCGGTGAACCCGCCGGTACTGGTCACCCAGATCCAGTTGGCCCAGGGCGAATGGCTGTACATCGCCTCGCTGTTGCCCGAGCCCTACACCAGCCTTGAAGAGCAAGGCCTGCCGTCCCAGCAGGTGTGGTTTATCGTGTTGACCAGCGGCTTTTTACTGTTGTTCATCGGCCTGCTGGTGCACTGGCAAAGCCGGCCGCTCAAGCGCTTGGCGCGGGCGGCGCGGGACATGTCCCTGGGCGCCGACGTGGAGCCAGTGGCCGAAGGTGGCGGCAGCGAAGTGGTGGAAGTGGGCCGTGCTTTCAACGCCATGCGTGAGCGCATCAGCCGCTACCTGACCGAGCGCAGTCAATTGTTCAGTGCGATTTCCCACGACTTGCGCACACCGATCACCCGCCTGCGCCTGCGCGTGGAACTGCTGGAGGACGAGAACCTGCAAACCAAGTTCGGCCGTGACCTGGATGAACTGGAGTTGCTGGTGAAGGGCGCGCTGCAATGCGTGAAGGACACGGATATCCACGAGAACATTGAGCCGGTGGACCTCAATCATGTGCTCGAATGCCTGGTGGAGCCTTACGTGGCACCCAACGGCAACGGCCGGGTCACGCTGGACGGCGCTGCCCTGGCGGCGTATCCGGGCAAGCCGCTGGCGCTCAAGCGCTGCATCGGCAACCTGATCGACAATGCCTTGAAGTATGGGCAGAACGCCCATCTGCACATCGAGGACGATGGCGCGGAGTTCGTCCTGCATGTGGACGACGAGGGGCCCGGCGTGCCGGAGCAGCGCCTGGAGCAAGTCTTCGAGCCACACTTCCGCCTCGCCGGGCAGCAACAGGGTTATGGCTTGGGCCTGGGGATTGCGCGCAACATTGCGCACAGCCATGGCGGTGAAGTGAGTTTGCAGAATTTGCGTGAGGGTGGCTTGCGCGTGACCCTGCAGCTGCCGCGCGGATTAGACTGAACACAAGCGGTCACAGTGTGGGAGGGGGCAAGCCCCTCCCACATGTTGATCGTCATTGGCTCAGATGCTCTGGCGCAACCGGGCCAGGTCACGCAACGGCGGTGCGCCAAACAATCGGCTGTATTCCCGGCTGAATTGCGATGGGCTTTCATACCCCACCCGATACCCCGCCGCCGACGCTTCCAACCCTTCGGCAATCATCAAGCGCCGTGCCTCCTGCAAGCGCAACTGCTTCTGGTATTGCAACGGGCTCATGGCGGTGATCGCCTTGAAACGGTGGTGCAAGGTCGAAACGCTCAGGTTCACTTCCTTGGCCAGGTCATCGATGCGCAGCGGTTGTTCGTAGTTGCCGTTCAACCACTTGATCGCCTGGCTGACCCGATGGCTCTGACTGTTGGCCACGGCGATTTCATACAGCCGATAGCCCTGCGGCCCACGCAATAACCGGTAAAGAATTTCGCGGTTGATCAACGGCGCGAGCATGGCGATGTCTTTCGGCGTATCCAACAGGCGGGCCAGTCGCAGTACGGCGTCCAACAGTTGGCCATCGATGCGGTCGACGTACATGCCGCGAGAAGTCGGGCGCGATGGCACGCCCATCGGGCCAGCCTCGGCAATCAGCGCGGTGAGCTGCGCCGGATCGATATTGATGCGCACCGACAGGTTCGGGTCCTCCGGTGTTGCATCGATGATCCGCCCGGCCACCGGCATCGCTACCGAGAACACCAGGTAGTTGAGCGGGTCGTAGGCAAAGATTTCGTCGGCCAGGCGTACTTCCTTGCTGCCACTGGCGAGGATGCACAGGGCCGGTTCCACCAGCACCGGCATGAAGTCGCGCGGGGTGTTGTGGCGGTTCAGAAACAGGGTGGTGATGGCCGTACCGTAGGAGCCGTCCTCCCAGGTATGCCGGTGCACGATGCTGGCCAGTTCGGCGCGCTGTTTTTCCATCTCGGCGTCGAGGGGAATGGCTGTATGTTCGGGCGACGACATGGAACGTCCTCTACTGGCTACTTCGATGGGGTCAGCTTAGCGGCGGCTTTTCAAACAGTGTTACGTCGATTCTGCACAATCCTTGCCTGATCCTGCGATACATCGTGAATCAGGCAATCGCGGCACCTGTCATCTCCCTGAAACAAGGCGTCGGGCCATCGAATAAACCTCTGTGCCAGACGTCCCTCCTACGCTTCTCGCAGGATTGTGCAATAAGCCGACAGGAATTGACTAACCGCGCGCCGACTCGCGCCGTTATCTTTGATCCTGTGGCAACACGCCCTCACAGTGCTTGCCGAGCATCACTTCTCAACGGGAGAGTCGAACATGTCCACCCCCATTCCCGCGAGCCATATGGCCTTTATCCGCGCCCGCACCGGGTGCAGCACCGAACTCGGTGCACGCTTGAGCAGTTTGATCGAACCGGGCCGCCAGGCTCAGGGTTGCCTGCAGTTCTCGTTGCAGCATTCCCAGGTTGATCCTGATGTGTGGTTGATCTCCGGTTTCTGGAGCAGCGAGCAGGCGATGAGCGCCTACTTCAACTCCCCGGCGCTGATGATCTTCACCGAGCTGTTGAACGACATGGTCGTGCGCAGCATGGACTTCCAGACCTTCACCGATGCATCCGCCGCACACGCCTACGGCGAGTACCTGCAACTCGCCGGCTGAAGGTCTAGAATGGCCGACTTTCCATTGGCCAGGACCTGCAACATGGCACGTAAACAATTTGCCCACCACGAAGCCGTATCCGCCGTAGTACCGGGTGAAGGGGGCTACAGCGCCGCCGTTGCCGTCAAGGCACTGGATGGCATGGGCGCCCCGCAGTTTCACAAGATCCTTGACGGACAGACGTTCAAGACAGCCTCCGATGCTGACGATGCAGCCACTGTGCAGCTTGAACGGCTGACGGGTGTGGACGAAGAGGGTCAACTGACCTGGGCGAGCGCCGCCAACTGAGCAACACCGACAGTCCAATGTGGGAGGGGCTTGCCCCCTATAGCGGCGTGTCAGTCAACAACGATGTTGAATGTGCCATTGCCATCGGGGGCAAGCCCCCTCCCACGTTTTATTGTCTTTCAGTCAGGGTTTGCTGGCGCCTGGGCGATACATCCTGAACAGGGCTTCTGGCCCCAACTGAAAGTAATCCGCCGGTCCGCCACCGCGCAGGATCGGCTCGGCGGCGGCGGTATCGTAGATGCCATCCTTGAGCAGCCACTTGGCAATGTGCACCGCGACCACCTCGCCGAGCACCAGCCAGCTCGGCACCAATGCCTTGTCGGCACGTTGCAGCTGAATGATCTGCGTCACCTTGCATTCGAACGAGACCGGGCTTTCGCCCACCCGCGGCACACCAACGATCTTCGAGGCCACCGGCGTCAGGCCGGCCAATTCAAACTCGTTCACCTCAGGTGAGACGGCAGCACAGCTCTGGTTCATCTGCTCGGCCAACGGGCGGGTGGCCAGATTCCACACAAACTCGCCGGTCTGTTCGATGTTGTTCAGGCTGTCTTTGCGCCCGACGCTGGAAAATCCAATGATCGGCGGAATGTAGTTGAACGCATTGAAAAAACTGTAGGGCGCCAGGTTCAGGTGACCTTCGTTGTCATGGGACGAGATCCAGCCGATCGGCCGTGGACCGACGATGGCATTGAACGGGTCATGGGGCAGGCCGTGGCCGTTGGCGGGTTCGTAGAAGTGGATATCGTCAGGCATGGCCGGGGTTCCTGCAGTGGTCGTCGATGAAGTGGCCATACTATGGAATTTTCATTCATCGCCCACCTATTTTTCACAGCTCCACCGTCAGTCTGCGCCCACTGTCGACAACCCAATAAGTCGGCCTATTGAGAGACTGAGCTTTGGAGCCTTCCCCCTTATGAATAAACTTCCTCAGATCACCCTGGCGTTCTGGGTCATGAAAATCTGCGCGACCACCTTGGGCGAAACCGCCGGGGATTTGCTGTCGATGACCCTGGATGTCGGTTATGCCATCAGTTCGATGATGCTGATCAGCGTGTTCCTGATCACCTTGGTGACGCAACTGCGCTCGAAAACCTATAACCCGGTGCTGTACTGGATCGTGATTCTGTCCACTAGCACCGCAGGCACCACGATGTCGGATTTCATGGACCGCACCTTGGGGCTGGGTTATGCCACGGGCTCCATGATCCTGATCGCGATCCTGATGATCATCTTCGCGTTGTGGCACCTCAGCGGCGATTCGCTGAACGTGAACAAGGTGCAGACCTTCCGGGGTGAGTTGTTCTACTGGATGGCCATCCTGTTCTCCAACACCTTGGGCACCGCGTTGGGCGATTTCCTGGCAGATGACTCCGGGCTGGGCTTTGCTGGCGGCGCCTTGTTGATCGGGTCGGCGATTGCGGCGGTGGTGGCACTCAAATACTTCACCAGGATTTCTTCGGTGCTGTTGTTCTGGGTGGCGTTTGTACTGACCCGGCCGTTCGGCGCGACCTTGGGTGACTTCCTTACCAAGCCCCATGAAAAGGGCGGGTTGGACTTCGGCACCATCGGTTCGTCGGCAGTGTTGGCGGCGGTGTTGGTGGTGATGATTGCGGGGGCGTCGTACGCGCAGCGGCGGTACGGACGTAAGACGATAGCTGAGTTGTCCTGATTCAACCTGTGGGAGGGTTTGCCCCCTCCCACAGGGTTGACTGCAACTGACGTTTAGTCGGTGGTAATGCGCGAGTGCTTGCGGGTGTCCTTCATGGTCACGTAGACCACCAGCGACACCGCGATGCACGCCGTCACGTACCAGTAATAACCGGTTTCCATGCCGATGCTCTTGAACCACAGCGCGATGTATTCAGCGGTGCCGCCGAAGATCGACACCGTCAGCGCATACGGCAGGCCCACGCCCAGGGCGCGGATTTCGGTGGGGAACAGTTCGGCTTTCACCACGGCGTTGATCGAGGTGTAGCCGCTGACGATGATCAGCGCCGCCATGATCAGGAAGAACGCGCCCCACCAGGTCTGGATGGTATGCAGGGTGGTGAGGATCGGCACGGTGAACAGCGTACCGAGTATGCCGAAGGCGATCAGGATCGGCCGCCGGCCGATTTTATCCGACAGCCCGCCGACGATGGGTTGCAGGCACATGAACAGGAACAGCGTCGCCGCCGAGATGGTGGTGGAGTCGGAAATGCTCATGCCGACGGTGTTCACCAGGTACTTCTGCATGTAGGTGGTGTAGGTGTAGAACGCCAGCGTACCGCCCATGGTCAGGCCGACCACGGTCAGCAGTTCCTTGGGGTGGCGCATCAAGGTGCGCATTGCGCTTTCCTTGGCCTTTTCCTTTTTGGTGAACGACTCGGTTTCTTCCATGCCGCGCCGCAGGTACAGCGCAACCACTGCGCAGAGTGCGCCGATGGCGAACGGGATACGCCAGCCCCAGGCATACAGTTGCTCGGTGGTCAGCAGTTGTTGCAGCACGATCAGCACCGCCAGGGCGATGAGCTGGCCGGAGATCAGCGTCACGTATTGGAAGCTGGAGTAGAAACCACGACGTTGCTTGGTCGCCATCTCGCTGAGGTAAGTGGCGGAGGTGCCGTATTCGCCGCCGACCGACAGTCCCTGCAGCAAGCGGGCAAATACCAGCAGGATCGGCGCGCCGATACCGATGATTTCATAGCCCGGGCTCAGGGCAATCAGCAGCGAGCCGAAGCACATCAGGTAGACCGAGGCCATCAGGGCTTTTTTACGACCGACCTTGTCGGCGTACAGGCCCATCAGCCAGCCACCGATCGGGCGCATCAGGAAGCCCACGGCGAAGATCGCGGCGGTGTTGAGCAGTTGGGCGGTGGTGTCGCCTTTGGGGAAGAAAGTCTTGGCGAAGTACAACGAGAAAGCGGCGTAGACGTACCAGTCGTACCATTCGACCATGTTGCCGACGGAACCACTGAAAATCGATTTGATGCGGCTGGAGGTAGTGCGCTCTTTTGCCGGCGCGGCCGCCGACCCCAGAGGCAGGGCGTTGGAGTTATCCATTGAAGGATCCTTCATCTAGTTGTTTTTATGGAGCGGCGCGTGCGCAGCCTGGGTCGAGCTATAGCAGGAGCTGTGCCAGGTGGATGAAGGCCCGGAACAGAGGGGTTTGAGGATTTATTTGAGCGAAAAACCGCTGATGATTTGCAGGCAGTGGGCGGAAATCCGCTTATGGCTGTTGTCCTCATTGGGGGCAAGCCCCCTCCCACACTTGAATGTGTTCACAGATCAAAATGTGGGAGGGGGCTTGCCCCCGATAAGGCCTGGCAGTCAACACAAAGGTTGGCCTAGAGAAACATCTCCCGCACCAACCCATGGCGCTGCATCTTTTCATTGAAGGTACGCCGTGGCAGTTGCAGCTCGGCCAGTACCGCCTTGATATCGCCTTTGTGTCGGGTCAGCGCGGCTTTCAGGCAGTGGGCTTCGAAGGCCTCTTGCTGCGCGGCCAGGGACTGTCCGGCCTCGATGCCTTCCGGCTCCGGGTCGCCCAGGCCCAGCACCTGGCGTTCGGCGACGTTGGCCAACTCGCGCACGTTGCCCGGCCAGTCATGGCTGAGCAAGCGCCCCAACTGCGCGCCGCTCAATGGCTCGACGCTGCGGCCCAGGCGTTCGGCAGCACTTTGTGCAAAGTGATCGAACAGCAACGGGATATCTTCGCGGCGCTCGCGCAGGGGCGGCAGGCGCAATTGCGCGACGTTCAATCGATACGCCAGGTCTTCGCGAAAGCGCCCGGCGCGGGCCTCTTCCAGCAGGTCCGGCTTGGTGGCGGCGATGATGCGCAGGTCCACGTGGATGCTCTGGTTGGAGCCCAGCCGCTCCAACTTCTGCTCCTGCAGCACACGCAGCAATTTCACCTGTTGGGCCAGCGGCATGCTTTCGATTTCATCGAGGAACAGCGTGCCGCCGTGGGCGTATTCCAGCTTGCCGATGCGCTTGCCCTGGGCGCCGGTGAACGCGCCGCTTTCGTGACCAAACAGCTCGGCCTCGAATAACTGTTCCGGGATCGCCGCGCAATTGAGCGCCACGAATGGCTTCTTCGCACGTGGACCAAAATCATGCAGGCAGCGCGCGACCATCTCCTTGCCACTGCCGGTCTCGCCACGGATCAGCACGTTGACCGGCAGGCTCGCCAGGTCCAGCACCTGGCGGCGCAAGGTCTGCAAACCCCGGGACACGCCCAGCAGCGTCGATTCCAATTGCGCCCGGTGGTCGGCCTGCTGATGCAGGCGACGGTTTTCCAGGATCAAGCCACGTTTGTCCAGGGCACGGCGCAGGCTGTTGAGCAGGGCGTCGGGGCTGAAGGGTTTTTCGAGGAAGTCATAGGCGCCGTCGCGCATGGCTTCGACCGCCATCGGTACATCGCCGTGGCCGGTGAGCAGGATCACCGGTAAATCGGCATCACGGCGCCGCACTTCAGCCAGCAGTTCCAGGCCGCTGAGACCCGGCATGCGCACGTCGCTGAGGATCACGCCGGGGAAATCCCTGGGCAGTTGCGCCAGGCATTCTTCGGCGCGGCTGAACAACTGCACTTCAAAGCTTGACAGGCTCAACCATTGCTCGACGGCCGTCCGGATGCTGGCTTCGTCATCGACCACAATCACCGCGTTCAACATAGGTCGGGCGTCTCCAGCGCGATGGGCAAGGTCAGGGTAAAGACTGCGCCGTCGCCCCGGTTACCGGCGATCAGGCGACCGCCCAATTCGTGCACGATAGCGTAGGACACCGCCAACCCCAAGCCGAGGCCGTCTCCCACCGGCTTGGTGGTGAAGAACGGGTCGAACACGCTGCTCAGGTGTTCTTCGGCAATCCCGCCGCCGCTGTCGCTGACCGTGAGTTGCCAGAGTTGCTAGTCGGCGTGCAGGCGGATTTCCAGGCGTTTGCGCGGTTTGTCGGCCATGGCGTCGAGGGCGTTGCGTAACAGATTGATCAGCACCTGTTCCAGGCGGATCGCGTCACCGCGTACCCAGGCGGGGCGGGCCAGGTCCAGCACCACGCCGATGGCCTCATCGCGCAGGCGTGCGTCGAGCAGGTGCAGGGACTGGTCGACCACCGTGGCCAAGTCCAGGCGTTCGCGCAGGCCACTCGGGCTTTTGCGCGCGAAGGTCTTGAGGTGGCCGGTGAGGGCGGCCATGCGTGTGAGCATATCGTCCAGCGGTGTCAGGGCCTGGTAAGCGTCGTCAATGCGGCCGTGATCGAGCAGCAGGCGCAAGGTGGCCAACTGCATGCGCTGGGCGGTCAGTGGCTGGTTGATTTCGTGGGCGAGGGCGGCGGACATCTGCCCCAGCGCCGCCAGTTTGGCCGATTGCACCAGGCCATCCTGGGCGGTGCGCAACGCCTGGGTGCGTTCTTCCACCAGTTGCTCAAGCTCCTCGCGGCTGCGCTGGCGCAAGCGGGCCAGGCGCCAGCGTTGGGTCAGGAACAGCACCAGGAACACCAGCGCCAGCCAGGAACCGGCGGCAGCGAGCCCGGCGTTGCGTTGGTCCTCAAAGGCGAACTGGGGCTTGCGCAGCAGGTGCAGGGTCCAGCCTTCGGCTTTCAGGGGCAGCGATTCCCAGATGTAGTTGGCATTGCCATCCGGGCCGTTGACGCGCATCAGATGGCTGTTTTCGTCAAAGCGCTGCAGGGTCTGGGTTTCCAGCGCCTGCAGTTGTTTTTTGTCGTATTGGCGGGTGGCTTTCAGCTCGGCAAGGTCGTTGGCCGATAACGGTCGCAGGTTGCGATAACGCCAGCCGGGCTGGTTGGCGATAAACACGATGCCGCGCGCATCGCTGACCAGCAGCAGGTCATTGCCCTGGGCCCATTCGCGTTCGAGCTCGGGGAACTCCAGCTTGACCACCATGGCGCCGAGGAACTGCTCGTGTTCATCCAGCACGGCGCTGGAGAGGAAATACCCTGGGATGCCGGTCGTCACCCCTACCGCATAAAAACGCCCGGTGCCCTGGCTCAGGGTCTGGCTGAAGTACGGCCGGAACGCGTAGTTATGGCCCACGTAACTGCTCGGCAGGTTCCAGTTGCTGGCGGCGACCGCCAGGCCGGTGCGATCCATCAATTCCAGGGTGGAGGACTGCGCGGCCCCATTGATGCGTTCGAGCTTGCGGTTGAGCACGTCCTGGGTGGCGGCGTCCAGCGGGCCTTTCAACGCGCTGATCATTTCCGAGTCCAGCGCCAGCACGGCGGGCAGCGCACGGTAGCGTTCGATCAGGGTGTGCAACGAGCTGGCATAGAGTGCAAGTTGCTGATTGGCACGGGCGGCATCGTCCACCAGGGCCTGGCGTTCAGCGTGGCGGGTGGCCAGGGCTGCGGCCAGCAGTGCGCCAGCTATGATCAGCAGGGAGTAGAAGGTCAGGCGCAGGGGGCGCGGGATCACGATCATACGGTGATGGGCAGGCACGGTAAGGGGAGTGCACCATAGCATGCACGACGTTTATGTTGGGGCAAGCCCGCTCGCCACAACAAGCCCAGTGGCCACAGAAAGCCCAGAGGTCACAACCGCCGCGTTTTCCACAGGCCATAAAAAAGGCGACCGGGCCATGGGCCGCAGTCGCCTTTATGTTTGGAGGGGAAGCGCTTACTGCACTTCTACCGCCAGGCTTTCACTGATCTTTTTCTGCCAGATGGCAGGACCGGTGATGTGCACGGACTCGCCCTTGCTGTCGACAGCAACGGTGACCGGCATGTCTTTCACGTCGAACTCGTAGATCGCTTCCATGCCCAGTTCGGCAAACGCGACAACACGCGACTTCTTGATGGCTTGCGCCACCAGGTAAGCAGCGCCGCCGACGGCCATCAGGTACACGGCCTTGTGGTCCTTGATCGCTTCGATCGCAGTCGGGCCGCGTTCGGATTTGCCGATCATGCCCAGCAGGCCGGTTTGTTCGAGGATCTGGCGAGTGAACTTGTCCATCCGCGTAGCGGTGGTCGGGCCTGCCGGGCCAACCACTTCTTCGCGCACCGGATCAACCGGCCCGACGTAGTAGATGAAGCGACCTTTCAGGTCCACCGGCAGGCTTTCGCCCTTGTTCAACATCTCGACCATGCGTTTGTGCGCGGCGTCGCGACCGGTGAGCATCTTGCCGTTGAGCAACACGGTTTCGCCTGGTTTCCAGCTCTGCACTTCTTCCGGGGTCAGGGTGTCGAGGTTGACGCGACGGGCCGACGGGCCGGCTTCCCAGACGATTTCCGGGTAGGCATCCAACGGTGGCGCTTCCAGCGACGCCGGGCCCGAACCGTCGAGCACGAAGTGTGCGTGGCGGGTGGCGGCGCAGTTGGGGATCATGCACACCGGCAGGGACGCGGCGTGGGTCGGGTAGTCCATGATCTTCACGTCGAGCACGGTGGTCAGGCCACCCAGGCCCTGGGCGCCGATGCCCAGTTGGTTGACCTTCTCGAACAGCTCCAGACGCATTTCTTCGATACGGTTCTGCGGGCCGCGCTTTTTCAACTCGTGGATGTCGATGGATTCCATCAACACTTCCTTGGCCATCACCGCAGCTTTCTCGGCGGTGCCGCCGATGCCGATACCCAGCATGCCCGGTGGGCACCAGCCGGCGCCCATGGTCGGAACGGTCTTGAGCACCCAGTCGACGATCGAGTCGGACGGGTTGAGCATGGCCATTTTCGACTTGTTCTCGGAGCCGCCGCCCTTGGCCGCCACGTCCACTTCCACAGTGTTACCCGGGACGATGGAGTAGTGGATGACCGCCGGGGTGTTGTCCTTGGTGTTTTTGCGCGCGCCTGCCGGGTCGGCGAGGATGGATGCACGCAGGACGTTTTCCGGCAGGTTGTAGGCGCGACGCACGCCTTCGTTGATCATGTCGTCCAGGCCCATGGTGGCGCCATCCCAACGCACGTCCATGCCCACGCGCACGAACACGGTGACGATACCGGTGTCCTGGCAGATCGGACGATGGCCGGTGGCGCACATGCGCGAATTGATCAGGATCTGGGCGATGGAATCACGGGCTGCTGGCGATTCTTCGCGCAGGTAGGCTTCGTGCATGGCCTGGATGAAATCAACGGGGTGGTAGTAGGAAATGAATTGCAGGGCGTCGGCAACGCTCTGAATCAGGTCGTCTTGCTTGATCACGGTCATGAGTCGCGCTCCTCTATAAGGGAACATTCAATAAAGGTGGGCCCAGTGTTGCATCGGTCGGCTGAGGCCACCTTTCCAAGGCACGCCAAAGTGGTGCAGGCGCGACGCTAAAAAGGCGCGGCAGTATAACCCGGCGCGGTGGCCGATACACCCGATTATGGTCAAACTGTCGCAGGCATGATTCCCTGTGCGCGCCCCTTGTGATTGAGTCCTTATATGCCTGAACTGTACGTCGGCGAACACCATTGGTCGGTAGCCCCCGGCAGCAACCTGCTGGATGCCTTGAACCTGGCAGGTGTGGCCGTGCCCTACAGTTGCCGCGCCGGCAGTTGCCATGCCTGCCTGGTGCGGTGCCAGGGCGAGGTCGAAGACAAGCAGCCCGAGGCCTTGAGCCCGGCGCAGCGCCAGGACGGCTGGCGGTTGGCCTGCCAGTGTCAGGTCAGCGGCGACCTGCGGGTCGAAACGTTTGACCCGACGCGTGACGGCTTGCCGGCCCAGGTGGTGGGTGTCGATTGGCTGAACCCGAACGTGCTGCGCCTGCGCCTGCAACCAGAGCGAGGTTTGCGTTACCGGGCTGGGCAGCACCTGGTGTTGTGGGCCGGGCAAGTGGCGCGACCTTATTCCCTGGCGAGCTTGCCCCAGGAAGATCCATTCCTGGAGTTTCATCTCGATTGTCGCCTGCCCGGCGAATTCAGCGATCTTGCCCGGCAGTTGCAGGTGGGTGATCGACTGCGCCTGGGGGATTTGCGCGGCGGTGCGCTGCAATATGATCCGGACTGGCAAACACGGCCATTGTGGCTGCTGGCATCCGGGACTGGGTTGGGGCCCCTGTGGGGTGTGTTGCGTGAGGCGCTGCGCCAGGATCACCAGGGCGCCATCCGCGTCATTCACCTGGCCCATGATGCCGAAGGCCATTATCTGGCCGAGCCCTTGGCTGCGCTGGCTGCACAGCATCCCAACCTGTCGGTGGAACTGTGGACGGCGGCGCAGGTGGCCCAGGCATTGGCGCAACTGCGGCTTGTTTCGCGGCAAACGCTGGCCTTACTCTGCGGGCACCCGGCCAGCGTCGAGGCGTTTTCCAGGCGCCTGTTCCTGGCGGGATTGCCGCGTAATCAGCTGCTGGCCGATGTGTTCTTGCCCCGCGGTTGAGCGCTGAATGTTCCAGCCGCGAGATTTGCCATGACCGATGCCATCCAACAGTTGCGCGAACGCGGGGCGTTGATCCTGCAGTTCAATCGTCCCGACAAGAAGAACGCTCTGACCCGCGCCATGTACACGCAATTGGCCAATGCACTGGAGCACGCCGACGCGGATGCCGATATCCGCTGCGTGCTGATCCAGGGCAGCAGCGAGTGCTTCACGGCCGGCAACGACATCGGTGATTTTCTCGAACAGCCGCCCAGCGACCTCGACAGCCCACCGTTTCACTTCATGAAAAGCCTGCTCAACTGTCGAAAACCCGTAATTGCTGCGGTGGCGGGGTCTGCGGTGGGTATTGGTACAACCCTGCTACTGCATTGCGACCTGGTGTACATCAGCCGCGATGCGCGTTTGCGCATGCCGTTCGTCAACCTGGGGTTGTGCCCGGAGTTTGGCTCGAGCCTGATCTTGCCAAGGTTGCTGGGGCACGCAAAGGCCGCCGAATTGTTGCTGTTGGGTGAGGGATTTACCGGCGAACAGGCAGTTGCGTGGGGGCTTGCCACTGAAGCGCTAGGCAACGGCGAGGCGGCGCTGGCCAAGGCGCGGGAAGTGGCCGAACGGTTTGAGACCCTGGCGTCGGGTGCGGTGCAGGTGACCAAGCAGCTCATGAAAAGTGTGGATCGCGAGCAGTTGCGCCAGGTGATCGAGGAGGAGGGTGCCTTGTTCACCCAGCGGTTGAAGTCGCCGGAGGCGATTGCGGCGCTGTCAGCGTTTATCACCCGGCGATGAATGTGTGGTGGTTGATCGGGCTTCATCGGGGGCAAGCCCCCTCCCACCTTTGGTCGGCGGCGCGGTCAAGATGAGGTGCTTTGGCATCAAACAACCGCTTCCCTGAAATGCAAAAAGCCCCGCCATTTTCATGGCGGGGCTTTTGTTTGTCAGCGTGTCACTCAGACCTGAGGGTCGCCCACGTGCAGGATCTTCATGCCATTGGTGCCACCGGTGGTGTGGTAGCTGTCGCCTTTGGTCAGGATGACCCAGTCGCCTTGCTCCACGACGCCGCGCTTGACCAACTCGTCGATTGCCTTCTGGCTGACTTCGTTCGGTGCCAGTGAAGCCGGATCAAACGGAACGGTGTACACGCCACGGAACAGCGCCGCGCGGGCCTGGGCTTCACGGTGCGGTGTGAACGCGTAGATCGGCACCGAGGAGCGGATGCGCGACATGATCAACGGCGTGTAGCCACTTTCGGTCAAGGCGATGATCGCTTTAACGCCCGGGAAGTGGTTGGCGGTGTACATGGCGGCCAGGGCGATGCTCTGGTCACAGCTTTCGAACTCTTTGCCAATACGGTGGCTGGAGGTCTTGCTGGTCGGGTGCTTTTCGGCGCCGAGGCAGATACGTGCCATTGCCTGAACGGCTTCCAGCGGATACGGGCCGGCGGCGCTTTCAGCCGAGAGCATCACGGCGTCGGTGTAGTCGAGCACGGCGTTGGCCACGTCGGACACTTCGGCACGGGTCGGCATCGGATTCTGGATCATCGATTCCATCATCTGGGTCGCCACGATCACCGCTTTGTTGTGGCGGCGTGCGTGCAGGATGATCTTTTTCTGGATACCGATCAGCTCGGCGTCACCGATTTCCACGCCCAGGTCGCCACGGGCAACCATCACCGCGTCGGAAGCCTTGATCAGGCCGTCGAGGGTTTCGTCGTCGGCCACGGCTTCGGCGCGTTCGATCTTCGCCACCAGCCAGGCGGTGCCGCCGGCTTCGTCGCGCAGTTTGCGAGCGTATTCCATGTCGGCGGCATCGCGCGGGAAGGACACGGCGAGGTAGTCCACTTCCATTTCGGCGGCGAGCTTGATGTCAGCCTTGTCTTTTTCAGTCAGGGCCGGTGCCGTCAAGCCACCGCCACGACGGTTGATGCCTTTGTGGTCGGACAGCGGGCCGCCGATGGTCACGGTGCAGATCAACTCGGTGCCGGTGGCGGTGTCGACGCGCATGACCACGCGGCCATCGTCCAGCAGCAGTTCGTCACCGACGCCGCAGTCCTTGACCAGGTCCGGGTAGTCAATACCCACGACTTGCTGGTTGCCTTCGGTCAGCGGGTGGCTGGTGGAGAAGGTGAAGGTGTCGCCGATTTTCAGCTCGATCCGCTTGTTGGCGAACTTGGCGATACGGATTTTCGGGCCTTGCAGGTCACCCAGCAGTGCCACGAAGCGGCCGTGCTTGGCAGCCAGGTCACGCACCAGCTTGGCGCGAGCCTTGTGCTCGTCCGGGGTGCCGTGGGAGAAGTTCAGACGGGCAACGTCCAAACCAGCCAGAATCAGCTGTTCGAGGACTTCCGGCGAGTTGCTGGCCGGGCCAAGGGTGGCGACGATTTTGGTACGACGGACGGACATGCACAGACTCCTGAGTTCAAGCGCTGAGGAAGGCTACTATGCTCTTTCGTTGTAGTCATTGTTCGTTTGCACTACTTATCGACGATTGCCTTGTTTTCGCTGCGGCTGAATACGAACATCCTTGAAGATTTTTAACGAGGGGTCGATACACTGCACAAGACAGGAGAACCCTCATGCGAATTTTGCTCATTGCTGCCCTGGCCGTCAGTGTTATCGGCTGCACCCGTTGGTCGATGGACCACCATTTGAACAATGCCTACCGCGCCTACAAGGTCGGCGATTGCGAGCGTGTCACCCTGGAGTTGTCCCAGGTCGACCGTGAAAGCCGCACGCGCCGCTATGTGCAACCGGAGGTATCGATGTTGCGCGGGCAATGCCTTGAACGGCAGAAACTGTTCGTCGATGCGGTGCAGACCTATCAATTCATCATCAATCAGTACCCGTCGAGTGAGTACGCCTATCGTGCTCGTGCGAGGCTCGATACCTTGCAGCAGTTGGGGCATTACCGCGGTGCAAGCGTCGCCCAGCCGCGTCCCGCTTCATTGTGATGATAATCGCCATTTCATAACTGGCCTGTTGCCAGTCTTAGGCTATCCTTTGAATGTTCGTTTGTACAAGTTTCTATGCAAACGAATGTGGGCCCGGACTCGGTAGCTGTTCTGGCGACGGACTATTGCCCGTTGTCTTACCGAGATCCATGGAGAGCGGGTTTTATTACTCGTTCCGAATCACTGGCACGGCCGCGTTATGGCCACTGGATGGCGATCTCACCATGTTTACCGACCGACGGATCGAGCGGCATCAGCTACCTTACTTCCTGCAAGTGTTTAACCGTCTCACCGACAAGCCCATCGGTTTTTTGGGCAATGTTTCGGAAGACGGGCTGATGTTGATCAGCCAATTGCCCATGATGGTCGACGTGGATTTCGAGCTGCGCTTGAAGATTCCGGAGGCTGACGGCACCTTTTATCCCATTGATCTCACGGCTACCTGCCTGTGGAGCCACGAAGATATCAACCCGCAGCATTACGATTCCGGGTTCACTGTGCTGCAGGCCCCGGAGGAGTATGGGCAATTGATCAACGTCTTGTTGCATTACTTCAGTTTTGACCCCTTGCAGGCTTCGGCCTAGCTACAACGCACTGTCGACCCGGTTCAGAGGGATTTACCTCTGCCGTGGTCGAGTGTTGTTTTTCAGAACGCTTTTCTCAGAAAGCGCCGGCTTTCTTCCAGCCCAGGTAGCGTGTCACCAGTGCGGGGCCCAGCTCGGATGGCAAGGTGTCCAGGACGGATAAGCCATGTGCGGTCAGGCGGTCATGCAGCTCGTCCCGTGTGTTGAGGTAGTCGATGGTGCCGCTGTAGGCCAGGGCTTCGGGCAAGGTTTGCACGGGGGCTTGACGCAGTTGGTCGAGTACCTCCTCGCGCAAGCTGGTCACCAGCACCTTATGTTGACGACTGATGCGTTTGACGGCCGTCAACAGGGCTTCATCGTCCTCGTCCCGCAGGTTGCTCACCACAATGACCAAGGCTCGACGCTTCTGCCGGGCCAGCAGTTGGCTTGCCGCCGCCTGGTAATCGGCGGTCCGTCGGGTGGTGTCCAGGTCGTACACCGCGTTGAGCAACAGGTTCAACTGGCTACTGCCCTTGACCGGCGCCAGGTAGCGCGATTGGTCACCGGCAAAGGTGCACAGCCCCACGGCATCGCCCTGGCGCAAGGCAACATAGCTGAGCAGCAGGCACGCATTGAGGGCGTGGTCAAAATGAGACAGTTCGTCATCCTGGCTTCGCATGCGCCGGCCGCAATCAAGCATGAACACGATCTGCTGGTCGCGCTCATCCTGGTATTCACGGGCGATCGGGGTGCGTTGTCGGGCGGTGGCTTTCCAGTCGATCTGTCGCAGGCTGTCGCCTTCGCGAAACTCACGTAGTTGATGAAATTCCAGCCCCAGACCGCGCCTTTGACGTTGACGAACGCCCAATTGGCTCAGCCAGTTGTCCACACCCAGCAGTTGGGCGCCGTAGAGCCGAGCGAAATCCGGGTAGACGCGGGTGGAGTCGCTCACTTCGATATGGCGTCGTGCCGCCCACAGCCCCATAGGGCTGGGCAGATGTATTTCGCAACGGCTGAAACTGAAATGCCCGCGCCGCAGGGGGCGAAGGCGGTAGCCCAGTTCGCTGCGTTCACCGGGATACAAGGTTATGGGTTGAGGCATGTTCTCCACGCTCAGTCCGTCGGGGGCATGATCGAATACCTGCACCGTCAGCGGCTGTGGGAAGTCGTGCTCCAGAGCCAGGCGGATTTCGCCCCAGCGTCCCAGCGCCAGGCTGCCGGGCATCTGCCGTTGTACATGCGGAGATGGGCGGCGATGCAATCGTACGGCGTCCAGCATGGCCAGCAGCAACAACGCCAGGAGTAACCCCCAGACGACTGAGTGCAAGGTGTCCGGTACTGTGAGCTGCAATGCTGCCGCGGTGCCCAGCAAAATGCCCAGACCCAGCAATGCGCCGAGCCAGTTCAACAGCAGACGGGTCGGCTTCATGGGCGAGTCACTGCCGGGGTGCCGGAATCTGATCCAACAACTGCCTGAGCACCTGGTCGACCTCCAGCCCATCGATATCCAGCTCTGGCGCGATACGTACGCGATGACGCAGTACTGCCAGGGCGCATCCCTTGATATCGTCCGGTGTTACAAATTCACCACCGCGCAACAAGGCGCGGGCACGGGCGCCGCGAACCAGGTCGATTGAGGCGCGCGGTCCTGCACCGATCGCCAGCCCTGGCCAGCTGCGTGTAGCGCGTGCCAGGCGCACGGCATAGTCGAGCACCTGTTCATCCAGGGCAAGGTCACTGGCAACCTGCTGCAGTTGCAGCACATCTTCGGCCTGCAATACGGTGCGCAATGGGTGTACAGCCAGCATGTCGGCCCGCGACGAGCGGGTGACTTCGCGCACCATCTCCAGTTCCTGCTGCGCGTCGGGGTAATCCATGCGCACCTTGAGCATGAATCGATCCAGTTCCGCCTCCGGCAGGGGGTATGTGCCTTCCTGTTCGATGGGATTCTGTGTCGCCAACACCATGAACGGTTGGCCGATGGGCAGCGCCTCGCCTTCGAGGGTCACCTGCCGTTCCTGCATGGCCTCGAGCAAGGCTGCCTGGGTCTTGGCTGGAGCACGGTTGATTTCATCGGCCAGCAACAAGTGGGTGAACACCGGCCCCTTGCGCAGCTTGAACTGTTCGGTATGCAGGTCATACACGGCGTGGCCTGTGACGTCGCTGGGCATCAGGTCCGGGGTGAACTGGATACGCGCGAAATCGCCCTCGAAGCAGCGTGCCAGGGCGCGCACCAGCAAGGTTTTGCCCAGCCCTGGCACGCCTTCGAGCAGCACGTGGCCACCGGCGATCAGTGCGGTCAGGACGTCTTCGATCACCGAATCCTGGCCAATCACTGCCTTGCGCAACTCAGTGCGCAGGGCTTGGGCTTGCCCACTGGCGCGTTGCAGGGCTTCACTGGTCAAGGCAGTGGTGCTTGGGAAATCACTCATAAGGCATTCCTGAGGGTTTGCAGGCACGCCACCTGTCGGCTGAAATCGGCGCTGGAAAGCCGTTTTGCCGGGAGTGGGCCAAGGGCCTGGTTGATGACGTGAGAGGGTTGGCGCGTCAGGTGTTCAAGCACGTGGCGCTGTTCTGCGTTGTCGAGGCGTTCAAAACCGGGGTGGCGGCGTCGGGCCGCACGCAAGATATCGCGTTGCAGGGCCTGCAGCAGGGTGCCCTGGCCGCTTCGCCGCAGCAGGAAATCGGCACTGGCTTTCAGGTGTTCCTGCAATTGGCGACGCGCGGGGGATGCAGGGGCCCGAATCGGGCCTTGACGCACGCCGGCCCGCCAAAGTCCCAAGGCGACGAGGGCAGTGAGTGCCACTAGGGCTTGGGGGAAATACCGCATCAGCAAGGTGAACAAGTCGTCGAAGTCGCTGGTGAACAGCAAAGTCACGGCGGTGCCCTGGTTCAGGTACCACAGCAGCCAGGCATTGTCGTGCTTGCCGATGTTCGGGGTTTTCCACAGGTCGCTGTCCGTGATCACTGTGACACTGCCTTCCCCAAGGTCGAGCTGCATCAGGTGGCTGGCCCTTGCGCTGTTGGCGGAGAATTGAGCCAGGTGCTTGGGGTCGGTCAGGTTGAAATCTGTGTCGAAACTGAAATAAGCCGGTGCGGTTTCATTGTCGACATAGAGTTTGGTCAGGTCCCGGGCTTTCTTGCTTGAGGGCTTTTTGAGGGAAGTGGCAGGTTCTTCAGGTTCGTCACTCAGTGTCTGGTGAATCTGCAGGCGATCGAGCAGCAGGTCACCGCTTTTGCCAGTCTCTTCATCCCACAGCGCCTCGGCGACCAGCAACAGATGGCCGCCTGACCTGGTCCACTCCAGCAACTGTTCTACCTGGCGTGGCGACATATTACTGCGCTCGCCGAGCAGCAGTAGGCTGTTGCCCTTGGAGGGCAAGGTATCCAGCTGTTTCAGGTTATAGGCATGCTCTACGGTCAGGCCTTGTTGGCGCAGAAAGTGTTCGGCTGCCAGGTAAGGATTGGCCAGCGCCTCTGGCGAAGGACCACGATCTACCACTTCGTCATAGGGAGTCGCCTTGCTCCATGCGTAGTAACCGCCCGCGCCAAGCAGGCACGCCAGTAATAACCCCACCCATAGTAATGGCCGATTCATGGATTGCTCCCTGGGCTGAACAGGGCGCGCCAATCACTGCATAGTTTCTGCTGGGCAGGGAGCGGAGGCAGGCGGTGACCATAAGCGAGGTTTTGCCAATGACGGGTCAGTTCATCACTGAAGGCCAGCAGCTGTGGTTGCTGCAACTGGTGTACACGTGCCAGGACCTGGCCTTCGGTATCAGCGCCTTTCAATGGCAGGTTGAAATCATGCAATAACCGGCTGAGCAGGCCTCGATACAGTAGGGCGAGGGCTACCCTGGGTTGGGTGGCCCATAGCTGTTCGGCGGCGCCGGCAACGTCGTCGGGCAAGGTTTCGGTACCCAGTTCAAGACCGAACAATTGCGTGGGCAGGGGTTTGGCAACCTGTGTCTTACGCGGCCCGCGCCGGCTGACGAAGGTGTGCAACCAGTCTCGGTAACGCCACGCGAGCATGATCAGGCTGCCGATGAAAACGCCCCACAGTAGAACTTCCAAGCCTTGGGCGATGTGCTTGAAGGTATTGCTGTTGAGGTTGTCCAGCAGCGCCTTCAGCCAATCGGGAAGTCTGCCGTCACTGTGTGTTTTGTTTTTACCGGCTGGCTTTTCTTCGCCAAACCGATAACGGGTTACGGTTTCCGGGTTCTTGAAGGGCGGTTTGTCCAGCAGCGATTTGATGGATTGGCTCGCGCTCGGGGTACTCAGCGGTTTGGAGGGACTGGAAGCTTCGGCCATGACAGGATGGCTGAGAGGCAGCAGCATCAGTCCGATCATCAATAACAACAGCGGGGCCACATTGCTCAGGCGCTGACGAAGGCGTCGGAAGACCAGCTCCAGGTCCCAGGCTTCCAATACGGTGCGACGATTAAGGTAGAGGCTGAAGCCGCAGGCGACATAGATGGGTTCCCAAAATATCAGCAGCAAGACATAGAATGCGTTGCCCAGGTGCTCCAGCCATAACCCTTCCGAACTTGTCGCCAATAACAGGCGCTGCCAGTCCCAATCCATCTCGAGGTTTTGTGGGATGAACAGATAGAACAGTGCCATGCAGCCGAACCACAGGCCTATTTCCAGGTGCATTCCGATGATGGTGAGCCAGCGCGCGGCTCCGGCATTGCGTTGCTGCAACACGCCCAGGCGTTTCTGGCGTGCCGGGCCGTCCAGGCCTTCGAGCTGGCTCACCGGCATTACAAAGCTGCGGCTCAGGCTCAGCCGTCGCCAGGTCAGGCTGGCCAGCAGTTGACCCTTGAGGAGGAGCGGCCACTGGCGCACAGCGTGCTTGATAGTGGGCGTTTCACCAAACAGGGCCTTGGACAAAATGTACAGCGGCAAGCGGTCGAAGGCCGGCTTGAGCCACCAGAACAGAAATATGGCGGTGGACGGATACTGCCACAGCAGGGCTGTAAGCAAGGCGTACACAGGTACGGTGACCAATGCCCAACTGCCCATCAATAGCACGCGATGCTCCCGTGCCATCAAGGCGCCAAGATCCATGGCTTCCCAGGCAGTACGCGGCCGGATGACCACGCTGGCATCAGTCAGGCGCATGGCGATTCCTTCCCGCAAAGCCCAGGTAAGTGCCCACCAGCAGCCACAGAACAGCGCCCACCAGGTATTTGACCCACGGGGTTATCACGGTGGTGGATGACCAATAAGCCTCGATGAACGCTGCGATCAGCAGGAAAATCATGACACCGCAGAGCATTTGCACGCTCTTGCGTGCAGCCAGCCGCAATGATTCACCACGGGTCAATTGTCCCGGAGCGACCAGTGCCCACCCCAACTGCAAGCCTGCGGCCCCGGCGAGGGCGATCGCGGTCAGTTCGAATGCGCCATGGCCGATGACGAATGACCAGAAGGTCTGGCCATAGCCGATCTCGGTCAGGTGACCGGAGACCGTACCGATGATGAGGCCGTTGAAAACCAGAAAGAACACGCTGCCCAGACCGAACACTAAACCGGCGGCAAACGTCTGGAACGCGATACCGATGTTGTGCATCACGTAGTAGCCGAACATCATCCAATCTTCGCTCGATGCACGCTCGGCGGCGCGGCCCAGGCGGCTGGCATCAGGGTCGTACATGCCCTGCATCTCGGCCACCTGTTGCGGGCTGACGATGCTGTAGATCAGGTCGGGAAACAGGTAGACCAGCAGGGCAATACCCACCAGGCTGCCAAAGAACAGCAGGCTGGCGATCAGCACAAAACGCCACTGCTCCCGTACCAGCCGAGGAAAATCGGCGAGTACAAAGCTCAGCGCATTCGCCGCCAGTTGGCTGCGATGACGGTAGAGTTGTTGGTGGCCGCGCAGGGCCAGTTGTTGCAATGGGTCTACCAGATAGCTGCTGTAGCCGCGTTCCTGGGCCAGGGCCAAATGCTGGCACAGGCGTCGATATTGATGAGGGAAATCGGCCACGTCACCGGCCTTGGCCTGGCCTTGCTCCAACTGTTTGAGCTGTTCGGCGAAGGCTTGCCATTGGCGCTGGTGACGGCTTTCGAAAAGGCTCTGTTTCATGCTGGCCCCAGCATGCCACGGGCCACGCCATTGAGTTGTTCCGCAGCGCGGGCAGGGGATACCTGCAAGGGGGCGGCAAGAATCGAGGCCAATTCGTGAACGCGCTCGGTGGACAGTTCCCCCTGGCGTTCCGCGAAACCAAGGATCGCCCGTTGTTCGCTCAAATCCAGGGCGAAGGGCAGGCGCAGGGCCGTCGCTTGAGGAATCTGGGGGCGTACCAGCGGCTGTTCACGGTAGATCACCAGAGTGCCGGCGGCCAGGTCGCCCAGGCGCTTGAAATGGGGGTGCTGCAGGCAACTGATCGCGCCGAGGCAGTAGCCGAACGGCAGCATGTCGACAAACCGCAGCAGGTTGCGGATCAGTGATGCGGACCAGCCAATCGGAGTGCCGTCATCTTGTACGACACGCAACCCCATGACCTGCTTGCCGGGTGAGCAACCCTGGTTGAGCACCTCGAACAGCACCATGTACCACCAACTGATCAGGAACAGCAGCAGCGCTCCCAGGCCGATACCGACGTTGCCAAGCAAGGCCAATGGCACCAGCAGAACGCCCATGACCACCGCGCGTACGCCCAGGTCGAAGGCAAAGGCGAGCACGCGCGGCACCAGGCCGGCCGGGCGCAGGGGCAGGTCGATGCCCTCCGGGGTCTCGATCTGGTAGCGGGTGTCCAATGGGGCTGACGGCATCGCGATCCTTGGCAGTGCAGAGTGGCTGGAAGACACGGATGCTAGCAGTGTCGGGGATGGAAGCAACCACTCAAGATTTTGCTGGATGTTTGTACAGTATATTTGGTGCTGGTCGCGGACGCCTTCCAGCGCCTAGACTTTGTCGATCTTCAGTACAGGAACAGCCCGTGACCTCCATTTTCTGGTACGACTATGAAACCACCGGCATCAACCCGCGCAGCGATCGCCCTCTTCAGGTAGCCGGAATTCGTACCGACCTTGAACTCAACGAGATCGGCGCGCCGGTCAATCTCTATTGCCAGCCCAGCGACGATATCCTGCCGCACCCCATCGCCTGTGCGATCACTGGAATCACGCCCGCAATACTCGCGGAAAAAGGCTTGGCCGAGGCCGACTTCATGACTCGGGTGCACACTGAACTGGCCGTCCCGGGTACATGCGGCGCCGGTTACAACACGCTGCGGTTTGATGACGAGATGACGCGCTACAGCCTCTATCGGAATTTTTTCGATCCCTACGCGCGCGAATGGCAGGGGGGTAACAGTCGCTGGGATTTGATCGACGTGGTTCGCACCGCCTACGCCCTGCGCCCGGAGGGCATCGAGTGGCCGCAGGAGGATGGGCGTGTCACGCTCAAGCTGGAGCGGCTGACCGAAGCCAATGGTATCGACCATGGCCAGGCACACGATGCGTTATCCGATGTGCGTGCCACGATTGCATTGGCTCGGCTGGTACGTGAGAAACAGCCCAAGTTGTATGAATGGCTGTTTCAACTGCGCAGCAAGCAACGGGTGATGGACCAGGTGCGTCTGCTGCAACCGATGGTGCATATTTCCGGGCGTTTCTCTGCCGAACGTCATTACCTGGGGGTGGTGCTGCCGCTTGCATGGCACCCGCGTAATCGCAATGCATTGATTGTCTGTGACCTCGGACTCGACCCGCAAGGGCTGCTGGACCTTGATGCCGATACCTTGCGCCAGCGTCTCTACACTCGCCGTGACGATCTGGCCGACGGTGAACTGCCGGTCCCCCTCAAATTGGTGCATATCAATCGCTGCCCCGTGGTGGCGCCCTTGAATGTGCTGCGCGCAGAAGATCGTGAGCGTCTGCACTTGGACATGAGTATTTATCAGGAGCGGGCGCTGCGGCTAACTGACGCACAGGAACTTTGGCGCGATAAGTTGGCGGCCATTTACGCGCACGAAGACTTCACGCCGAGTTCGGACCCTGAGCAACAGCTTTACGACGGTTTTATCGGAGACCGTGACCGGCGTTTATGTGAACAAGTCCGAACGGCTGAGCCTGCGCAATTAGCGCGCCAGCAGTGGCCTTTTGATGACGAGCGTTTGCCTGAATTATTGTTCCGCTACCGAGCACGCAACTTCCCCGATACGTTGAACAGCGAGGAGCAACTGCGCTGGAAACTTTTCTGTCAGCAACGTTTGTCGAGCCCGGAATGGGGCGCACCGAATACCCTTGAGGCGTTTGAGCAGGCTCGGCGTGAGTTCGCTATAAGTGCTACACCGTTGCAGTCCCAGGTGCTGGAGCAATGGCAGGAGTATGCGGACTCTCTAGCAACCAGAATGAATCTGTAGTCGGTTTTGCAGACTATGCAGACAATAAAAAACGCCAGCAAGCTGGCGTTTTTTATGTGTAACGGCTCAGGCGCAAGCCTGGTGAGGCTTAGCCCAGCAGGGTAGCCCAACCTTCAACTACGTCGCCGCCCCACTTGGCTTTCCACTCTTTCAGCGTTTTGTGGTTGCCACCTTTGGTTTCAATCACTTCGCCGTTGTGCGGGTTTTTGTACTGTTTGACTTTGCGGGCACGCTTGGTACCGGTAGTTTTTACGGCGCCGCGTGGAGCCTTAACTTTCGACTCTGGATCCAGCAGCGCAATGATGTCACGCAGGGATTTGGAGTATTCACCCATCAGGGCGCGCAATTTACCTTCGAATTCCAGCTCGGTTTGCAGTTTGTCGTCTTGGGACAGGTTCTTCAAACGGGCTTGCAGCTCTTTGATAGCTTCTTCGGTGGCACGGTATTCGTTGATCAGAGACATGTGGACTACCTTATGTAGAGCGCTGATTGACAGGGATAGTGGCCCAATAATAGTCAGGCGGTTTGCCCAAGTAAACATTTAAGGTCGCATTTATGTGAATTACTTTGAATGTTTGTAGCAATGCTATGCATTCGAGTTAATTACCAGGGCGTAGACCCTAAGATAAATCTGCTTGAAAAGCGGGAGCAGCCGTGACGTGGCGCAACAGCCTCATATATGCAGTGGTAAAACCATAGGCTATTAAGGGACAAGGCTGTGGGCGGTGATCAGAATAAACGTTAACGAGTACTGCAGTTTTCCTGCGCAATCGCTAGAATGGCGGCCTTTGCGAAGTTCTGGAGTTTCCCCCTAATGCGCACTTTTCGGCTGGTGATTGCTTGCCCGGACCGGGTCGGCATCGTTGCCAAAGTCAGTAACTTTCTGGCCTCCCACAACGGCTGGATCACCGAGGCGAGTCATCACTCGGACAATCTCAGCGGTTGGTTCTTCATGCGTCACGAGATTCGTGCCGATTCGCTGCCTTTTGGTCTTGATGCCTTCCGCGAAGCGTTTGCGCCGATCGCCGAAGAGTTTTCGATGACCTGGCACATCACCGACACCGAGCAGAAAAAACGCGTGGTGTTGATGGCCAGCCGCGAATCTCACTGCCTGGCCGATTTGCTGCATCGCTGGCACAGTGATGAACTGGACTGCGAGATCGCTTGCGTGATTTCCAACCACGACGACCTGCGCAGCATGGTCGAGTGGCATGGCATTCCGTATTACCACGTGCCGGTCAACCCGCAGGACAAGGAGCCGGCGTTCGCCGAGGTTTCTCGCCTGGTCAAGCAGCACGAGGCTGACGTTGTGGTGCTGGCGCGCTACATGCAAATCCTGCCGCCGGAACTGTGCCGCGAATACGCCGGCAAGGTGATCAACATTCACCACAGCTTCCTGCCGTCGTTCGTAGGGGCCAAGCCGTACCACCAGGCTTCCCTGCGGGGGGTGAAGTTGATCGGCGCGACTTGCCACTACGTCACCGAGGAGCTGGACGCCGGCCCGATCATCGAGCAGGACGTGGTGCGTGTCAGCCACAGCGACAGCATTGAAGACATGGTGCGTTTCGGCCGTGACGTCGAGAAGATGGTCCTGGCCCGAGGCCTGCGCTACCACCTGGAAGACCGCGTGCTGGTACACGGCAACAAGACAGTGGTGTTCTGACCGACCTGTTGTGATTGAAGAATGAAGGGCCTGGGCGTTAAATCGTTCCAGGCCCTTTTTGTTTGCGCGCCTTTGAGGATTGAGCGATGAGTGATCCGTTGGACAAAGCCACGTCAAAAGCCCCCGCTACGTTGGGGGAGGGGTGTTTGAGTCGATATGACCCGGATGACCTGGACAGCGAGGACGGCACCGAGTTTCCCGGTGCCGCCCAGTTGTGGGAGCAAGAGCAGGCCAGGTCCGAGCCTGAGGACTGCTGATCAAATCCGGAAACTACCGACCAATTGCTTCAACCGTGTCGCTTGTTGCTCAAGGTCGGCACATGCTCGCAGCGTGGATTGCAAGTTTTCCACCCCTTCCTGATTGAGGGTGTTGATCTCGGTAATGTCCATGTTGATCGATTCCACCACTGAAGTCTGTTCCTCAGTCGCGGTGGCGACCGACTGGTTCATGCCGTCGATCTCGCCGATGCGCTGGGTCACGCTGTTCAGGCGTTCGCCGGCCAGGTTGGCGATGTCCACGCTGTCGAGGCTATGGCGCTGACTATCACTCATGGTACTGACCGAATCCCGGGCGCCGACTTGCAGTTCCTCGATCATCTTCTGCACTTGCTGCGCGGATTCCTGCGTGCGATGCGCCAGGTTGCGCACTTCATCGGCAACCACCGCAAACCCACGGCCCGCTTCCCCGGCACGTGCCGCTTCAATGGCAGCGTTTAACGCCAGCAGGTTGGTTTGCTGGGAAATACTGGTAATGACTTCGAGAATCTGGCCAATATTCACCGTCTTGCTGTTAAGCGCTTCGATATTGCTGCTGGAAGCGCTGATCATCGCTGACAGCTGATTCATCGCCTTGATATTGCGCTCGACCACTTGCTGGCCGTCCTCAGCCAGATGCCGCGCATCGCTGGCCTGATGGGACGCTTGCGCGGCATTGCGCGCAATTTCCTGGGCGGCTGCGCCCAATTCATTGATGGCGGCGGCGACACTGTTGGTACGGTTGGCCTGCTCGTCGGAGTTGACCATCGACGAGTTGGACGCGCTGACCACCCGCAGTGCTACCTCATTCACCTGTTCGGTGGCTGAGGACACCTCGCGGATCGACGTATGAATACGCTCCACGAAGCGGTTGAACGCGTTACCCAGTGTGCCGAACTCATCATGATTCTGGATGGTCAGACGACGGGTCAGGTCGCCTTCGCCATCGGCAATATCCTGCATGGCGCGGGTCATCACATGCAGCGGTTGCATCAATACGCGGATAAGCATGCCGAGCAGGGCAATGATGATCACCACGGCAATAACCGTGGCTATTACCGCCGAAGTGCGGAATTCGCTGAGCATGGCGAAGGATTTGTCTTTATCTACTGAAATACCGAGGTACCAGTTCACCGAGGGCAGGCCCTTGATCGGTGTAAAGGTCACGATGTTGTCCTTGCCGTTGACCTCGACTTCGCTGAAGTCAGGGCTGATCTTCGGTGTGTTTTTTGGATAAACGTCAGCGAGGGTTTTCATCACCAGGTTTTTGTCCGGGTGCACCAGTACCTTGCCATCGGCGCTGACCAGAAACGCATAGCCCATGCCGCCGAAGTCCAGCGCGCCAATGTTATCCACCAGGGTTTGCAGGCTCAGGTCGCCACCCACTACGCCGATGCTCTGAGCGCCTCGAGTGCTGGGGGTAGCCACGGAGATGATCAATTTGCCGGTGGCCGCATCGATATAGGGTTCGGTCAGGGTTGAGCCGTTGCTGCTTTGGGCGCCCTTGTACCAGGGCCGCACACGCGGGTCGAAACCATCCGGCATCTTGGTGTCGGGGCGGATGGTAAAGGCGCCCTGACTGTCGCCGACGTAGGTCGCCATAAATGAGGACGTCAGGGTTTTCTGTTCCAACAGGCCGGCAACCGCAGACGGCTCGGGGTTGATGGCGATGTTTTGTGCGGCGTTTTCCACCAGCGCAATACGCCCGCTAAGCCAGGTTTGAATGTTGCTGGCGGTGACGTCGCCCATTTCATGCAGGTAGTTGTTGAGGTCGTCGCGAATGGCGTTGCGTTGCAGGTAGTCGTTGTAGAGGGTAAACAGCGCGAAAGCCGCGATGACGATAAGGGAGGCTGCAAGCAGGATTTTGTGGCTGAAGCGCAGATTTTTATTCATGGCTTGTAGGGTCCGCTAAGGTCTTAATATCCAAGGCGCGTCCTTGTGGGATGCGCAAAATGACAGCGTCAAAAAAGGTGTGATACTTCTTGTAGTAGCTCTGGTGGTCCATGTAGGAACTATCTGACCTATTTTTAGACTTTGTGGGTCTCACATCTGCCTGTATCGACCTGGCGACACTAAAGATTAACCATGGGTGACGAAATGCCTGACTCCTCGCAACTGCTTATCGGTGCCGATCTTTCCGGCCAGCCCATCGCCCAGGCCATGCGGTTGGCCAATCGCCACGGGTTGATCGCCGGTGCCACCGGCACGGGCAAGACCGTTACATTGCAACGCCTGGCGGAAGCCTTCAGTGACGCCGGCGTGGCGGTGTTTGCCGCGGACATCAAAGGGGACCTTTGCGGCCTGGGCGCCGCAGCGAACCCGCAAGGCAAGGTCGCCGAGCGCATCGCCGGCATGCCTTTCCTGAACTACACGGCCAAGGCTTATCCGGTCACGCTGTGGGATATCCACGGGCAGTCCGGTCATCCATTGCGCACCACCATCAGCGAGATGGGCCCGTTGTTGCTCGGTAGTCTCCTGGAGCTCACTGACAGCCAACAGTCGGCGCTTTACGCAGCGTTCAAGGTGGCGGATCGCGAAGGCTTGCTGTTGCTGGACCTCAAGGACCTCAAGGCGCTGCTTAACCACCTGCGCTATCACCCGGAATTACTGGGTGAAGACGCGGCGCTGATGACCACCGGATCCAGCCAGGCCCTCTTGCGGCGCCTGGCGGTGCTGGAGCAACAGGGCGCTGAAGCCTTGTTTGGCGAACCGGCCCTGCAGTTGGAAGACATCCTGCAACCCACCAGCGATGGGCGCGGGCGCATCCATCTGCTGGACGCCAGCCGCCTGGTGCACGAGGCGCCGAAGGTGTATGCGACGTTCCTGCTGTGGCTGTTGGCGGAGCTATTCGAGCAACTGCCCGAGCGTGGCGATGCAGACAAGCCGCTGCTTGCACTGTTTTTTGATGAAGCTCATTTGTTGTTCGCCGATACGCCCAAGGCCTTGCAGGAGCGCCTGGAACAGGTGGTGCGGCTGATTCGCTCCAAAGGCGTCGGTGTGTATTTCGTCACTCAATCGCCAGGCGACCTGCCGGACAGCGTGTTGGCCCAACTCGGCCTGCGCATCCAGCATGGCTTGCGGGCGTTCACCACCAAGGAACAGAAATCCCTGCGCGCCGTAGCGGATGGGTTTCGGCCAAACCCTGCATTTGATGCCTTGTCGGTATTGACGGAACTGGGTACAGGTGAGGCCTTGGTGGGCACCTTGCAGGAAAAAGGCACGCCGGAAGTCGTCCAGCGCGTTTTGGTGGCACCGCCGCAATCACGGATAGGGCCGCTCAGCGAAGCCGAACGCGCCGCGTTGGTAGCCAGCTCGCCGCTGCAGGGGCGTTATGACAAGCCGATCGACCGGGAGTCCGCTTACGAAGTGCTGATGTCACGCAAGGCGCTTGGCCCGACCGAAGAAACCAGGCCGACCAACGACGAGCCGAGCTTCACCGACAGGGCCGGTGCATTTCTGGGCACCACGGCAGGCAAGGCGCTGAAATCGGCGATGCAGCAGGCCGCCAATCAGATGGGACGGCAACTGGTGCGTGGTTTGTTGGGATCTTTGCTAGGCGGCAGCAAGCGCAAATAGAGACTCAGGGTTTGGGCCTGGCGTGGGCTGCCAGCCGCTCAAGTGCAGCGCGCAAGGCGGGGTTGCTGATCCCGTCGGCTGTTGCCTGAATGGTTTCGGCGGCATTCGTCGACAGGTCGTGAGTATGCTCCACCACGGCAGGCAGGGTGGTGGGCGGTTGTACCTTGAACTGGATGCGCGTCAGGCCGGCGAATTCATCAAAGGCCATCAATTGACGTTGCAGGCGTTTTTGCTGATAACGCAGACGTGTCGCCCAATGGCCATCTGTGACAATTAGCAGCAGGTTGCCTTCGCGCCAGGACGCTACGCGGCAGTGTTCGCGCGCGGCCGGTTGCAGCTGGCTTTCAAGCAGGCGTTGCAGGCGGCCCAGGCGTTGCGCATGGCCGAAGATGGCTTTCAGCGGCTTGGCATCACGAAGCAACACCGCAGGCGCGCGGGCTGGTGAGGGGCGAAATGCCATTATTGGACACCTTAAGTAACAGAGCTGCCATCGTAGCAGAAAGCCCCCGTACGCCCCAGGCGCTGCATCCATGGGTTTTGTTCGTGAAATCAATCGGTAACTTCTGCGCTCCATGGGTTGAAGTTCCGGTAAAAGCCCTTATTTTAAACAAGCCCTCTCACCGCCCCATGCCAGCATCGGGGAACAACGCCACTTTCCTCACCCACGATTCCGGGTAGAATGCGCGTTCGCATGCGGCCGTGAGGGCTGCTCGGGCCACTCACGGTGCGCCCTCCATCCCTATGTGTGGAAGAACCTGCCGATATGTTTGCGCCTTTGTTAAAGAAACTTTTTGGAAGCAAGAATGAGCGCGAAGTCAAACGCATGCTCAAGACGGTGCAGCTGGTCAATGCCTTCGAAGAGCAGATGGTTGCCCTTTCGGACGAGCAATTGCGCGCCAAGACCCAAGAGTTCAAGGCCCGCATAGCCAAAGGTGAAACCCTCGACAAGCTGCTTCCCGAAGCCTTTGCGGTCGCCCGTGAAGCCGGTAAGCGTGTCATGGGCATGCGCCACTTCGACGTCCAGTTGATCGGCGGCATGACCTTGCATGAAGGCATGATTGCCGAAATGCGCACCGGTGAAGGCAAGACCCTGGTGGCGACCCTGGGCGTTTACCTCAACGCATTGTCCGGCAAGGGCGTGCACGTGGTGACGGTGAACGACTACCTGGCTCGCCGCGATGCCAACTGGATGCGCCCGCTCTATGAATTCCTCGGCCTGACCGTCGGCGTGGTAACGCCGTTCCAGCCGCCGGAGGAGAAGCGCGCCGCCTATGCCGCCGACATCACCTACGGCACCAACAACGAATTCGGTTTCGACTACCTGCGCGACAATATGGCGTTCAGCATGGAAGAAAAATTCCAGCGCGAACTCAACTTTGCCGTGATCGACGAAGTCGACTCCATCCTCATCGACGAAGCCCGTACCCCGCTGATCATCTCCGGCCAGGCCGAAGACAGCTCGCGCCTGTACACCGAGATCAACAAGTTGATCCCGCGCCTGGAGCAGCACATCGAGGAAGTCGAAGGCGTGGTGACCAAAGAAGGCCACTTCACCATCGACGAGAAGACCCGCCAGGTCGAACTCAACGAAGCCGGTCACCAGTTCGTCGAAGAAATGCTGACCCAGATCGGCGAGCTGGCCGAGGGGGAAAGCCTGTACTCGGCGCACAACCTGGGCCTGTTGACCCACGTGTATGCCGGCCTGCGTGCCCACAAGCTGTTCCATCGCAATGTCGAGTACATCGTGCAGGACGGCCAGGTCGTGCTGGTCGACGAGCACACCGGCCGTACCATGCCGGGTCGCCGTCTGTCCGAAGGCCTGCACCAGGCCATCGAAGCGAAGGAACACCTCAACATCCAGGCTGAAAGCCAGACGTTGGCGTCCACCACCTTCCAGAACTACTTCCGTCTTTACAACAAACTGTCCGGCATGACCGGTACGGCCGACACCGAAGCGTTCGAATTCCACCAGATCTACGGTCTGTCGGTGGTGGTTATCCCGCCGAACAAGCCACTGGCGCGTAAGGACTACAACGACCTGGTGTTCCTGACCGCCGAAGAGAAGTACGCGGCGATCATCAATGACATCAAGGACGGCATGGCCAAGGGCCGTCCGATCCTGGTGGGTACCGCCACCATCGAGACTTCCGAGCATGTGTCCAACCTGCTCAACAAGGAAGGCATCGAGCACAAGGTCCTCAACGCCAAGTTCCACGAAAAAGAAGCCGAGATCATCGCCCAGGCCGGTCGTCCGGGCGCACTGACCATCGCCACCAACATGGCGGGTCGTGGTACCGACATCCTGTTGGGCGGCAACTGGGAAGTGGAAGTCGCGGCCCTGGACAACCCGAGCCCCGAGCAGATCGCCCAGATCAAGGCCGACTGGCAGAAGCGCCACCAGGCCGTGCTGGAATCCGGCGGCCTGCAGGTGATCGCTTCCGAGCGTCACGAATCGCGCCGTATCGACAACCAGCTGCGTGGCCGTGCCGGTCGCCAGGGTGACGCCGGTTCCAGCCGCTTCTACCTGTCCCTGGAAGACAGCCTGATGCGCATCTTCGCCTCGGACCGCGTGAAAAACTTCATGAAGGCCCTGGGCATGCAGTCCGGTGAAGCGATCGAGCA
The DNA here is from genome assembly GCF_058787615.1 of Pseudomonas sp. FW305-3-2-15-C-LB1. Taxonomy (NCBI): domain Bacteria; kingdom Pseudomonadati; phylum Pseudomonadota; class Gammaproteobacteria; order Pseudomonadales; family Pseudomonadaceae; genus Pseudomonas; species Pseudomonas sp. FW305-3-2-15-C-LB1. The sequence goes on along the minus strand of NZ_JBYSZX010000008.1, from coordinate 158,612 downwards.
CCGCATGGTGACCAACGCCATCGAGAAGGCGCAGCGCAAGGTTGAAGGCCGCAACTTCGATATTCGTAAGCAACTGCTCGAGTTCGATGACGTCAACAACGAACAGCGTAAAGTGATCTATCACATGCGTAACACGTTGCTGGCCGCCGACAACATTGGCGAGACTATCGCCGATTTCCGCCAGGACGTGCTCAACGCCACCGTCAGCGCGCACATCCCGCCACAATCCCTGCCTGAGCAGTGGGATGTTGCCGGCCTGGAAGCGGCGTTGAAGAGCGACTTCGGTGTCGACTTGCCGGTCCAGCAGTGGTTGGACGAAGACGACCATCTTTACGAAGAAACCCTGCGCGAAAAACTGATGGCCGAATTGCTGGCCGCGTACAACGAGAAAGAAGAGCAGGCGAGTGCCGAAGCACTGCGCACCTTCGAGAAGCAAATCGTTCTGCGCGTGCTGGACGACCTGTGGAAAGACCACCTGTCGACCATGGACCACCTGCGTCACGGCATTCACCTGCGCGGTTACGCCCAGAAGAACCCGAAGCAGGAGTACAAGCGCGAGTCGTACACGCTGTTCTCCGAACTGCTGGATTCGATCAAGCGCGATTCCATCCGTGTGCTCTCCCACGTTCAGGTGCGTCGCGAAGACCCGATCGAGGAAGAGGCCCGCCTGCGTCAGGAAGCCGAGGCACTGGCTGCGCGTATGCAGTTCCAGCACGACGAAGCACCGGGCCTGGAAGCTCCTGAGGTATTGGGCGAAGAGATCGATGTGGCCCTGGCTAAAAGCCCGGTGCGCAACGAACAGAAGCTGGGTCGCAACGAGCTGTGCTGGTGCGGCTCGGGCAAGAAGTTCAAACACTGCCACGGCCAGATCGAATAAGATTTCCGCCTGACGCTGCAACACCCTGCGCCGCGACCGGCTCCTGCCGTCGCGGCGTTTTGCCATTAATTTCACCGTCGCTCACGACGGCACAGACATCACCCATTTTTAAGGAGCGCATTCATGGCTGTTGGTCTTGGTCCTTTGCCCACGTTGCACCCGGTTGCCGGTTTTGAACTCGGTATCGCTTCGGCCGGCATCAAGCGCCCGGGGCGCAAGGATGTGGTCGTGATGCGTTGCGCCGAAGGCTCGACCGTTGCTGGTGTGTTCACCCTCAACGCGTTCTGCGCCGCGCCGGTGATCCTGGCCAAGCAACGCGTGGCCGGTACCATCCGCTACCTGCTGACCAACACCGGTAATGCCAACGCTGGCACCGGCGAGCCAGGTCTGGTAGCGGCGGCGCGTACCTGCGCCAAGCTGGCCCAACTGACCGGCGTGGACGCCAGCCAAGTGCTGCCGTATTCCACCGGCGTGATCGGTGAGCCATTGCCCGTCGAAAAAATCGAAGGTGCGCTGCAAGCCGCATTGGACGACCTTTCTGTGGATAACTGGGCGGCGGCCGCCACCGGCATCATGACCACCGACACCCTGCCAAAAGGCGCCAGCCGCCAGTTCGTGCACGACGGCGTGACCGTCACCGTGACCGGCATCAGCAAGGGCGCGGGCATGATCCGTCCAAACATGGCCACCATGCTCGGCTACATCGCCACCGACGCCAAAGTCTCCCGCGACGTGCTGCACAGCCTGATCCTGGACGGCGCCAACAAGTCATTCAACCGCATCACCATCGATGGCGACACTTCGACCAACGACTGCTGCATGCTGATCGCCACCGGCCAGGCCAACCTGCCGGAGATCACCGAGGCCAGCGGCCCGCTGTTCGCCGCGTTGAAGCAGGCGGTGTTTGAAGTGTGCATGGACGTGGCGCAGGCCATCGTGCGGGACGGCGAGGGCGCGACCAAGTTCGTGACGGTTGAAGTCAACGGCGGCGCTAACCACCAGGAATGCCTGGACGTGGGTTACACCGTGGCTCACTCGCCACTGATCAAGACCGCGCTGTTCGCCTCTGACCCGAACTGGGGCCGTATCCTGGCGGCCGTCGGCCGCGCCGGTGTGCCGGACCTGGACGTGAGCAAGATCGATGTGTTCCTGGGCGATGTGTGCATTGCCAGCCGTGGCGCCCGTGCTGAAACCTACACCGAAGCCCAGGGTTCGGCGGTCATGCAGCAGGAAGAAATCACCATCCGCATCGAGTTGGGTCGCGGCGAATGCAGCGAAACCATCTGGACCACCGACCTGTCCCACGAGTACGTGAAGATCAACGCGGAATACCGTACCTAAGAGGATAAGCGCGGTGAAACGAGTGCATGTAGCAGCAGCGGTGATCCGCGGTGTCGACGGCAAAATCCTGCTGGCGCGCCGCGCCGATACCCAGCATCAGGGCGGCCTCTGGGAGTTTCCCGGCGGCAAGGTGGAAGCCAATGAATCGGTAGCCGGCGCACTGTCCCGCGAATTGCAGGAAGAGCTGGGCATCCAGGTCACCACGGCGCGACCGCTGATCAAGGTGCAGCATGACTACCCGGACAAGCAGGTGTTACTGGATGTCTGGGAAGTCTCGGCTTTTACCGGTGAGCCCCATGGCGCCGAAGGGCAACCGCTGGAGTGGGTGGCGCCCCGGGATCTGCTCAACTACGAGTTCCCGGCGGCCAATGCACCGATCGTTGCGGCTGCGCGTTTACCTGCCGAGTACCTGATCACACCGGGCGAACTGGAAACCCCGACGTTACTGCGGGGTATTCAGAAAGCCATTGCTGGCGGCATCAAGCTGGTGCAACTGCGCGCGCCCAACGGCTACGACCCCAAATACCGCGACCTTGCGGTGGATGCGGTGGGCCTGTGTGCGGGCAAGGCCCAGTTGATGCTCAAGGGGCCGTTTGAATGGCTGGGGGATTTTCCTGCGGCCGGTTGGCACATGACCTCGGCGCAATTGCGCAAATACGCCAGCAAGGGGCGCCCGTTGCCGAAGGATCGCTGGCTGGCTGCTTCCTGCCATAACGCCGAGGAATTGGCTCTGGCAGAAATGATGGACGTGGATTTTGTCACGCTGTCGCCGGTGCAACCGACCCAGACCCATCCTGATGCGCAGCCGTTGGGTTGGGAGCAGGCCGCAGAGCTGATCCGTGGGTTCAGCAAACCGGTGTTTCTGTTGGGTGGGGTTGGACCCGCCGAGCGGGAGAAGGCTTGGGAGGCTGGGGCCCAAGGTGTCGCAGGGATTCGTGCGTTCTGGCCTGAGATTTGAGGCTGTTCTGACCGGCCTTATCGGGGAGGCAAGCCCCCTCCCACATTCGACCGAGTTCTACCGTTGGAATGCGGTCAAATGTGGGAGTGGGCTTGCTTGCGAAGGCGTCAGATCAGGCGCTGGATAATCAGTGGGGTTTAGCGGCAGCCTGCCATAAAACCTCGGCCACGCCCTGGCGCCTTGCAATCACCCGCGCCGCCACAAACAGCAAATCCGACAACCGATTGATATACGCCAACCCCACCCCTTCCAACGGCTCGATCGCATTCAACTGCTGACACCGCCGCTCCGCACTGCGCGCCAGGCTGCGGCACATATGGGCCTGGGCGATCAACGCCGAGCCTCCGGGCAGGATGAAGTTCTCCAGCGGTCCCACTTCTTCATTCCAGCGGTCAATCGCCGCTTCCAGCCGGTCCACTTCCGCCGCATTCAACGCCTTGTACACCGGCATCGCCAACTCGCCCCCCAAGTCGAACAAGCGATGCTGGCAAGGCGTAAGCACCTCGATCACATCCTTCAGTTCCGGATGTTTGCCACTCTGTTCTTCCAGGCTGGCCAGTAACAAGCCCAACTGGCTGTTCAACGTATCAACCTCGCCAATGGCCTCCACCCGTGGGTGATCCTTGGGCACGCGGCGGCCGTCGCCCAGGCCGGTTTCGCCCTTGTCGCCGGTGCGGGTGTAGATTTTCGACAGGCGAAAGCCCATGTTCATTGCTCCAGTTGGGTGAGTTCGTAAGGCGGCAGCTGGCTGCCGGCCAGGGGTAAGCGCAAGGTAAAGCAGGTGCCCTGACCGAGGGTGGAGTGCACTTCCATCTGGCCTTTGTGGTTGTTGGTGATGATGAAATACGACACCGACAGCCCAAGCCCGGTGCCCTGGCCGATTTCCTTGGTGGTGAAGAACGGCTCGAAAGTGCGTTTGCGCACGTTTTCGCTCATGCCGATGCCGTTGTCTTCCACCTGGATCTCCGCCCACGGCGGGTTGAGGCGGGTGCGCAGGATGATGCGCCCCGGTTCGCTGTCGTCTTCACGCAGGTGGATGGCCTGGGCTGCGTTTTTCAGCAGGTTGAGCAGGACCTGTTCGAGTTCGTTGGCGGTGCCGGGCACCGGACCCAATTGGGGATCGAACTGGCGGATGATCGCCTGGCCCTTGAAGTCAAAGCCGATGGCCAGGTCGAAATCGTTACCGGCGATCTCCACCGCTTGGTCGATCAATGCCGGCAAGTCGCAAGGCGCCATCTGTCGGTTGCTGCGGCGACTGAAACTGAGCATATGGGTGACGATCTTCGCCGCCCGCGCCCCGGCCTGCTGGATGCCGTCGAGCAACTGCGGCACTTCGCGGCTTTGCAGGTAGCGGTTGACGGTCTCCAACTCGATACCCACCTGTTCCGCGTGTTCCAGGTTCTTCGGCAAGTCGGGGGACAAGCGGCGGCGGATGTTCTGCACGTTATGCAGGATCGCGCCCAGCGGGTTGTTGATCTCGTGGGCCATGCCGGCGGCCAGGCCGCCGACGGAAAGCATTTTCTCCGACTGCACCATCATTTCTTCCAGGGACAGGCGCTGGGTGATGTCATCGATGCGGATCACCACGCCACGTCCGGCACCGCCCATCAGCGGGTAAAACGTGAGGGCATAGTGCTTGGCTTCGTCGTCCTTGAACCAGGTGACGCGTTCGATGCGCTCCACCGTGTGTTGCTCGACCGCCGCCCTGATCTGCGGCAAGTAAGGCTTGAGCGGCTGGAAGGCCAGGTAGATCGGCTGATTCAGGGCTTCATCCAGGCGCGTGCCGGAGAGGGCGCTGGCTTCCTGGTTCCATTGGGTAACGTAGAGCTGTTCATCCAGGGCGATCAAGGCCGAGGGCATCGAGTCGATGATGCTGTTCAGGTAATTCTGGAAACCGGTGAGCTTTTTCTCGATCTTGCTGCGGACCTGGACTTCCAGCTCCAGCTTGCGGTTGGTGTGGCGCGTCTCCTCGGCCAAGCCTTGGGCCTGGTCGTACGCCGCCTGGGAGTCGTCCCGTGCACGCTTGAGCTGCTGCTCTCGGGCTTCGATGCGCGACAGCATGGTGTTGAAGGCTTCGGCCAGGCTGCCGATTTCATCGCGGTTACCGCGACCGGCACGCAGGGCGTAGTTCTCTTCGCGGGTGACCTGGCGCGACAGTTCTTCCAGCTCGTGGATCGGCCGGGTGATCAGGCGTTTGATCTGGCGGGCGATGACCAGCCACAACAGTACGCTGAAAATCAGGATGCCCAGGCTGGCTGTCAGCGTGCCGGTGTAGAACGCCACTGGCAGCTCGCTGCTGGCCACCAGCAGCAAATGCCCGGACGGTTGGCCGGCGCGAGGCAGGGTGATGACTTGGTTGCTGCGAAACTCGGTGACACGCCAGGCCTCGATATGCCGGTAGTTATCGGGAAGGTGCAGGCGGTCACCGTGTTGCATCTGCGCTAAACGGTTGCCGTCGCCGTCATACAGGGCGGCGGCGCGCAGCGGCGAATAGCTGGTCAGTTCATTGAGCAATGCGTCGGCCTTGGCCGGCGATTCGAGGGCCTCGGCGGCGAGCGCCGGGTTGGACACCAGGCGGCCGATGGCCTGCAAGGCCTGGGGCGCCATGCTTTCCTGGGAAATCCAGTAGGCGGCGCTGATAAAGGTCAGGTTGGCCACCAGCAGTACGGTGGTCAATAGCACCAGCAGGGCGGCCAGCAGTTTCTGCCCGACCGGTAGGTTTTCAAGACGCTGGCGCAGCGGCATCAGGGTTTTCCCAGGTGATAGACAGGCGGGCAGGGTAGCGCGTGGTTCAGTCGCGGGGCAATCCGCGTGCAAGCAACTGCTCGACCAGGCGCACTTTTAGCTGTTGAAGGTGCGGCAGGTTCAGTTGGTGGCGGGCGGCCGCCTGGCAAGCATAGCCCAATAGGTAGCTGATTTCGGTGCGGCGGCCGGCGGCCACGTCCTGGTACATGGAGGAGTAGTTCGCGGCGGTGGCCTGGATCACCCGTTTCACCTCGTGTTGCAGGTCCAGCGCGGCGTCGGGCTGGCCGCAGCATTCCAGCAGTTCGCTGAGTTCGGCGCACAGGGTGGCGACTTCGCACTGGTGGGCCTGTAGCTCGCCATTGCGGCACTGATACAGCACGGTCAGCGGGTTGATGGCGCAATTGAGCGCCAGCTTGCGCCAGAGCCGCGTGAGGATGTCGGTGCTCCAATCGTGGGGGATGCCGGCGGCGTGCAAGTCGTCGAGCCACAGCGGCGGGGTAGGGTGGCCCGCATCGCCCAGCCAGGTGTAGCCATGGCCGGCGAACACCACGCGCCAGTCGCCATCGCGAAACGCGCCTTCGGTGCTGGAGGCGAAGATGCAGCGGGCCTGGGGCAGTTGCGCGGCGACGGCATCCTGGCTGCCCAGGCCGTTCTGTAACAGGATCAGTTCGGCGTCCAGTGCAAGGCGGTGTTGCAACTGTGCGACGGCGGCTTGAGCGTCGTAGGCTTTGCATGCCACCAGCAGGCGATGAATCGGCCCCGGACTGTCAGCTGTTTCGCCGATCACCGGGTAGGTGTGTTCTACACCTTGTTCCACCAGGGTCAGCCCCTTGGCTGCCTGATAACTGGCCAAGCGCGCTTCATCGCGCAGGATCAACCGTACGGGCACGCCAGCGCGCGCCAGGCGAGTGGCCCAAAGGGTGCCCAGGCTGCCGGCGCCGAGAATATGCCAGGTGGTCGACATCAGTTTTTGCTCCGTAGGGTCGCCCGCAGCGAACGGGACGAAAGAACCGCTATAATGCCCCGGCATTTTAGCTTGGGCGCGCTCCATCTCTACTGAGCCCGCCCCTTATATTGGAGATATGACATGCCTTCGTTCGACGTGGTATCCGAACTGGACAAACACGAAGTCACCAACGCCGTCGAGAACGCCGTCAAGGAGCTGGATCGCCGCTATGACTTGAAAGGCAAGGGCAGCTTCGAATTCAAGGAAAAAGAGCTGACCGTCAACCTGACCGCTGAAGCCGATTTCCAGCTGGAAGCGATGATCGAGATCCTCAAGCTGTCGCTGGTCAAGCGCAAGATCGATGTGCAGTGCCTTGAAGTAAAGGACGCCTACGCCTCCGGCAAATTGATGAAGCAGGAAGCCGTGCTCAAGGAAGGCATCGACAAGGAGCTGGCGAAGAAGATCGTCGCCCACATCAAGGACGCCAAGCTGAAAGTCCAGGCCGCGATCCAGGGTGAACAGGTACGCGTTACCGGCAAGAAGCGTGACGACCTGCAAGAAGCCATCGCGGCCCTGCGCGCCAAGACCTTCGACATGCCGCTGCAGTTCAATAACTTCCGCGACTGATGGCACATTGGGGAACCTGTGGGCGTTTTTGACGTCCCACGCCCCACAACCTGCGCCTACTATTGAGCCCTCCTGGGCTCAATTGCATTTATGGCCACTCGATACGCCGAACATCCGGTAACCAGGAGAATGTAGATGGATTTCAATGCTGAAGTGGATCACCTGATCAAGACCTCAGAGTCGTGGCTGCCGATGATCATGGAATACGGCAGCCGGTTTTTGCTGGCGGTGGTCACCCTGGCCATCGGTTGGTGGCTGATCAATGTGTTGACCCACCGCGTGGGACGTTTGCTGGCAATGCGCAATGCCGACCTGGCCCTGCAACACTTCATTACCAGCCTGGCGAACATTGCGCTCAAAGTCATGCTGGTGGTCAACGTGGCCTCGATGATCGGCGTGGCAACCACCTCGTTCGTAGCCGCGATTGGTGCCGCCACCCTGGCTATCGGCCTGGCCTTGCAAGGCAGCCTGGCGAACTTTGCCGGCGGCGTGCTGATTCTGCTGTTCCGCCCGTTCCGCATTGGTGACTGGATCGAAGCCCAGGGCACCTCGGGTACCGTCGACAGCATCCAGATCTTCCATACCGTGCTGCGCACCGGCGACAACAAGACCGTGATCATCCCTAACGGCAGCCTGTCCAACGGCCTGATCACCAACACCAACCGCCAGCCGACCCGCAAGGTGGTGTTTGATGTGGGTGTGGACTATGAAGCCGACCTGCAGAAAGCCCGTGAAGTGCTGCTGGAGCTGGCGAAGGATCCGCGCGTACTGGCCGATCCGGCCGCCGTGGCGGTGGTTTCGACTTTGGGCGACAGTTCGATCACCGTTTCCCTGCGTTGCTGGACCAAGACAGCGGATTATTGGGATGTGATGTTCATGTTGAATGAACTGGCGCGTGACCGTTTGAAAGCGGCGGGAATTGATATTCCATTTCCGCAGCGGGTTATTCGTGTGATGCAGGAAAGTGTTACGAAGTAACTAAGGACAATGGCGTTGAACTTGGCCAAAAGGTCAGGTTCAAGGTCGACGGGTTAATCTCGTTAGTTAGCTTGCTAGTTATTTTTCGATTGAAATTAAACGGCAATAAAAAAGCCGCCTCCTTGTCTGCAAGGGGGCGGCTTTTTATTTAAGGCCGAAGCCCTAAGCCATCGTTGTAATCAAACGGTCAATTACAAGATGTTCAGCGGGTAGTTCGCGATCAGACGCAGTTCGTCGATCGAAGGCGAACCGTAGTAAACGCCATCACCCGAACGATAGGTGGCTTGACGCAGACGCAGGCTCAGGTCCTTGGCGGGACCACTTTGGATCACGTACTTGGCTTCGATATCGCGTTCCCACTCTTTACCGTTGGAGGTTGTGGCGGTTTGAGCGCCGCTACCGGTTACGTAACGAGTCATGAAGCTCAGACCAGGAATGCCGAAGGTCGCCATGTTGATGTCATAACGCGCCTGATAGGACTTCTCGCCTTCGGCGTTGAAGTCGGAACGGGCAATGGAGTTGGCCAGGAATACAGAGCCGCCGCCATCTACGCCGTAGCCGTAGTCGCCATCACCGGTGACTTTCTGTGCTGCCAGGGTGAAGGTGTGAGCGCCAATGGTGTACGCACCCTGCAAGCTGAATGCACGGTTATCGAGCTTGACGGAGTTGTCGTAGTAAGCGCGTTGCTTGCCTTCGCCGTCGCTTTTGGTGTCGTAGATGTTGAAGTCCAGTGCGAAGGACTGATCGTTGCTCAGCGCGTGGGTCCAGTTAAGGTTGCTGTACCACTTGCGGAAGTAATCTTCGGTTTTTGCGTAGTACAGGCTGCCAGTGACCTCTGGGGTGAAAGAGTAGACGGCACCGGCAAAGTCGGTTTTCGTCAGGCCCAGGCTGTCACGGAAGGTCTGGTTCTGTGCGACGCTGGAGGTGAAGTGACCGCCTTCCAGTTTCAGGCCCTTGATCTCGTTGCTGGTGATCGAGATGCCCTGTGGCAGCTCAGGCAGCAAACGGCTGTCGTCGGAGGCGAATACTGGGGCTGTGGTGTACTGATCACCCACTTTCAGCACAGTATCGGAGATACGGAATTTAACCGCGCCGCCGCCTTTGGAGTAATCGTCTTGCGAGCGACCGTCTGCACCGGTGGGGAACAGACCGGTACCGGCGCGACCCTTTCCGCTGTCGAGCTTGACGCCCAGCAGGCCGATCACGTCAACACCAACACCGATGGTGCCTTGGGTGAAGCCCGATTGGTACAGGGCGTTGAAGCCCAGGCCAGTCTCTTCGGCACGACTTTTGTTCTTGCCGTTGACTTGCTCGTAGCCACGCAGTGGTTCGTTGCGGAAGTCGCGGCTGAAGTACAGAGCGCGAGTATTGATGCTGAAAGTGCTGTCTTCAACAAAGCCTTTGGAATCGTCCTGGGCGGACGCCATTGCGAACTGCGAGGTGCCTGCTGAAACAGCCAGGGCGATCATGCTCCACTTCATCACGCGCATCGTGATTTGCTCCTTTGGTTTTAGGAAGAGTACTGCCGTCCCACCTGTATTTTTATCTGGGCGGCTCTTTCTTTTATGTGTCGGCGCAAAGTTATATCACGCAGACTCTATTGACGATACTTACCCATCTATCCTTTCAGCTTCTTTACGAGGCTGTCGTAAATTGCTAGCTCCATGTCGCAAATCCACAGTCCTGTTGTAACCGGACTGACAACTTCAATACTGTTTCCAAACCCTTTTCAAAGTTTGAACGCTTCCTTGATACGCATTGAAACGCTGCTGTTCTTTATCGCGAAACACCTGCTTCCAATCGGGTGTCGTTGCCGACGATGCAGGTGTCAATGCAACAAGCGTGCACAAAGCGGTAACCGAATGTCATTTTTTCGTGAAAACCGTTCCGGCCCTGTAAAAACCGCATAAGCACGGGCTTTTTACGCCGTTTGGTTTGGGCTTGACGCGGCTGTGTTACCCCTGTTCGGTGGTACATAAAACCTGTGCGACGGAAAAACGTTACCGGTTCACCCTCATGAGTGGGTACTTGGCGGATCCCTTTGAGGCACAAGTGGGTCATTTTGGTGCGTCCCGGTGAGGCCCGGTTTAGCGTAGCTCAAATATTCGACCGCCTCGAAAGAGTGCATATTTTTTCATCACTGGCGCCGGCGCTTTCCTGCATTCGTCGTGAAGCCGTGCGCATTCGAAGGTATGCTGGGCGCCTGAACCTGACTTGCCGAACGGAGTGCCCGCGGTGTTCGCCCTAGATCAACGCCTGCAACAAGACACACTGGTCATCGGGGACTTCCCGCTGTGCCGCCTGCTGCTGTCCAATGACTCAAACTATCCGTGGTTCATCCTGGTGCCACGCATCAACGCTATCAGCGAAGTGTTTCAACTGGATGTCGCCGACCAGCAGCGTTTGTGGCAAGAGACGACTGCCCTGGCCCAGTTGTTGAATGAAGGCTTGGCCGCCGACAAGATGAACATCGGCGCCCTGGGCAATGTGGTCAGCCAATTGCACGTGCATGTGATCGTGCGCAAGCGCGACGATGCTGCCTGGCCGGCGCCGGTATGGGGCAAGCATCCGGCGCAGCCTTACACCGATGAGCAAGTCGCTGCCATCCGCGCCCGTCTGCGCGAGCTGTTGCCTGCTGACTTCATTTTCAACCAGGGCTGAATCATGGACCTGCAAGACCGCGTCACCGACCTGGAAAGCCGCCTGGCCTTTCAGGACGACACCATCGAGACCCTCAATGACATCCTCGTCACGCAGCAGCGTGCTGTAGAGCGCCTGCAATTGCAGATGACCGCGCTGCTCAAGCGCCAGGAAGAAATGGGCGGCCAGTTCGAAACCTCCGAAGAAGAAGCGCCGCCTCCTCACTATTGATAGCCACGCATAAAAAAACCGCGACCCAGCCAGGCTGGATCGCGGTTTTTTGCTGCGAACGCAGGTATCAGCGGCGCGGCAGTGCAGCGATCACGTCTTCGGCCTGCAGGCCTTTGTCGCGATTCATCACGGAGAACTCCACGCGCTGGCCTTCCACCAGGACGCGATGGCCTTCGCCGCGAATGGCCCGGAAGTGGACGAAGATATCGTCGCCCGAATCACGGGAAATAAAGCCGAAGCCTTTGGATGTGTTGAACCACTTGACGGTACCGGTATCCCGATTGGTCATGTCGTAGGTTTGCGACGAGGCCGCAGGGGACGAACGGTAGAAGCTGATGGCCAGGTGAAGAACGATGGCGACCACAGCGATCACCAGGCTGAGCAGGATGGCCGGGTGGCCGCCGACTTCAGGCATGGGTGCCAGGAGGGTGAGGGTTTGTACGACAACGGTCAGTACCAGCAGCGCGCTGACCAGGTTTTGCAGTTGATGACGCGTGCCTTTGTTCCAGTAAGGGATCACCGGTGCCAGCGTCAGGTTAAGAAGGCCGAACATGGCCAGGTACAGAGCGTCGTGTTGTTCCAGATACGGCAGGCTTTCAGGCTGCAGGCTCGGGATAAAGGACAGCAGCAAAGCTGCAACGCCCGTTAGCAGGTGGACGATTTTCAACATTTTGATTAACTCACGTTAAGACGGATCACAAGGAAGAGCTGACTGGCACGGTTCGCTTCTGAACAATGGGAGGCGTTGGGCACGTGCGCGGGGTATCAGCCTATGCCGCTGCCGCAGAAAGTAACGGCGGCGACACGCTGTCTATTTAACAGCAAAGGCTGTGCCTACTCAAATCAAGCATTTCGGGGTATTGCAAGGGCGATGGCATTTCTGCAGCAAACGCTTGTCCTAGACACGTGCAGGTTTTTCAAACGGCCAGCAGAGAAATTTCCTACTTGCCTCAAAGGCTTGGGTTGCTCCGGTCGGCAGGGCGCACCGGGGCGAATTGCCGCGCCGGGCTGCGCATCACCGGCACTCTTGCTAGAGTGGTCCTGCACCTGATCAATGAATGCTTGTCAATTGAAGGGGATAAACATGGCAATCGATATCGGTATCAGTGAAGAAGATCGTAAATCCATCGTCGACGGGCTTTCGCGACTGCTTTCCGATACCTATGTTCTGTATCTGAAAACCCACAACTTCCATTGGAACGTCACGGGCCCCATGTTCCGCACGCTGCACTTGATGTTCGAAGAGCAGTACAACGAACTGGCCCTGGCCGTGGACTCCATTGCCGAGCGTATCCGTGCCCTGGGGTTTGCTGCGCCGGGTGCCTACTCCATCTATGCCCGTCTTTCTTCCATCAAGGAAGAAGAGGGCGTGCCCAGTGCCGAAGAGATGATCAAGCAATTGGTGGCTGGCCAGGAAGCGGTCACCCGCACCGCGCGCGGTATCTTCCCGCTGCTCGACAAGGTCAGCGATGAGCCGACGGCCGACCTGCTGACCCAGCGTATGCAGGTGCATGAGAAAACCGCGTGGATGCTGCGGTCCCTGCTTGAAAATCAGTAAACGCTGACCTTGAGTGGCGCCGCCCTGGCGCCGCTCGCTTGTTTCCGCGCATTTCCTGGCGTTGTCCTACGTCGATCAACTCCGCGTCTTCTGGCTGCCTGCCGCTCCCTGCTGTTTTTATAGGGCATTGCCCAATGGGACGACCCATGGGCGGTTGTTTGGCAATGGAGTGTCAGGTGTATGTCACGCGGAGTCGGTAATGGAGTGATGGAAACCGGTGGTTTCCATAAGATAAAGATCGACCCTTTTGCAAAAGGGTTCGATATGGGGCTGGCCAAGCCGCTGTCCCGGTCGGTGAGGCTCAATGGTTTTTCCACGTGCCTGCGGCTGGAGCAGATCTATTGGAATATCCTCACGGAAATCGCCAGGATCAATGCCTGTTCAGTCAGTGCGTTGCTGTCTTATGTCGATCGGGAAGTACACTTGCGTTATGGCGGTGTGAAGAACTTCAGTGGGTTGGTCAGGGTGGTGTGCGTGGTTCATGTCCTCAAAGGGCGTTTTGACCCTGCGTGCTCACCGGGATAGCCACCGGGCTTCGGGGCCGGCCCTCCATCATGGCGGGCAGGGCCCTGGGCAGAAGCCGGCTGCGCTGCCTCGATTTACCAGATATAATCCCGCGCTTTGCTACGCATGCTGCGGACCCGTAGGGCAGGCGTGGCGCAGTAACGTTCTGATCGCCGAGACATCGCCATGCCCATGTACGACTACCAATGTGCTTCCTGCGGTCATCAGCTGGAAGCCATTCAGAAGATCAGCGCAGCGCCGTTGGTCGATTGCCCAGCCTGCCAGGCGCCTGAGCTCAAGAAGATGTTGTCCATGCCGGGCTTCCGCTTGAGCGGCAACGGCTGGTACGAGACCGACTTCAAGACCGGCTCGAAGAAGAACCTGGCCGGCGGCGACAAAGCAGACTGAGTTGAACTCTACGCGCAGGCTCCTGCATTATCCGTCCCCTGCTTTAATGTACGGTGACGAGGCAGGCCTCCACCGAATTTCGAATTACGAGAAGTGAAACCACTACCATGATGCGCAGCCACTATTGCGGCCAACTGAACGAGACCCTGGAAGGTCAGGAAATCACCCTTTGCGGATGGGTTCACCGTCGCCGCGACCACGGCGGGGTGATCTTCCTCGATATCCGTGATCGTGATGGTCTGGCCCAGGTGGTGTTCGACCCGGATCGCGCCGAAAGCTTCGCCGCCGCCGACCGCGTGCGCAGCGAATACGTCGTGAAGATCACCGGCAAGGTTCGCCTGCGTCCGGCGGGTGCCGTGAACAAGAACATGGCGTCCGGCGGCATCGAAGTGCTGGGCTATGAGCTGGAAGTACTGAACGAGTCGGAAACCCCGCCGTTCCCACTCAACGAATACTCTGACGTGGGCGAAGAAACCCGCCTGCGCTATCGCTTCCTGGACCTGCGTCGTCCGGAAATGGCCGAGAAGCTGCGCCTGCGTTCGCGCATGACCACCAGCATCCGTCGTTTCCTCGACGAAAACGGCTTCCTCGATGTCGAAACCCCGATCCTGACCCGGGCCACCCCGGAAGGCGCGCGCGACTACCTGGTACCTAGCCGTACCCACGCCGGTTCGTTCTTCGCCCTGCCGCAATCGCCGCAGCTGTTCAAGCAACTGCTGATGGTCGCCGGCTTCGACCGCTACTACCAGATCGCCAAGTGCTTCCGCGACGAAGACCTGCGCGCTGACCGCCAGCCTGAATTCACCCAGATCGACATCGAGACCAGCTTCCTCGATGAAAAAGAGATCATGGGCCTGACCGAACAGATGATCCGCAACCTGTTTAAGGAAGTGCTGGGCCTGGAATTCGGCGACTTCCCGCACATGACCTTCGAAGAAGCCATGCGCCGCTACGGTTCCGACAAGCCAGACCTGCGTAACCCGCTGGAACTGGTGGACGTGGCTGACCAACTCAAAGAAGTCGACTTCAAGGTGTTCAGCGGCCCGGCCAACGACCCTAAATGCCGCATCGCCGCCCTGCGCGTGCCTGGCGGCGCGAGCATGCCGCGCAAGCAGATCGACGACTACACCAAGTTCGTTGGCATCTACGGTGCCAAGGGCCTGGCGTATATCAAGGTCAACGAGCGCGCCAATGGCGTTGACGGCCTGCAATCGCCGATCGTGAAGAACATTCCGCTGGACAACCTGAACGCGATCCTCGATCGCGTCGGCGCAGTCGACGGCGATATCGTGTTCTTCGGCGCCGACAAGGCCAAGATCGTCAGCGAAGCCTTGGGCGCGCTGCGCATCAAGCTGGGTCACGACTTGAACCTGCTGACCTGCGAATGGGCCCCGATGTGGGTCGTTGACTTCCCGATGTTCGAAGAAAACGACGACGGTAGCTTCAGCGCCTTGCACCACCCGTTCACCGCGCCGAAATGCTCGCCGGCCGAACTGGAAGCCAACCCGGCTGGCGCGCTGTCCCGCGCGTATGACATGGTATTGAACGGTACCGAGCTGGGTGGCGGTTCGATCCGTATCCATCGCAAGGAAATGCAGCAAGCGGTGTTCCGCCTGTTGGGCATCAACGAAGCGGAACAGGAAGAGAAGTTCGGCTTCCTGCTCGACGCCCTGAAATACGGTGCGCCGCCCCATGGTGGCCTGGCGTTCGGCCTGGATCGCCTGGTGATGCTGATGACCGGCGCCCAGTCGATCCGTGAAGTGATCGCCTTCCCGAAAACCCAGAGCGCTGCGGACGTCATGACCCAGGCGCCAGGTGTGGTGGATGCCAAGGCATTGCGCGAGCTGCACATCCGTCTGCGCGAGACGCCGAAGGCTGAGTAAGGCTGCTGCGTGAAAGCGCACTGAGGTTTACGCAGTCAAAAAAGGCGCATCTTCGGATGCGCCTTTGCGTTACAAGGGTTGCATTCCGCCTGGGGCGGAATTGATAAGGTTTCTAGAGAATTTTTGGAGTTGTGTTATGGCTGGCCATTCCAAGTGGGCGAACATCAAGCACCGCAAAGAGCGTCAGGATGCCAAGAAAGGCAAGATTTTCACTAAATGGATCCGCGAGCTGACCGTCGCGGCCCGCCAGGGTGGGGGTGATCCAGGCTCCAACCCGCGTCTGCGCTTGGCGCTGGACAAGGCCCTTGGCGCGAACATGAGTCGCGACATCATCGACCGCGCCGTGGCCCGCGGTGCCGGCGCTGCCGGTACCGACGACATGGTCGAGCTGAGCTACGAAGGCTATGGCCCGGGTGGCGTGGCCGTGATGGTCGAGTGCATGACCGACAACCGCAACCGTACTGCCGCCGCTGTGCGTCATGCATTCAGCAAATGTGGTGGCAACCTCGGCACTGACGGTTCGGTGGCCTACCTGTTCGAGCGCAAGGGGCAGATTACCTTCGCGCCGGGCACCGATGAAGATGCGCTGATGGAAGCGGCGATGGAGGCGGATGCCGACGACGTGGTGACCAACGAAGACGGTTCCATCGACGTGTTCACTTCGTTCGCCAGCTTCTATGCGGTGCGCAATGCCCTGGAAGCGGCCGGTTTCAAAGGTACCGACGCGGAAATCGTGATGCTGCCGACCACCAGCGCCGAGCTGGACCTGGACGGTGCGCAGAAAGTGCTGAAGATGCTGGATATGCTCGAAGACCTGGATGATGTGCAGAACGTGTATTCCAACGCCGACATCCCTGAGTCTGTAGCCGAACAGCTAGGCTGAAGGACGATGTAGATCAAAAAGTGGGAGGGGGCTTGCCCCCGATGACAGTGTGTCAGTTACGTATAAATCGACTGATTCACCGCTATCGGGGGCAAGCCCCCTCCCACATAGGGTCTTCTCTGTGTCAAAAAATGTGCTTACCCAACCCGCAGGCGTTATGACTTTAATCCTAGGTATCGACCCCGGTTCGCGCATCACCGGTTTTGGCGTGGTGCAACAGACCCCGCGTGGCTGCGTGTACGTGGCTTCGGGCTGCATCCGCACCGGCGCGGGCGAGTTGGCCGAGCGCCTGCAGATCGTTTATCGCGGCGTGCGTGAGGTGATCCAGACCTACGGGCCGGTGACCATGGGTATCGAAAAGGTGTTCATGGCAAAGAATGCCGACTCCGCGTTGAAGCTTGGCCAGGCCCGTGGCGCCGCCATCGTTGCCGGCGCCGAGGAGGGCATGGAAATCGCCGAGTACACCGCCACCCAGGTCAAACAGGCCGTGGTCGGCACCGGCGCGGCGAACAAAGAGCAGGTGCAGATGATGGTCATGCATATGCTCAAGCTCACTTCAAAACCGCAGATCGACGCCTCGGACGCCCTGGCTATTGCCATTTGCCATGCGCACACTCGCTCAAGCTTACTGCCTCACGGCCTGGGCACGGCACGCAGTCGTGGCGGGCGCCTGCGTCTCTGATAGCATCAGCGCAATCGTTATTTCCGGTCGGGCCCTGCTCTGACCCTAGCTTTAAGGATCTGAACCGTGATTGGACGCTTGCGCGGCACTCTGGCTGAGAAACAGCCGCCACACCTGATTCTGGATGTAAATGGGTTGGGGTATGAGCTGGAAGTGCCCATGACCACCTTGTATCGCCTCCCGTCGGTCGGTGAGCCGATTACGCTGCATACTCACTTGGTGGTACGTGAAGATGCGCAATTGCTCTATGGTTTCATTGGCAAGCGTGACCGTGACTTCTTCCGTGAGCTCATCCGCCTGAACGGCGTAGGGCCGAAACTGGCCCTGGCGTTGATGTCGAGCTTGGAAGTGGATGAGCTGGTGCGTGCCGTTTCGGCCCAGGACACCTCGGCGCTGACCAAGGTGCCAGGCGTCGGCAAGAAGACCGCCGAGCGCCTGCTGGTGGAACTCAAGGACCGCTTCAAGGCCTGGGAGGTCGTACCGAGCATGTTCGCCCTTGTACCGAACCAGCCGGACATGCCGGCCGGCCAGGTGGCGAGCGCCGAAAGCGATGCGGTCAGCGCGCTGATTTCCCTGGGTTACAAACCCCAGGAAGCCAGCAAGGCCGTATCGGCCATCAAGGACAAGAACCTGAGCAGTGAAGACATGATCCGCCGCGCCCTGAAGGGAATGATTTAAGTGATTGAAGCTGATCGTCTGATTGCAGCCACCGGCCCGCGCGACCGTGAAGAGGTCCAGGACCGCGCCATCCGCCCCCTGAGCCTGGCCGAATACATTGGCCAGCCCACCGTGCGCGAGCAGATGGAATTGTTCATCCAGGCTGCGCGTGGGCGCAGTGAGTCCCTGGACCACACGCTGATCTTCGGCCCACCGGGCCTGGGCAAGACCACCCTGGCCAACATCATTGCCCAGGAAATGGGCGTATCGATCAAGTCCACCTCCGGCCCGGTGCTGGAACGTCCGGGTGACCTGGCGGCGTTGCTGACCAACCTTGAACCGCACGATGTGCTGTTTATCGACGAGATCCATCGGTTATCCCCGATCGTCGAAGAAGTGTTGTACCCGGCCATGGAAGACTTCCAGCTCGACATCATGATCGGCGAAGGCCCGGCTGCCCGTTCGATCAAGCTCGACCTGCCGCCGTTCACGCTGGTCGGCGCTACAACCCGCGCAGGGATGCTGACCAACCCACTGCGAGACCGTTTCGGCATTGTTCAACGTCTAGAGTTCTATAGCACGGCTGATCTGGCGACCATTGTCAGCCGTTCGGCGAGCATTCTCGGCTTGCCGCTGGACCCGGAAGGCGCGTTTGAAATCGCCCGTCGGGCCCGCGGCACGCCGCGGATCGCCAACCGCCTGCTGCGACGCGTGCGAGACTTTGCCGAGGTGCGGGCCAAGGGGCACATCACCAAGGCCGTGGCCGACCTGGCCTTGAACCTGCTGGACGTGGATGAGCACGGCTTCGATCACCAGGATCGACGTCTGCTCCTGACCATGATCGAGAAGTTCGACGGTGGCCCGGTGGGCGTCGACAGCCTGGCGGCGGCAATCAGTGAAGAGCGCCACACCATTGAGGATGTGTTGGAACCGTACCTGATCCAGCAGGGCTACATCATGCGCACGCCAAGGGGCAGGGTGGTGACGCGTCACGCCTATCTGCACTTTGGGTTAAACATTCCGTCACGATTGGGCGAGATGCCCGTAGTAGACGAATTCCTCGATGCAGTGGACGATTAAAAACCTATAGCCAGTCGATTTATCCGAGGTTTGTGCTGTCCTAGTGGCTGGTGTCGTCATTCAGTCGTTAGAAATGTTTCAGACAATGAAAAAACAGTTGCCCAGCCGGATTGGCAACCTGAGGAGTAAGCACTAGAGTATGCGCGCGCAAAACGGGGATCAGTCGTTCGCACATCGCTGTCGCGTTTATTACGAGGACACCGATGCCGGCGGCATCGTGTATTACGTCAACTACCTCAAGTTCATGGAGCGGGCTCGAACCGAGCGGCTACGGGAGCTGGGCTTTGCCCAATCCGAGCTGGCAGGGGAGGACCTGTTATTCGTCGTGCACTCCAGCGAGGCGCGGTATCACGCGCCGGCGCGGCTGGACGACGAATTGTTGGTCAGCGCTGAAGTAATCGAATTGAACCGTGTCAGCCTGCGTTTCAAGCAGCAGGTCAGGCGGGCAACGGATGCAACGCTGCTCTGTGAGGGGCAGTTCCTGGTGGCCTGTGTGCGCACCAATAGCTTGAAACCCCGGGCCATTCCCGAAGCTCTACGTGCGGCCTTTGCTGACGTAAGCGGCGCGGGTAAACAATCAAAGCAGGAGATTTAGCGTGGAACCTACCGTCGTCGACCATTCCTCCATGTGGAGCCTGGTCAGCAATGCCAGTGTTGTGGTTCAACTGGTCATGCTGACCCTGGTAGCCGCATCGGTTACCTCTTGGGTCATGATTTTTCAGCGCAGCAACCTGCTGCGTGCCGGTCGACGTGCCCTGGAGAGCTTTGAAGAGCGCTTCTGGTCGGGTATCGACCTGTCCAAGCTGTACCGCCAGGCCGGCAGCAACCCGGACCCGGACTCGGGCGTCGAGCAGATCTTCCGCGCCGGCTTCAAGGAATTCTCCCGTCTGCGCCAGCAGCCAGGCGTTGACCCGGAAGCGGTGATGGAAGGTGTGGCCCGTGCCATGCGCGTGGCCATTTCCCGCGAAGAAGAAAAGCTTGAGCAAAGCCTGCCGTTCCTCGCCACCGTCGGCTCCGTGAGCCCGTACATCGGTCTGTTCGGTACCGTGTGGGGGATCATGAACTCCTTCCGTGGCCTGGCTCAGGCCCAGCAAGCGACCCTGGCCACCGTGGCACCGGGTATCGCCGAGGCCCTGATTGCCACCGCGATCGGCCTGTTTGCCGCTATCCCCGCAGTAATCGCCTACAACCGCTTCGCTGCTACCAGCGAAACGTTGATCGGTCGTTACTACACCTTCGCCGACGAGTTCCAGGCGATCCTGCACCGTAAAGTGCACACCAGCGAAGAATAAGCAGGTAATTCCCAATGGCTTTAATCGCTCGAGCTCGCAAAAAGCGCAAGCCGGTCGCCGAGATGAACGTAGTGCCTTACATCGACGTGATGCTGGTGCTGCTGGTTATCTTCATGGTGACCGCGCCGATGCTCAACCAGGGCGTGAAGGTTGATTTGCCCAAGGTTTCCAGTGAAGCCTTGCCGCAAGACAACAACACTCAAGTCCTGACCATTTCGATCAAGGCTGACAAGACCTATTACTGGAACCTTGGCAGCGAAGTCGACACGCAGAAGCAGCAAGACAAGGCGCTCACCTTGCCTGCGATGACCGATGCAGTGACCAAGATCATTCGCTCCGGCAACGAAGGCGGCAAGCACACCCAGGTGTTCATCCGTGGCGACAAATCGGTCGACTACGGCTCCGTCATGGGCGCCATGGGCGGGCTGCAGAAGGCCGGCGTGGGTAACGTTGGCTTGATTACCGAGGCGCCCTGATGCAGCAACAGCGAGAGCCGTCCGCCTCGGAAAGCTACTTCTGGCCTAGCGTCTGGGCGATTGCGCTGCATGTCCTGGTGTTTGGCATGCTGTTCGTCAGCTTCGCCATGACCCCGGACCTGCCGCCAGCCAAGCCGATCGTGCAGGCGACCCTGTATCAGCTGAAATCGAAAAGCCAGGCCACCACCCAGACCAATCAGAAGATTGCGGGTGAGGCCCAGAAGTCGGCTGCGCGCCAGACTGAAGTCGAACAGATGGAACAGAAGAAGGTCGAGCAGGAAGCGGTGAAGGCGGCTGCGGAACAAAAGAAAGAAGAGGCGGCTCAAAAGGCCGAGGAATCGAAAAAGGCTGACGAAGCCAAGAAGGCTGACGAGGCGAAAAAGGCTGATGAAGCCAAGAAAGCCGAGAAAGCTGCCGAAGCGAAAAAGGCCGAAGAGAAACAATTGGCTGATATAGCCAAGAAGAAATCTGAAGAAGAAGCCAAGAAGGCTGCCGAAGAAGAGGCCAAGAAAAAGGCCGCTGAAGACGCCAAGAAGAAAATAGTCGAAGACGCGAAGAAAAAAGCCGCCGAAGACGCCAAGAAAAAAGCTGAAGCAGACGAGGCGAAGAAAAAAGTCGCCGACGACGCGAAGAAGAAAGCTGCCGCCGACGCCCAGAAGAAAAAGGCCCAGGAAGCAGCGCGCAAATCCGCCGAAGAGAAGAAGGCCCAGGCCTTGGCAGATTTGCTCTCCGACACGCCGCAGCGTCAGCAAGCCTTGGCCGATGAACGTGGTGATGAAGTCGCGGGCAGTTTCGACGATCTGATTCGGGCACGGGCAGCGGAAGGCTGGACACGTCCACCTTCGGCGCGCAAAGGCATGACAGTAGTGCTGCAGATCGGCATGTTGCCGGACGGTACGGTGACTTCGGTCAGCGTGGCCAAGTCCAGTGGTGACGGTTCGTTCGACAGTTCGGCGGTTGCCGCAGTCAAGAACATTGGCCGGTTGACCGAGATGCAGGGAATGAAACCAAGCGACTTCGCTCCCTATCGTTCATTCAAGATGACATTCACACCTGAGGATCTAGCCTTGTGAGAAACCTTCTTCGAGGAATGCTTGTCGTTATTTGCTGTATGGCAGGGATAGCGGCGGCGGATGAAAAGAACATCCTGGTTACCAGCGGTAGTGATCGGGCCACTCCGATCGCGGTAGTACCGTTCGGCTGGCAGGGCGGCAGCGTGCTGCCGGACGACATGGCCCAGATCGTCAGTGATGACCTGCGCAACTCCGGCTATTACGCACCGATTCCGAAAGGCAACATGATCAGCCAGCCTACCCAGGCCAGCGAAGTCATCTTCCGTGACTGGAAAGCAGTGGGCGCGCAGTACCTGATGGTCGGCAATATCACGCCGGCCGGTGGTCGTCTGCAAATCACCTACGCCTTGTTCAACGTGGCGACCGAGCAGCAGGTCTTGACCGGCAGCGTCTCGGGCACGGCCGAGCAGATCCGCGACATGGCCCACTACATCTCGGACCAGTCGTTCGAAAAACTCACCGGTATCAAGGGGGCTTTCTCGACGCGTCTTCTGTATGTAACGGCTGAGCGTTTCTCCGTAGACAACACTCGTTACACCTTGCAGCGTTCGGACTACGACGGTGCTCGCGCTGTGACCTTGCTGCAATCCCGTGAGCCAATCCTGTCGCCGCGTTTCGCGCCGGACGGCAAGCGTATTGCCTACGTGTCTTTCGAGCAGAAGCGTCCGCGTATCTTCGTCCAGCACATTGATACTGGCCGTCGTGAGCAGATCACCAACTTCGAAGGCCTCAACGGTGCGCCGGCTTGGTCACCGGATGGTTCGCGCCTGGCGTTCGTGCTGTCTAAAGACGGCAACCCGGACATCTACGTGATGAACATGGCTTCACGCCAGATCACTCGCGCAACCAGCGGCCCAGGTATCAATACCGAACCGTTCTGGGGCAAGGATGGTTCGACCATCTACTTCACCTCTGACCGTGGCGGCAAGCCACAGGTCTATAAGGCGAATGTGAATGGTGGTGGTGCAGAGCGCGTTACTTTTATCGGTAACTACAACGCCAACCCTAAGCTTTCGGCTGATGAAAAGACGTTGGTGATGATTCACCGTCAGGATGGTTTCACTAATTTCCGGGTTGCGGCCCAGGATTTGCAGCGCGGAACCGTAAAAATCCTTACAGATACCAACCTTGATGAGTCAGCCACTGTTGCGCCCAACGGCACCATGGTAATCTACGCCACCCGCCAGCAGGGCCGGGGAGTCTTGATGCTCGTGTCCATTAATGGACGCGTAAGGCTCCCGCTTCCTACCGCACAAGGCGAAGTCAGAGAACCATCCTGGTCCCCTTACCTGAACTGACGCGGCGCTACAAAAAGATTTGCTTAACACACTGGGGTTCATTAGGAGTTTCACGATGGAAATGCTGAAGTTTGGTAAGTTTGCTGCTCTGGCTCTGGCTCTGTCCGTAGCCGTTGGTTGCTCGTCTAAAGGCGGCGACAATGCCGGTGAAGGCGCAGCTGTTGATCCAAACGCTGGTTACGGCGCTAACACTGGTGCGGTTGACGGCTCCCTGAGCGAAGAAGCTGCTCTGCGCGCTATCACCACTTTCTACTTCGAATACGACAGTTCGGACCTGAAACCAGAAGCCATGCGCGCTCTGGACGTTCACGCGAAGGACCTGAAAGCTAACGGCGCTCGCGTTGTTCTGGAAGGTAACACTGACGAACGTGGTACTCGTGAGTACAACATGGCACTGGGCGAGCGTCGTGCGAAAGCCGTTCAGCGCTACCTGGTACTGCAAGGTGTTGCTCCAGGCCAACTGGAACTGGTTTCCTACGGTAAAGAGCGTCCAGTTGCTACTGGCCACGACGAGCAGTCCTGGGCTCAAAACCGTCGCGTCGAACTGCGTAAGTAATTCGTCATGCGAACGTGCCGTCGTGCTCTGACTGTATTGGCTCTCAGCCTCGCACCGCTTGCGGTGTGGGCTGCGGTTCCTGTGGAAGATAGCAACTCTGGCTATAACAATAGCGGGAGCAGTTATCCGCCAGCGGGTTATGGCACGAACGGCGCCTATGCGGGGGGAGCGGCTACGTCCGCTCCCTCGGCACAGGGCGAACTGTTCAACCAATTGCAACGCATGCAGGATCAAATCGCGCAGCAGCAAGGCGCTATTGAGGTACTGCAAAACCAGGTGAACCAGCTCAAGCAAGAAGGCCTGGAGCGTTACAAGGATCTTGATCAACGTATTGGAGCCGGCGTTCAACCTGCCGCAACTCCTGATAATTCTCCTGCCGGTGGCGCGCCTAGCGCTGCTGCCGGTGCAGCAGCAGGGGCGGCTGCCAGCCAAGCCCCTGCCGCGAGCAGCGAACCGGGTGATCCGGCGAAGGAAAAGCTGTATTACGATGCAGCCTTCGACCTGATCAAAGCCAAGGATTTCGACAAGGCCAGCCAGGCCTTTACCGCTTTCCTGCGTAAATACCCGAACAGCCAATATGCGGGCAACGCCCAATACTGGTTAGGTGAAGTCAACCTGGCAAAGGGTGACCTACAGGGCGCGGGCCAGGCATTTGCCAAGGTCAGCCAGCTGTACCCCAAGCACGCCAAGGTGCCGGACTCGCTGTACAAACTCGCTGACGTAGAACGCCGCCTGGGTCATACCGACAAGGTCAAAGGCATTCTGCAACAGGTGGTGGCCCAGTATCCGGGGACTTCCGCTGCCCAGTTGGCCCAACGGGACTTGCAGCGCTTGTAAGCGATGTTTGCCCGTTTAGAAGAAACCCGCGCCTGGCGCGGGTTTTTTCGTTAGAATCCACGCCCTTTTATGAAACACGCTTTTTGGGGTCTACGCGTTGGCGGGGTCCCTCAAAGTGCCTGACGGAGGCGGACAGCCTGTTTAGCTGTTACGCCCGTGGCGACTATGCAAGACACATTACGTATTACCGAAGTTTTTTACTCGTTGCAGGGTGAAACGCGGACGGCCGGCCTGCCCACAGTATTTGTGCGCCTGACCGGTTGCCCCTTGCGTTGCCAGTACTGCGACAGCGCCTACGCCTTCAGTGGTGGCACGGTGCGCACCCTCGATGACATCCTGGAGCAGGTTGCCGGCTACAAGCCGCGCTATGTCTGTGTGACCGGCGGTGAGCCGCTGGCCCAGCCCAATGCCATCCCATTGCTCAAGCAGCTGTGTGACGCCGGTTACGAGGTCTCCCTGGAAACCAGTGGCGCCTTGGATATCTCTGCAGTTGACCCCCGCGTAAGCCGGGTAGTCGACCTCAAGACCCCCGATTCCAAGGAATCGCATCGCAACCGCTACGAGAACATCGAGCTGTTGACGGCCAACGACCAGGTCAAGTTCGTCATCTGTTCGCGTGACGACTACGACTGGGCGAACTCCAAGCTGATTCAATACGGGCTGGACCGCCGTGCAGGCGAAGTGCTGTTCTCACCAAGCCACCATGACCTGAATGCACGTGACCTCGCCGATTGGGTGGTTGCGGACAATCTGCCGGTGCGCCTGCAATTGCAGTTGCATAAATACCTTTGGAACGACGAGCCAGGACGCTGATATGACTGAACACACCATGGATCAAAAACGCGCGGTAATCCTGCTGTCCGGCGGCCTCGACTCCGCCACGGTGGTTGCCATGGCGCAGGCGCAAGGCTACAGCTGCTACACCATGAGCTTCGACTACGGCCAGCGTCACCGTGCCGAGTTGAACGCTGCGGCCCGCGTCGCCCGCGACATGGGCGTGGTCGAACACAAGGTGATTGGCCTGAACCTCAACGGCATCGGCGGCTCAGCACTGACCGACAGCAGCATCGATGTGCCAGAAACCCCCGGTGAAGGCATCCCGGTGACCTACGTGCCAGCACGTAACACGGTGTTCCTGTCCCTGGCGCTTGGCTGGGCAGAGGTACTTCACGCTCGCGACATTTTCATCGGCGTCAACGCGGTGGATTATTCAGGTTACCCTGACTGCCGTCCGGAGTTCGTCGAGTCGTTCGAACGCATGGCCAACCTGGCGACAAAGGCCGGTGTAGAAGGGCAGGGCTTCCGTATCCTGGCGCCGCTGCAAAACCTGAGCAAGGCTGACATCGTGAAGGCAGGCGTAGGACTTGGCGTCGATTATTCGCTGACTGTTTCCTGCTACCAGGCAGACGATGACGGCCGTGCTTGTGGGAAATGCGACAGCTGCAGACTGCGTGCAGAAGGCTTCCAAGCCGCCGGAATTACTGACCCAACGCGTTATTTCTGATTTATTTCAAATAAGGTGTTGAATAATCCTTAGAAATCAGTATTATACGCGCCACCACACAGCGGGTCGTTAGCTCAGTTGGTAGAGCAGTTGGCTTTTAACCAATTGGTCGTAGGTTCGAATCCCACACGACCCACCATTTTTGGCGGTTTAGAAAATCCGGAAGGCCCACGCAAGTGAGGATTTCCGGGTTTTTTTTTGCCTGCCTGAAAACCCGACAGCCCCAGGCCAACGAAAAGCCTGGGGCTTTTTTGCGTCTGCGCGAGGCTGACGCTATCGCCGAAACCCGTAGGTCACAATCGGGTTTCAAGGTCATTACTGGAAACGAAAAAACAGGCAAAGTCTTTGAAATGCATAGAATTGTCCGACAATCCTGCGCATGAAAAACTCTTCATAAACCGGCCGCTCGAACGTTGGTAGCTTCCCCATCGCTGCCCCACAATTCGAGTCCTAATAATGAATAACAAAACTCTTAAAGGCGCCTTGGCGCTCGCCGTTTCCCTTGCCTCAACCCCGTTGTTCGCCGGTGGTTTCGCGCTCAATGAACAAAGCATCAGTTCAATGGGCACGGGCTACGCCGGTCGTTCCTCCTCCGCCGAAGACGCCAGCACGGTGTTCGGCAACCCCGCCGGCATGTCGCGTCTGAAACAGAATGAAGTCAGCCTCGGCGCGACTTACCTCGATGCCAAATCCAACATCAAGGACGCCAGTTCCTCGCAGTTCGGTGCCAACAACCCAGGCACCAATAAGGGCGACATGGTGCCCGGCATTGCCGTGCCGATGGGGTACCTGGTCACGCCCATTGATGAGCACTGGGCGTTCGGCCTGGGTATCTACGCGCCGTTCGGCCTGGTGACCGACTATGAGCACAGCTTCCAGGGCAATGGCTTTGGCAACAAGAGCAAGGTCCAGGTCATCACCGTGCAGCCGACGGTCAGCTATGCCTTCAACGACAAAGTGTCGGTGGGCTTTGGCCCGACCTTCAATCGCATCAGTGGCGAGCTGGATTCCAATGTGCCGCTGGGTGGCGGAGCCGGCGAAAGCGTGAAGGTCAAAGGCGACGACAACGCCACCGGGTTCAATGCCGGTCTCCTGGTGCAGCCCCTTGAAAGTACGCGCATCGGTGTGACCTATCACTCGCAGGTGGTCTACCACCTCAGCGGCAAGACCCACGCGTCCGGTTTGATCTCCGATGCCTTCGACGGTGGGCCACAAAAGTATGACGCCAGCCTGGATGTGACTACGCCCTCTTCGGTGGATTTCTCGGTAACCCATCAACTCAATGATGACTGGACCTTGTACCTCGGCAGCACCTACACCCGTTGGAGCCAGTTGAAGAAGATCACCATCAACAACGACGGGGTCTCCGACCTCACCGCTCAATTCGGTGGCCTGGGTTCGATCACCGAACAACAGCATTGGCATGACACCTGGTCCCATGCCATTGGCGCGGCCTATCGGGTCAACAAAGAACTCGTACTGCGGACCGGTTTCTCGGTGGACCAGACGCCTACCAACAACACCGACCGCTCCGTTCGAATTCCTACGGGGGACCGCACTGTTTTCAGCTTGGGTGCTGGCTGGACGCCCGTCGATAACCTGACCTTCGATGTGGCGTATTCCTACCTCAAGGAAGAACCGATCAAGGTGCGGCAGAACCTTTCCCAGGTTGGCCTGACTTACGATGCCAAATATGAAAACAGTGCCAACGGGTTCGGTGGCTCGGTGACTTACCGTTTTTGATAAAAAAACCGGCGGTAAATACGGGAAGCCCATGTGGGGCTTCCCGTTTTTTTTGCCCGACGCAGGCGCAGGCGAACACCAGATTAGGCTTTTGAAACCATTCGATATTCTGTAGCCTTGCCGAGCTTCACCTTAACCCGTGCTTGATGAACACAATCACTTCGTCCGGCGGCGCCCGAAGGGCTCCAGAGCCGGTGGTACACTCGACTTTCGCGCAACTGCGCCTGCAGGTCTTGCGAACATGACGCAAATTTCCGAACGCCTTCTGGTTCAAGCCCACCTCGACGCCAAGCAGCCCAAGGCCCTCAGCGCCGATGAAGAGGCGAGCCTGCGCACTGCCATCGCCGCCGAGCTCAAGGCTCAGGATGCGGTGCTGGTTGCCCACTTCTACTGTGACCCGGTGATCCAGGCCCTGGCCGAAGAAACCGGTGGCTGTGTCTCTGACTCCCTGGAAATGGCGCGCTTCGGCGCCGCTCACCCGGCCAAGACCGTGTTGGTCGCCGGTGTGCGTTTCATGGGCGAGACCGCCAAGATCCTCACCCCTGAAAAACGTATCCTCATGCCCACCCTGGAGGCCACCTGCTCCCTGGACCTGGGCTGCCCCGTCGATGAGTTCTCGGCGTTCTGCGATCAGCATCCCGAACGCACCGTGGTGGTGTATGCCAACACCTCGGCGGCGGTCAAAGCCCGGGCGGATTGGGTGGTGACGTCAAGCTGCGCGCTGGAAATCGTCGAAAGCCTGATGGACAACGGCGAGACGATCATCTGGGGGCCGGACAAACACCTGGGCACTTACATCCAGCGCCAGACCGGTGCAGATATGCTGCTATGGGACGGCGCCTGCATCGTCCACGAAGAATTCAAATCCAAGCAGTTGGAAGACATGAAAGCGCTGTACCCGGATGCGGCCATCCTGGTGCATCCGGAATCGCCGACATCGGTGATCGAACTGGCGGATGCCGTAGGCTCGACCAGCCAGCTGATTGCCGCGGCCCAACGCCTGCCGAATAAAACCTTTATCGTCGCGACCGACCGCGGCATCTTCTACAAGATGCAGCAACTGTGCCCGGACAAGGTCTTCGTCGAGGCGCCTACCGCCGGCAATGGTGCGGCGTGCCGCAGTTGCGCGCATTGTCCATGGATGGCAATGAACACGCTGGAGCGCACGTTGCAGTGCCTGCGTGAAGGCAGTAACGAGATATTCGTCGAGCCTTCGGTGATCCCGCAGGCTGTGCGTCCGCTCAAGCGCATGTTGGACTTTACCCAGGCCGCGCGCTTGAAGCTGGCGGGTAACGCCTGAGTCGCTACTTTTTCTGTTTGGGGATACGAACCAGCTGGCTGTCGGAATAGATGTCATGCCAGCTGCGTTTGCGCTTATCAAACAGCGACCAGATAAACCCCAGCCCTACGCACAACCACGACGCAATCGACACCACGAAGCGCAGCAACGCCTGCCACAGGCTGATCCGCGAGCCGTCAGCGTTCTGCACGCGTACGCCCCACACCTGCATGCCCAGGGTCTGGCCGGAATGAGTCCAGAACTTGGCGAAGAAGCCGAACAGCACAAACAACAGGATCGTCGACAGCAACGGGTCGCCGTCCAGCGCGCCGGATTCGGTGAGGGTGCGCATCCTGGCTTCACCGACAAACGCGATCCAGATCAGCTTGTAGATAAACGCGGTGACGATCAGCAGTGCGGTGCATAGCAGGAAATCATAGAACATCGCTGCCAGGCGACGGCCCAGGCCAACGGCGGGGAATTCGCCTTGCGGGCTCAGCAGGGGTTTCGACATGGCAGGGCTCTCTTATGAAAAAAAGCCATTTTACGAGCAAATGCACATAAAAAAGCCCCTGATGTCACCATCAGGGGCTTTTTGTCGCAGAAGAACTCAGTGGTTTTCTGCTTGTACTTCGTCAGCCTGCATGCCCTTCTGGCCTTGCACAGCAACGAATGTCACTTTCTGGCCTTCTTTCAGGCTCTTGAAGCCGTTGCCCTGAATAGCGCGGAAATGCACGAACAGATCCGGACCGCTTTCTGGAGTGATAAAACCAAACCCTTTCTCGTCGTTAAACCACTTGACGGTACCGCTCTGACGTTCAGCCATTTTCTTATTTCCTTGACGCTAAAAATTAATGACAGCCCCTTTCGCATGAAAGAGTACTGGGCTGGGTTGCAGGAAAGTAAGAGACGTCGAACGGGTTGTAGCGGACTTCTTCAGCTACTGCCCAGGTCCAGGTTCCAAGCGACCCATGCAAACACAGTGGGCAAACTCTACGCCAACTAATAGAGAAAAAACAAGCCCTGCCAAAAGCCCAGGTTTTGCTGGGGCTCATGACACTTGGTTGAACAGTGTGGAACTGACTTATTCGATAGAGTTGGTCACTTGTTATAGGTTGAACCCTCTATAAAAGACTATCGGAAGTGCACTGTTTTATGGCGGTTGCGTTACAGATTAGTGCACGTTAACGCAACCTCGTTACTTATAGAAACAGTCAATCAGCCACGATAGTAACGTTGTGGCACAAATGGCATTTTACTTACACGAAGTGGCACCTTTTTCCCACGCACCAGCGCAGAGACTTCGGTATCCAGTGCAATAAAAGCGCTGTCCAGGTAACCCATGGCGAGCGGGCCGCCGAGGGTCGGGCCGAAACCACCGCTGCACACACTGCCGATCACGGTGCCGTCTGCGTCGACAATTTCCGCGCCTTCACGCACGGGTGTGCGCTCCTGTGGCAGCAGGCCTACACGTTTGCGGCTCACGCCGGTTTGCTGCTGGGTGAAGATCTGGTCGGCGCCAGGGAAGCCACCGGCACGTGCACCGTCGGCACGGCGGGCCTTCGAGATAGCCCACAACAGGCTGGCCTCGATGGGGGTGGTGTCGGTGTTCATGTCGTGGCCGTAGAGGCACAAGCCGGCTTCCAGGCGCAACGAATCGCGGGCACCCAGGCCGATGGCCTGTACTTCGGTCTCGGCCAGCAGGCTGCGCGCCAGGCTTTCGGCATTGGCCGCAGGTACGGAGATTTCGAAGCCGTCTTCACCGGTATAGCCCGAACGGCTGACATAGCAGTCCACGCCCAGCAGGCGCAGGTCGGCGAATTGCATGAAGGTCATCTTGGTGACTTCCGGTGCCAGGCGCGCCAGCACCTTGACCGCGGCCGGGCCCTGCAGCGCCAGCAACGCACGCTCTTCGAAGAGCGGCTCGATGGTGCACTGGTCGCCGATGTGTTGGCGCAGGTGCGCGAGGTCCTGATCCTTGCAGGCGGCATTGACCACCAGGAACAGTTCGTCGTTACCCAGGTTCGCCACCATCAGGTCATCGAGAATGCCGCCCTGCTCATTAGTGAACATCGCGTAGCGCTGCATGCCCACCGGCAGGTCGATGATGTCGACCGGCACCAGGGTTTCCAGGGCCTTGGCAGCGTTGGCGCCGGTAAGGCGGATCTGGCCCATGTGGGACACGTCGAACAAACCGGCTTGATCACGGGTGTGCAGGTGTTCCTTCATCACGCCCAGTGGGTATTGCACCGGCATGTCGTAGCCGGCGAAGGGCACCATGCGTGCGCCCAGTTCGAGGTGCAGGGCGTGCAGAGGGGTTTTCAACAGGGTTTCGGTGGACATATTCAGCTCCTGAAAAACGTGCTGGCGCGCTGTTAGGCGTCAGCACTCGATAATGTTGACCGCCAAACCGCCGCGGGCGGTTTCCTTGTATTTGCTTTTCATGTCGGCGCCGGTCTGGCGCATGGTGCGGATCACTT
Organism: Pseudomonas sp. FW305-3-2-15-C-LB1; assembly: GCF_058787615.1. Classification (NCBI taxonomy): domain Bacteria; kingdom Pseudomonadati; phylum Pseudomonadota; class Gammaproteobacteria; order Pseudomonadales; family Pseudomonadaceae; genus Pseudomonas; species Pseudomonas sp. FW305-3-2-15-C-LB1. Next base: position 127,076 of record NZ_JBYSZX010000008.1, on the reverse strand, counting down.
TATCGAGGGACACAAAGTGCTGCCCATCGCCGCGCAAGGCCATGCGCACTGCGTTGATCGCCTTGACCGAGCCCATGGCGTTACGCTCGATGCAGGGCACCTGCACCAGTCCGCCAATCGGGTCGCAGGTCAGGCCGAGGTTGTGTTCCATGCCGATTTCGGCGGCGTTTTCCACCTGGGACACGCTGCCGCCCAACACTTCGCACAACGCACCGGCGGCCATGGAACAGGCCACGCCGACCTCGCCCTGGCAGCCGACTTCGGCGCCGGAGATCGAGGCGTTTTCCTTGTACAGAATGCCGATGGCGGCCGCCGTGAGCAGGAAGCGCACTACGCCATCCTCATTCGCGCCGGGAATGAAGCGCATGTAGTAATGCAGCACCGCCGGCACAATCCCGGCCGCACCATTGGTGGGCGCCGTGACCACGCGCCCGCCGTTGGCGTTTTCTTCATTGACCGCCAGGGCGTAGAGGTTGACCCAATCGAGCACCGACAACGGATCGCGCAACGCCGACTCCGGGTTCTTGCACAACTGGCGATGCAGGGCCGCCGCGCGACGCTTGACCTTCAATCCACCGGGCAGAATCCCTTCGTTGCGGCAACCGGCGTCCACGCATTCCTGCATCACCTGCCAGATCTTCAGCAGGCCGGCGCGGGTTTCCGCTTCCGGGCGCCAGGCGCTTTCATTGGTCAGCATCACCTGGCTGATGGACAGCCCATAGGTGGTGCAATGGCTCAGCAAGTCCTTGGCGTGCTTGAACGGGAAGGTCAGGGGTGTGGCGTCTTCGACAATCCGGTCGGCACCGGCGGCGTCCTCATCCACCACAAAACCGCCGCCCACCGAGTAGTACTCGCGGCTGCGAATCTGGATGTTGGCGGCGTCGAAGGCACGGAAAATCATGCCGTTGGGATGGTAGGCGAGGGGTTTGCGAATCATCGCCAGGTGTTCTTTCTCGTTGAACGCAATGCGGTGTTCACCGAGCAGATTCAGGTGGCCGTCCTTGCGCATCTGCGCCAGGCGTGTTGCCACGGTTTCGGTATTCACGGTGTCCGGGTGTTCGCCTTCCAGGCCCAGCAACACGGCTTTGTCGCTGCCGTGGCCTTTGCCGGTGGCGCCCAGCGACCCATAGAGTTCCACCTTGACGCAGGCGGTGGCGCCCAGCAGGTGGTCACGCTTGAGACCCTCGACGAATCGAGCGGCCGCACGCATCGGGCCGACGGTGTGGGAGCTGGAGGGGCCAATGCCAATCTTGAACAGGTCGAACACGCTAAGGGACATGGTTGTTCTCCGGTTTCTTATTATTTTCTGAAAGTTGACTCGATCTAGTGTGGGAGGGGGCTTGCCCCCGATGACAGTGTGTCAGTCAGCTTATCTGTGGCTGATGCACCGCAATCGGGGGCAAGCCCCCTCCCACATTTGTACCCAATGCATCCTTTGGTTATGCGTAACTCTCGATCGACGGGCACGCACACACCAGATTACGGTCACCAAACACGTTGTCGACACGCCCCACCGGCGGCCAGTACTTGCCTTCGATCAACGATGGCACTGGATACACCGCCTGTTCGCGGGTGTAGGGGTGGGTCCACTCACTTACCAGTTCAGCTGCGGTGTGGGGTGCGTTTTTCAGCGGGTTGTCGTCCTTGTCCAGCGTGCCGTTCTCCACTGCGCGGATTTCTTCGCGGATGGCGATCATGGCGTTGCAGAAACGGTCCAGTTCCTCCTTGGATTCGCTTTCGGTCGGCTCGATCATCAAGGTGCCGGCCACTGGGAACGACATGGTCGGCGCATGGAAGCCGAAGTCGATCAGGCGCTTGGCCACGTCATCCACACTGATGCCGCTGCTGTCCTTCAGCGGGCGCAGATCCAGGATGCATTCGTGGGCCACCAGGCCGTTGCTGCCGGTGTACAGCACCGGGTAGTGCTCTTCCAGGCGACGGGAAATGTAGTTGGCATTCAGGATCGCCAACTGCGAAGCGCGCTTGAGGCCTGCGCCGCCCATCATGCTGATGTACATCCAGGTGATCGGCAGGATGCTCGCGCTGCCGAACGGCGCGGCGCACACCGCGCCTTCCTTGCGTTCCATGGCCGCGTGGCCGGGCAGGAACGGCGTGAGGTGCGACTTGACGCCAATCGGGCCGACGCCCGGGCCGCCACCGCCGTGGGGGATGCAGAAGGTCTTGTGCAGGTTCAGGTGGGACACGTCGCCGCCGAACTTGCCCGGGGCGCACAGGCCGACCATGGCGTTCATGTTGGCACCGTCGATGTACACCTGGCCGCCGTTGTCGTGAATGATGCCGCAGATTTCGCGGATGCCTTCTTCGAACACGCCGTGGGTGGACGGGTAGGTGATCATCAAGGCCGCAAGGTGCTCGCGGTGCTCGATGGCCTTGGCGCGCAGGTCTTCGATGTCGACGTTGCCACGTGCGTCGCACGCGGTGACGACCACGCGCATGCCGGCCATGTTGGCGGTCGCCGGGTTGGTGCCGTGGGCCGATGACGGGATCAGGCAGATGTCGCGACGTTCCTCGCCACGGCTCTGGTGGTAGGCGCGAATGGCCAGGAGGCCGGCGTACTCACCCTGGGAGCCGGCGTTCGGTTGCAGCGAGATCGCGTCGTAGCCGGTGGCCGCGCACAGCATGGCTTCCAGCTCGGACGTCAATTGCAGGTAGCCGGCGCTTTGTTCGGCCGGGGCGAATGGGTGCAGGGCACCGAATTCGGCCCAGGTCACCGGGATCATTTCGCTGGCGGCGTTGAGTTTCATGGTGCACGAGCCCAGCGGGATCATGGTGCGGTCCAGCGCCAGGTCCTTGTCGGCCAGTTTGCGCAGGTAGCGCATCAGCTCGGTTTCCGAGTGATAGCGGTTGAACACCGGGTGGCTGAGCACAGGCGACTGGCGCAGCAGGGCGGCAGGCAGGGTGCTGTCTACGCTGGCGTTGAAGGCCGGCAGTGACTTGCCGTCGGCGAAGATCGACCACAGGGCTTCGATATCGGCCTGGGTGGTGGTTTCGTCAACCGAAATACCCAGGCGCTCGGCGTCCACCACGCGCAGGTTGATGCTTTGTGCGCGGGCCGTGTCGTGCAGGGCGGCGGTCTTGGCGCCAGTGTTCAGGGTAATGGTATCGAAGAAGTTGGCTTGTTCGACGGTCAGGCCCAGGGCGGTCAAGCCCTTGGCCAGGATCGCCGTCAGCTGGTGCACGCGCCGGGCAATCTGGGTCAGGCCCTTGGGGCCGTGGTACACGGCGTACATGCTGGCGATGTTGGCCAGCAGCACCTGGGCGGTGCAGATGTTCGACGTGGCTTTCTCGCGACGGATATGTTGCTCACGGGTCTGCATGGCCAAGCGCAGGGCCGGCTTGCCGAAACGGTCGACGGACACGCCGACCAGACGGCCCGGCATGTCGCGCTTGAACGCATCCTTGGTGGAGAAGTACGCCGCGTGCGGGCCACCAAAGCCCAGCGGCACGCCGAAGCGTTGCGCGCTGCCGATGGCCACGTCGGCGCCGAACTCACCCGGTGGGGTCAGCAGGGTCAGGGCCAGCAGGTCGGCGGCCACGGCCACCAGGGCATTGGCGGCGTGGAAGCGCTCGGTCAGTTCGCGGTAGTCGAACACGTCGCCGTTGCTGGCCGGGTATTGCAGCAGGGCGCCGAAGAATGGGCTGACGTCGGTCAGTTCACGCTCATCGCCGACGACCACGTCGATGCCCAGCGGTTCGGCACGGGTGCGCAGCACGTCGAGGGTCTGCGGGTGGCTGTGGATCGAGGCGAAGAAGGCGTTGCTGCTCTTGTTCTTGCTCAGGCGCTTGCAGAAGGTCATGGCTTCGGCGGCGGCGGTGGCTTCGTCGAGCAGGGAGGCATTGGCGATCGGCAGGCCGGTGAGGTCGCTGATCAGGGTCTGGAAGTTCAGCAGCGCTTCCAGGCGGCCTTGGGAGATTTCGGGCTGGTACGGGGTGTAGGCGGTGTACCAGGCCGGGTTTTCCAGGAGGTTGCGCAGGATCGGCGACGGCGTGTGGCAGTTGTAGTAGCCCTGGCCGATGTAGGTCTTGAACAGTTGGTTCTTGCCGGCGATGGCCTTGATCTTGGCCAGGGCCTCGGCTTCGCTGAGGCCGTCTTCCAGGCCGAGCACGCTGGTGCCCTTGATGCTTTCCGGGATCACGCTGGCGCTCAGGGCTTCCAGGGAGTCAAAGCCCAGGCTGGCGAGCATCTGTTGCTCGTCTTCGTGGCGCGGGCCGATATGGCGGGCGATGAATTCGTTGGCGGTGGTGAGATTAACGGTCATGGCGCGCTCCTCAAGCTTCAGCGTTGGCTTTGATCAGGCGATCGTACGCGTCCTGATCCAACAGTTTAGCGACTGCCCCGGCATCGGCCGGTTTAAAGCGGAAGAACCAACCTTCGCCCATCGGGTCTTCGTTGACCAGTTCCGGGCTGCCGTCAAGCTTGTCGTTCACTTCGAGGACTTCCCCGTCCAGCGGCATGTACACGCCGCTGGCGGCCTTGACCGATTCCACGGTGGACGCTTCGGCGCCCTTGTCGTAGGCCTGCAACTCCGGCAGTTGCACGAAAACCACATCACCCAGCGCGTTCTGCGCAAAAGCGGTGATACCCACGGTGACACTGCCGTCGGCTTCGGCGCGCAGCCATTCGTGATCTTCAGTGAAACGCAACTCGCTCATGGAAACTCCTCAGGGCCAGATTCGTCTGGTGGACGGGATTGGAATAATGAGGAGTTGCTTAGCAATATCGCGGCCAACGTGATTAAACCGTTGTAAATCAATAGCTTGATAAAATCGGTTATGAGGATATGCATGTTGGCTGTATCGATTTCGCTACAGTTGGGCCTGTGAAAAAAAGCCTATGTGGATCAAAGCCTTGCATGGCGCGTAAAAAACAGGGTTGTAGCGATATCGTTACGCTGTAGCGCTTTCAGTACAGCGGATGTCGTTCTCAGACCAAAATCTGTAATGCGGTCAACGTTTGGAATGGTGCCAATGTGGGAGGGGGCAGGCCTCCTCCCACATTTGACCTCTATCGACCCAGCCAGTCAGGGCTTGCCGGTGGGAATGCCGTACTTGCGCAGACGATGGGCAATCGCCGTATGGGAAGTCTGCAAGCGGCTGGCCAGTTGGCGAGTCGAGGGGTAGCTGGTGTAGAGGGTTTCCAGCAGGTTGCGCTCGAAGTCTTCCACCGCCTGTTCCAGGCTGTCGATTTCGCCGTCGCTCTGGCGCGCCACCGAGGTGCCAGCGATGTCGAGGTCGCCGATGTCCACCAGGCTACTTTCGCAGATCGCTGCGGCGCGGAAGATCACGTTCTGCAACTGGCGTACGTTGCCCGGCCAGCGGTTGCCCAGCAGCGCCGGGTAAGTGCCGGGCGCCAGGCGGCAGACCGGGCGCTGGATCTGCGCACAGGCCTGCTGCATGAAATAGCGGGCCAGCAACAGGATGTCCTGGCCGCGTGCGCGCAGGGGCGGTACTTCGACGTTGAGCACGTTGAGGCGGTAGAACAGGTCTTCGCGGAAGGTGCCTTCGCTGACCATCTTCTCCAGGTCGCGGTGGGTGGCGCTGAGGATGCGCACATTGACCTTCACTTCACGGTCGCCACCGACACGCCGGAAGCTGCCGTCATTGAGAAAACGCAGCAGCTTGGCCTGCAAGTACGGCGACATCTCGCCGATCTCATCGAGGAACACCGTGCCCTGGTTGGCCAGTTCCATCAGCCCCGGCTTGCCACCGCGCTGCGCGCCGGTAAAGGCGCCGGGCGCATAGCCGAACAGTTCACTCTCGGCGAGGTTTTCCGGCAGCGCCGCGCAGTTCAAGGCCAGGAACGGCGCACTGTGACGTGCACTGATGGCGTGACAGGCACGCGCCACCAATTCCTTGCCGGTGCCGGTCTCACCCTGGATCAACAGCGGCGCATCCAACGCCGCTACGCGCTGCGCGCGCGCCTTTAGGGTGCGGATCACCGGCGACTCGCCAAGCAGCGCGTCAAAGCCCTCCGCATGATCATGGTGCAGCGCCGACAGTTGTTCACCGATGCGGTTGGGTTGGTAGAGGGTGAGCAGGGCGCCCGCGTCAGTGATCGGCGTGGCGTCCAGCAACAGGGTCTGACCGTTGACGCTGATCTCGCGCAGCGGCAAGCGAAAGCCCTGTTCCAGCAAGGTGTCCAGCAGCGTAGGGTCGTTGAACAGTTCGCTGATGCTTTCGCCGGCCGGTTCGCGGCCATATAGGGCGATCAGCGCCGGGTTCGCGAGCAGGATCTTGCCCGCGCTGTCCAGCGCCAGCACCGGGTCGGTCATGGCGGCCAGCAGGGCGTCGAGTTGCAGGTGACGGCGTTGGCCGGGGAGGATGTCCACCACGGTCACCGCCTGCACGCCGTGCACGCTGAACAGCGCGTCGCGCAGTTCTTCGAGCACATCGGCGCTGAGGGTCGGCGCGTCGATGTAGACGTTGGGCGGCACCATCTCCACCGCATCCAGGTTGAGATTGCGCCCACCGAGCAGGGCCAGGACTTCCTGGGTAATGCCGACGCGGTCGATGAAGCTGACGTGGATACGCATGGGGCGCTAACGATTCTGGGGAGCTGGAGGCGGCAAGTATGCCTTGCAGATGTTGGAGATCAAAATGTGGGAGGGGGCAAGCCGCCTCCCACCGTTGAAGCTGAGTGTCCTTTATTCCAGGTGTTCGGGTTTGATCGGGTCCCCGGCCTTCACATCCAATTGATGCCGCACATCCTCGAACATCAGGTCGTACTGCTTGTGCATCGAGCCGTTCAATACCGCGACCTTCGGCATCCCATACTTCTGCGCGATGTTCATCGCATGCCGCGCAAAGTCGAACGCCTGGTCCTTGGGCAGGAAGAACTCTTCCTTGAGGTCCTTGCCCTGCACCGAGCCATGCAGCTTGAACAGCATGCCCTTGCCCTCCTTTGGGTCCTGGCTGACTTCGTAGTCGATGCACAGGTTGTAGCTGTAGTCCTGGGCATTCAGTGCGTGACGTTCAACATGCAAGTGACCGGGTTCAAAGGTGGCCATAGGCGTCTCTCCTCTACTTCACAGATAGGTGATGCCAGGTGTTGCCGTGCTGATGCGGGTGCCGGCGCTGCCCTGGACGATGGCTTCGATGTCCGAGAGTGAACCGATGACGGCGGTTTTGCCAGTCTTGCGGGCGAACTCGCAGGCCGCTTGCACCTTGGGGCCCATGGAACCGGCGGCGAAGCCGAGCTTTTCCATTTCGTCGGGATGGGCCTGGCCGATGGCTTTCTGGGTCGGCTTGCCGTAGTCGATGAAGGCCGCGTTGACGTCGGTGGCGATCACCAGCAAATCGGCGTCCAGTTGCGAGGCCAGCAGCGAGGAACACAGGTCCTTGTCGATCACGGCCTCAATCCCGCGCAGCTTGCCGTCTTCGCCATACATCGTCGGGATGCCGCCGCCGCCGGCGCAGATCACGATAGCGCTTTTTTCCAGCAGCCACTTGATCGGGCGGATTTCAAAAATGTGTTTGGGCCGTGGGCTGGCAACAACGCGACGGTACTTGTCACCATCCGGCGCAATGGCCCAGCCTTTTTCGGCGGCGAGTTTCTCCGCTTCGGCCTTGGAGTACACCGGGCCGATGGGCTTGGTCGGGTTCTTGAAGGCAGGGTCCTTGGCGTCTACTTCCACTTGGGTGAGCAGGGTGGCGAAGGGCACCTCGAAGTCCAGCAGGTTGCCCAGTTCCTGTTCGATGATGTAGCCGATCATGCCTTCGGTCTCGGCGCCGAGCACGTCCAGCGGGTACGGTGACACCTGGGTGTAGGCCGCCGCCTGCAACGACAGCAGGCCGACCTGCGGGCCATTGCCGTGGGCGATCACCAGCTCGTTGCCGGCATGGATCTTGGCGATCTGTTCGGTGGCGATGCGGATATTGGAGCGCTGGTTGTCCGCGGTCATGGGTTCACCACGGCGCAGGAGGGCGTTGCCGCCCAGGGCTACGACGATGCGCATACAAAATGTCCTTCTGAAAGTTCTGATGAAGGAACGCGGTCAATGTGGAAGCTGGCTTGCCTGCGATAGCATCACTGCAGCCTTCTTGAAAGACTGAGGTGCCTGCATCGCGGGCAAGCCCGGCTCCCACACTTGTCCTCATTGCCAACTAGAGGTTTAGATATCTGCGAGAGCCGACACCAGAATCGCCTTGATGGTATGCATGCGGTTTTCCGCCTGCTCGAACGCGATGTTGGCCGGCGACTCGAACACCTCTTCAGTCACCTCCACGCCATTGGCCAGGTTCGGGTACCGCGCGGCGATGTCCTTGCCCACCTTGGTTTCGCTGTTGTGAAACGCAGGCAGGCAGTGCATGAATTTCACCCGTGGGTTGCCCGAGGCTTTCATCATCTTGGCGTTGACCTGGTACGGCAGCAGTTGCTCGATGCGCTCGTCCCACGCTTCCACCGGCTCGCCCATGGAGACCCAGATATCGGTGTGGATGAAGTCCACGCCTTTCACTGCTTCCTTCGGGTCTTCGGTGATGGTGATGCGTGCGCCGCTTTCTTCGGCAAACGCCTGGCATTGCTTGATGAAGTCCGCGTGCGGCCACAGCGCTTTCGGTGCGCCGATGCGCACGTCCATGCCCAGCTTGGCGCCGATCATCAACAGCGAATTGCCCATGTTGTAGCGCGCGTCACCGAGGTAGGCGTAGCTGATGTCATGCAGCGGCTTGTCGCTGTGTTCGCGCATGGTCAGGGTGTCGGCGATCATTTGGGTCGGGTGGAATTCGGCAGTGAGGCCGTTGAACACCGGCACGCCGGCGAACTTGGCCAGCTCTTCGACGATTTCCTGCTCGAAGCCACGGTACTCGATCGCATCAAACATGCGGCCGAGTACGCGGGCGGTGTCTTTCATGCTTTCCTTGTGGCCGATCTGCGACGACACTGGGTCGATGTAGGTGACGTGGGCGCCCTGGTCATGGGCCGCGACTTCGAACGCGCAGCGGGTGCGGGTCGAGGTTTTTTCGAAGATCAGCGCGATGTTCTTGCCCTGCAGGTGCGGACGCTCGGTGCCGGTGTATTTGGCGCGCTTGAGGTCGCGTGAAAGGTCCAGCAGGTAGTGCAGTTCGCGGGTGGTGTGGTGCATCAGCGACAGCAGGCTGCGGTTGCGCATATTGAAAGCCATGATGGAATCTCCTTAATAGTCGATAGGGTCGCGGATGATCGGGCAGGTCATGCAGTGGCCGCCGCCACGCCCGCGGCCGAGTTCACCGGCGCTGATGGTGATGACTTCCACGCCGGCCTTGCGCAGCAGGGTGTTGGTGTAGGTATTGCGGTCGTAACCGATCACCACGCCAGGCTCCACGGCCACCACGTTGTTACCGTCATCCCACTGTTCGCGCTCGGCGGCGAAGCTGTTGCCGCCGGTCTCGACCACGCGCAGTGCCTTGAGGTTGAGGGCTGCGGCCACGGTTTCGAGGAAGTTGGTTTTCTCGCGTTGGATGTCGATGCCGTGCGGCTTGCTCTCATCCGGGCGCAGGGTGAACGGCACGATCTGGTTGACCACTTCGGGGAAGACGGTCACCAGGTCGCGGTCGCAGAAGCTGAACACGGTGTCCAGGTGCATCGCCGCGCGGGATTTCGGCAGGCCGGCGACGATCACGCGCTCCACGGCCTTGTTCTTGAACAGGTTGCGCGCCAGTTGGCCGATGGCCTGGTGGGATGAGCGCTCGCCCATGCCGATCAGTACCACGCCGTTGCCGATCGGCATCACGTCGCCGCCTTCCAGGGTGGAGGCGCCGTGCTCCTGGTCGGGGTCGCCGTACCAGATCTGGAAGTCCGCGTTGGTGAACTCGGGGTGGAATTTATAGATGGCCGAGGCCAGCAGGGTTTCCTGGCGTCGCGCCGGCCAGTACATCGGGTTCAGCGTCACGCCGCCGTAGATCCAGCAGGTGGTGTCGCGGGTGAACTGGGTGTTGGGCAGCGGCGGCAGGATGAAGCTCGAATGCCCGAGGAAGTCGCGGAACATCTCGATGGTCTTGCCGCCGAAGCTGCTCGGCAGGTCGTCGGCCGACACGCCGCCAATCAGGTACTCACTGATTTTGCGCGGCTCCAGGCTGCGCAGCCAGGAGCCGACTTCATCGACCAGGCCGAGGCCAACCGTGTTGGCGGTGATCTTGCGCTCCAGGATCCAGTCCAATGCTTCGGGGATGGCGACGATGTCGGTGAGCAGGTTGTGCATTTCCAGCACATCAATATCCCGCTCGCGCATCTTGGTGACGAAGTCGAAGTGGTCGCGCTTGGCCTGGGCCACCCACAGCACGTCATCGAACAGCAGTTCATCGCAGTTGTTGGGGGTCAGCCGCTGGTGGGCCAAACCTGGGGAGCACACCATGACTTTGCGCAGTTTGCCGGCTTCGGAATGTACGCCGTACTTCACTTTTTCCGTGGTCATTACAGATCCTCCAGTCAGAATTACAGAGTCAGGAAGCCGTCGTAGAGGCCATAGGCAGCCACCAGGGCGCCAATGACTACCGCGGCGAAAATCAGCTTCTCGACGTTGGTGAAAATCGGTTTGCCCAGTTCATGCTTGGCCTTGGCGAACAGGATCACGCCGGGGGCATACAGCAGGGCGGAAAGCAGCAGGTATTTGACGCCGCCGGCGTAAAGCAGCCAGACCGCATAGACCAGCGCGATAGCGCCGATGAACAGGTCTTTCTTGCGCTCGACAATGGCGTTTTCGTAAGTCTCGCCGCGTACCGCCAGCAGCAACGCGTAGGCCGCCGACCACAGGTAGGGCACCAGGATCATCGAGGTGGCGAGGTAGATCAGCGACAGGTAGGTGCTGGCGGAAAACAGCGTGATCACCAGGAATATCTGCACCATGGCGTTGGTCAGCCACAGGGCGTTGGCCGGTACGTGATTGGCGTTCTCCTTGCGCAGGAACTCCGGCATGGTGTGGTCCTTGGCGGCGGCGAACATGATCTCCGCACACAGCAGCACCCACGACAGCAGTGCCCCCAGCAGCGAGATGATCAAACCGACGCTGATCAGCACCGCGCCCCAGTGGCCTACCACATGCTCCAGCACGGCGGCCATCGACGGGTTCTGCAGCTTGGCCAGTTCCGGCTGGGTCATGATCCCCAGGGACAGCACGTTCACCAGCATCAGGAACAGCAGCACGGTGATAAAGCCGATCACGGTGGCCTTGCCCACGTCGGAGCGTTTTTCCGCACGGGACGAGAAGATGCTCGCGCCTTCGATGCCGATGAACACCCACACGGTGACCAGCATCATGTTGCGCACCTGGTTCATCACACTGCCCAGGTCGGGGTTTTTCACGCCCCAGATGTCGGCGGTGAAGATGTCCAGCTTGAATGCGAACAGCGCGATCAGCACGAACAGCACCAGCGGCACGACCTTGGCGACGGTGGTCACCAGGTTGATGAACGCCGCTTCCTTGATCCCGCGCAGCACCAGGAAATGCACGGCCCACAGCAGCACCGAGGCACCGATCACCGCAGCCGGCGTGTTGCCTTCGCCGAAAATGGGGAAGAAGTAACCCAGGGTGCTGAACAGCAACACGAAGTAACCCACGTTGCCCAGCCACGCACTGATCCAGTAACCCCAGGCGGACGAGAAACCCATGTAATCGCCGAAACCCGCCTTGGCGTAGGCGTACACGCCACCGTCGAGGTCGGGCTTGCGGTTGGCGAGGGTCTGGAACACAAAAGCGAGGGTCAACATGCCGATGGCGGTAATTACCCAACCAATCAATACCGCGCCGACATCGGCACTGGCGGCCATGTTTTGCGGCAGTGAAAAGATCCCGCCGCCAATCATCGAGCCCACGACAAGTGCAACCAGTGCGCCGAGTCGTAGTTTTCCGGGAGATTCAGACATCGCATAACTCCAATGCAGGAGAAGAGAGACCACAGAATAAATCCGTGCGCTAATCAAACAGCTGACTCAGATCACTTCATTGGCACATTCCATTGTGAATTAATGACTTAGGGTAGAAGTTCGTGGGCGATGCAAATCCTCGGGAAAGCTTGGCGCAGAGCCATCTATCCCTTTTTGATTAATCATTTGGCCAAGTCTATGGACGTTTGAAGCTAGTCCGTATTCCTGAATGTGCAAACTTTTTGAACGATGTTTTACGAAGTCTCAGACCCAGGCGTATTTAAATTCTAAATACGCCTGAACGGGACGACCTGACATGCCATTGTGTTATGAGCTCGTCTGTTTTATCGCCTTCACTAATAACCGCTACACTCGCTGAGTTAATTAGCCGAGTGCACGGTTGTCAGCTCAAGTTGCAGTTCATTCAGGAGTGTTCATGTCTCAACCGGCCCAGAAACTGCGTCTTGGTGCCCTGATTGCCTTGGTGGTGGGGTCGATGATCGGCGGCGGGATTTTTTCCTTGCCGCAAAACATGGCCGCACGCGCCGAGGTGGGGGCCGTGTTGATCGGCTGGGCGATCACCGCGGTCGGCATGCTGACCCTTGCCTTCGTGTTCCAGACCCTGGCCAATCGCAAGCCCGAACTGGATTCGGGCGTGTATGCCTACGCCAAGGCCGGGTTCGGTGACTACATGGGGTTCTCGTCGGCCTGGGGCTACTGGATCAGCGCGTGGATGGGCAACGTCGGTTACTTCGTGTTGCTATTCAGTACCCTCGGCTACTTTTTCCCGGTGTTCGGCCAGGGCAACACGCCGGTGGCCATCGGCTGCGCATCATTGTTGCTGTGGGCCGTGCATTTTCTGGTGCTGCGCGGGATCAAGGAGGCAGCGTTCATCAACCAGATCACCACGGTGGCGAAGATCGTGCCGTTGCTGATGTTTATCGTGATCGCCGCCGTAGCGTTCAAGGCGGATATCTTCACTCGCGATATCTGGGGCCTGGGCAACCCGAATATGGGCAACGTGGTGGACCAGGTGCGCAACATGATGCTGGTCACCGTGTTTGTGTTTATCGGCATCGAGGGCGCCAGTGTGTACTCGGCGCGGGCCGAGAAACGCTCGGACGTGGGCCGCGCCACGGTGATCGGTTTTCTGGGCGTGCTGGCCCTGCTGGTGCTGGTGAATGTGTTGTCCCTGGGCATCATGAGCCAGCCGGAACTCGCGCAATTGCAAAACCCGTCCCTGGCCGGTGTGCTGGAGCATATCGTCGGCCCCTGGGGGGCGATGGCGATCAGCATCGGCCTGGCGGTGTCACTGCTCGGCGCCTTGTTGTCCTGGGCGCTGCTCTGTGCGGAAATCCTCTACGCCACGGCCCATGACAAGACCATGCCGGCGTTCCTGAAAAAGGAAAACGCCAACCAGGTGCCGGTCAACGCGCTGTGGCTGACCAATGTGATGATCCAGGTGTTCCTGGTGATCACGCTGTTTTCCCACAGCACCTACACCACCCTGATTTACCTGGCCTCGTCGATGATCCTGGTGCCCTACCTGTGGTCGGCGGCGTATGCCGTGTTATTGAGCGGGCGCGGCGAAACCTACGAAGATGCCCACGGCCAGCGCATGAAGGACTTGCTGGTGGGCCTGATTGCACTCGGCTACGCCGTGTGGCTGCTCTACGCCGGGGGCTTGAAGTACCTGCTGCTGTCGGCGCTGTTGTATGCGCCGGGGGTGATCCTGTTTGCCCTCGCCAAGCGTGAGCAGCGCCAGCCCTTGTTTACCCACATGGAAAAAGGCATTTTCAGCTGTGTGATCACCGGCGCAGGGCTGGCGGCGTATGGGCTGTACAGTGGGGTATTGTCGTTGTGAGGCTGACGTATCAGCCGCCTTATGATTGGGCGGCGATGGTAGGTTTTCTGGCGGCGCGGGCGATTACGGGTATGGAGACCGTCGAGGCCGGCGTTTACCGGCGCAGCATCAGCGTGGGTGGCCGGCATGGCTGGCTCAGCGTCGCGCCGGGCGCGGGTGACTGGCTGGACGTCGCGGTGGATTTTCCGGAGGCGGCGGCGCTGCCCGAGATCGATCGGCGCTTGCGCAACATGTTTGATCTGGACGCCCAACCTCAACGGATCAGCGCTCAACTGGCGACTGATCCCTTGATGGCTCAGCTGGTTGCGGCCCGTCCCGGCCTGCGTGTGCCGGGCACCTGGGACGGCCTGGAGTTGGCGATTCGTGCAGTGCTGGGCCAGCAGATTACGGTGGTGGCGGCGATTCGCCTGGCGGGCAAGTTGGTGGCGCAGTATGGCCAACTGCTTGAGACGCCGTACGCCGGTATCACCCATGTGTTCCCCGCGCCCGAGGTGCTGGCGGCGGCGGACCTGGCCACCTTGGGCATGCCGAAGGCGCGTGGGCGGACCTTGTCCGGTGTCGCGCAGGCGCTCCTGGATGACCCTGAGGTGTTCCAACCCAAGGCCAGCCTCAAGGAAGGTGTGGCGCGCTTGGTGGCGTTGCCGGGGATTGGCGACTGGACCGCGCAGTACATCGCCATGCGCCAGATGCGTGAGGCGGATGCATTTGCGTCGGGGGATATCGGATTGATCAATGCGCTGGCGGCGCTGGAAGGTGGGCCGGTGTCGGCGCGGCAGCTGCTGGCGCGGGCCGAGGCGTGGCGGCCGTTGCGGGCGTATGCAGCGCAGCATCTCTGGACGTCGTTGCAGCGCTCAGATTGATGGTGCCTGTACTGGCCTCATCGCAGGCAAGCCAGCTCCCACACTTGACCGAGTACATCCTTTGGAATGTGGTCAAAATGTGGGAGGGGGCTTGCCCCCGATGGCGATAGTCGAGTCACCACTGCGCTTGGTGTGAACCCAGTTCCCCAGCCGGCAGATCCCATTGCAACGGCGTGCCGCTGATAGTCACCGGCGGCAACAATCGATGCGCCTGGCCCCAGGCCGTCTGTTCCACTACCAGGCCTTGATCGCTCGGTTGCTCGGCCCGCAACGCCGGCTGCTCCGGCACTTGTCCGGCGTCCACCAGCAACTTCGCCGTACGCGCCAGCGACAACAGCGCCGCCCCACCACGGCCGGATTTCAATCGCTCACTGAGTGCCTGAATCGCACTGGCCGCCATCAAATACCCGGTGGCGTGATCCAGCGCCTGCAATGGCAGCGGCACCGGTTTGTCCGCTTGTTTCCAGGCCATGCCCGCGGCGGCAATCCCGCTGCTCATCTGCACCAGGCTGTCGAAACCCCGGCGATTGCGCCACGGGCCGCTCCAGCCGTAGGCGTTGAGGCTCACGTCGATCAGGCCGGGGGCGAGGGTTTGCAGCTCACTGGCGCTGTAGCCCAGTTGTTCCAGGGCGTCGGCACGGTAACCGTGGAACACAATGTCGGCGTCCTTGAGCAGGCGCTCGAAAACCTCGCGGTCTTGGGCGCTTTTCAAGTCCAGGCGGGCGCAGCGTTTGCCCAGGGTCATTTCCGGCACCACGCCGGGTTCGTTCCAGGTCGGCGAGTCGATACGCAATACATCCGCACCCAACCCTGCGAGGAAGCGGCTGGCCACCGGGCCGGCCAGCACGCGGGTCAGGTCCAGCACCTTGAGGCCCGCCAGCGGCCGCGCCACCGAGCCGAGCCAGGGCTTTTTGACGGAGGTTGCAAAGGTCTGGCGCTGCACCAGGGCCTCGGCATTGACGGCCAGGCCCTGAGGGTGGGTTTGCCAGGCTTGCCAGGTACGCATCTGCGCGGCACAACCGCCTTCATCGACAATCGCCTGTTCCAGTTCGGCGGTATTCCAAGTGGCAACTTTGTTGGCCATCGCGATGCGATCAGCCACCTTGCCCAGTACCCGTTCGGCGGCGGCGCGGTGGTGGGGTGCGTTGGTGTGCAGGCGAATCCAGCCATCGGCGCTGGCGTAGTCACCGGCCACCGGGTCCCACAGCGGCGGCGTCTCCCAGCCTACCGGACGAATCGAAGACGAGAACCAGAAGGACGCGAGTCGCCGGTCTACGCTGACGCCGGGAAGGCGTCCGGTCTGTTGCTGGATCAGCTGGGCCACGGCCTGGCCGGCCGCACCGATACTGGCAACGGCCAGGTCGGTGACGGCAAAGGCCGAGGGCAGGGCGCCGGCTTCGGTGCTGGTCAGCGGCGCGCGCGGTAGATCGAGTGCGGCTTGGATGGGAGTCAGCAGGTTTGTCATCAAAGGCCCTCCTTGAGAGAAGGGCCACTATAGAAGATCATCAGGCCGGTGTGACAATCCCAGGTTCCAGCGGCAGGTCGATACTGGCGATAAAACCGCCTTGGGCGTGATTGGCCAGGAACAGGCTGCCACCATGGCGCTCGGCGGCGCGACGGGCAATCGCCAGGCCCAGGCCGTGACCTTGTGCGGTCTGGCCGGGGGCGCGGTAGAACGGTTCGCCCAATTGGCTCAGGTGTTCGGCGTCAACGCCGGGGCCGTGGTCGCGCACGCTGATCACAATATGCTCGCCGTGAAGGTGGGCGTGCAGCTCGATCGGCTGACCCGGCGGGTTGAAGCGCTGGGCGTTGCGCAGCAGGTTGTCCACTGCCCGTTCGATCATGGTCGGCCACCCCTTGAGGTGCAGTTCGGGATCGGTGGTGAGCTGCACCACCTGGTCGGGCGCGCTGAGTTGAGCGTCCTTTTGCAGGGTCTTGAGCAACGGGTTGAGGTCGATCTCTTCGGCGCTGGCGTTATCGGCATCGACGCGGGCCAGTACCAGGATCTCGCTGATCAGTGCCTCCAGGCGATCACATTCGCGGGTCAGGCGAGGCCAGAGTTTTTCCCGTTCTTCGGGGCTGGCGCGTTCGGCCAGGGCCAGGGCGATGCGCAGGCGGGCCAGCGGCGAACGCAGTTCATGGGACACGTCGCGCAGCAACTGGCGCTGGCTGCCGATCAGGCTTTGCAGGCGCGCGCCCATGCGGTTGAAGTCGGTGGCCAGCACGCCGAATTCATCGCGTCGGTTGGCCAGCTGCGCCAGGCTGTTTTGCTGGTAGGTGGCTTGCCCCAGGTCATGCACGGCGCCGCGCAGTCGGCTCAAGGGGCGCGTGATGGACAGCGTCACGAACAGGCTGAACAGGGTCAGCACCACCAAGGCGATGACCAATGCGCTCAACGGCCATGTCAGGCTGCTGCGATGCCATTCGTCCAGTTCCGGGTGCGGGATGCGGTAGATCAACAGGTAAGTGTCGCCGGTCTTCTCACTGGTGTATTCAGCGGTCAGGCGGCGCCAGGGCAGGTGGCTGTCCTTGCTATCGTTCTGGCGGGCTTCGAAGGCGGCGGCTCTGCGGGGAAAGGTGCCGCGCACCACCGGCTCGCCGCTTTCGTTCAGCACCTGCACGTCGATGTGGTACTGGCGTTTGCGCTGTTGCAGCAAATCCTGGGCAGCGTCCTCACCCTGGGTTTCGTAGAGTTGGGTCCACTCTTCGGCCAGGTTGTTGAGGCCTGGGTGACGGCTGAGAATCCAGGCATCTTGATTGAGCATATGCCCAAGCAGGATCGACAACCCGGCAACCAAGGCGATGGCCAGCCAGAAACTGGCCAGGATGCGCCAGAACAATGAACGCACAGGAAACCCTCAAGCAGGAAAAGCCCAGTGGCGGGGGCCACTGGGCTGGGAGCGTTAACGCGGGGGCATTATTGCGCTTTTTGCGGCTGTTGCGCTTTCCAGGCCTGGAATTCCTTCCATTCGGCGCGGCGCTGTTCCTGCTGCTTGACGATCTCGTCGAATTTCTTCTGCTGGTCAGGCTTGAGTACGGCGCGGATATCCGCCTGGGTTTTCTGCTTGCCGGCGGCGATTTCGTCCTGCATGGCCTTCTGGTCAGCAGCCGGGAGCTTGTCCAGGTACTTCCTGGTCAGGTCCTTGCGAGCGTGCCACTGGTCGCCCATCAATTTGCGGATCTGCTCGCGCTGTTCCTTGCTCAGGTCCAGTTGGCTGAAGGGCCCGCCTTTGCCACGCGGACCGTGTTCGCCGCCGTGACCCGGGCCACCCATCATATGGCCTTCAGGGCCGCCCATCGGGCCCGGGCCTTCGGGCATTGCCGCCATGGCAACGGTCGGCAGGGCAGCGGCGAACATCAAAGCGATAAGGGTCTTGCGCATGGTGATTCTCCTGTCTCTATTCCGGTGAGTCCGGATGTGAGTAGATTAAGGCGATCAAGGTCAGCGGCGGTCAGGTGTGGGTAAAGCTTGGGTAAAGAGGGTTTTGGGCTGAGTTGACAAAACTGCCGATAGCTATAGGAAAAGAGGCTCACTCAATTGCTACAGCATGTCTTGAGGGAGTTGGCGTGTGGTCGTGATGGCTGTATAAATGAACAGCTTTTTTCGATGAGGCCCTGAGTGCTAAACATTTTTAACCTGTCAACTACAATTTGACGGGGTCTATCGACTTGTTCAGACTTCGATCTCATTTCTGACCCCGTCAAACTATCGTTCCCGCCATCTATTAAGGAGGCCGCATGGAGTACCGAACTGCAGACGACGTCCTGCGTGCCCACTGGAATGGTCGGTTGCCGGTGAACCCGATAGCCATTGCCGAGGCAATGGCTATCGAGGTGAAGGCGCTTGCACCTTTTGAACCGGATACCTGGCGACCGAATGAAAGCGGCCATTACTCCTTCCGGGACGGCGCTCCGCTGATTACTTACAACTTCATGGATGCGCCGGTAAGGCAGCGTTTCACCATTGCGCACGAGATTGGTCACCATGTGCACGGAGACCTGGACGCACCTCGAGATACTTCCGAGCAGTTCAGTGCCAAGTCCAGGGACCCGAAAGAGATCGCAGCCAATCGATTTGCCGCTGCTCTGTTGATGCCGGCCGCGCTGGTGAAACATATGGTGCTTGAGCAGCGCGTCACAGACATCGTAAAGCTGGCCAGTGCTTTTGGTGTGTCGACGGCAGCAATGGAATTCAGGCTGAAGGCGATTGGGCTTTTATGATTGATACCAGCGACGACCTGGCGGGAGGCGAGGCTGATAATCCTGGCCTGATCAGCGACTATCTGAGAAGAGAGTCCTGGCGCTTCAGGTGGGAGAAGCGACTGACGACCGTCACCGTCGTCTTGATCTTGTTGTTTTACATTGCGCTGTTGGGCTTCGTCTTTTTGGGAAACATCCGGGTCTCAGCCGGCGCCTGGTATTTTTTCAGCGCCGTGCGCCCGCACAGTACGGGTGATATTCCCATCATCGTGGCCCTCTCAACCGTCCCGACCCTGCTGTTGATCGCGCTGCTACGGTATTTCCACCACCGGCCCAAGTCAGATCCAGATGATTTGCAGGCACCGCTGCCCATCAGTGTCGAAGCGGCGAAAGCGATCATCAAGGCGACGACCGACGCGATGAAAACCCCTTGAACAACAAGCCCAGCCTGCCAGCTGGGCTTTTTGCATCAGAATGGACCCCGCGTGTTTTTACAGGCTGTAGTAGTAACCCCGACTGCGCAACGCCACGATGCGTGGCCGTCCGTCCGGGTGCGGGCCGATTTTTTTGCGCAGGTTGCTCACGTGCATGTCCAGGCTGCGATCGTAAAGGGTCAACTTGCGACCCAGGGCGATCTGCGCCAGTTCCTGTTTGTCCAGCGGCTCGCCGGGCTGGCGCAGCAAGGCTTCCAGCAGGCGGCTTTCGGAGACGGTGAGGGAAAATTCCTGTTCATCGATGCTGACCACGCCGCGCACCGGGCTGAAACACAGGTCGCCCAATTCGAGCTGGGTGGACACGGCGGCCGGGTGGCTGCGGCGCAGCACAGCGCGCAGCCGGGCGGTAAGCTCGCGCGGGTCGCAGGGCTTGGCCAGGTAATCGTCGGCGCCCAGTTCCAGGCCGAGGATGCGGTCCAGCGGTTCGCCGCGTGCCGAGAGCATCAGCACCGGCAGCTCCGGGTGGTCGTTGCGCAATTGCTTGAGCAGTTCCAGGCCGCTGCCGTCGGGCAGCATCACGTCGAGTACCACCGCGGCCGGGGCACTGTCGGCCAAGGCTTTGCGGGCGCTCAAGCCATCATGGCAGGCACGCACCTGGAAGCCTTCCTGGCTCAACCAACTGGTCAGCAGCTCGCAGAGCTCCTGGTCATCATCTATCAGTAACAGCTCGCTCATGACTCACTCAATTTAGCCATTGTCGACGGCGACGGTGCCCACCGCTGGCGAAGATCCCGCACAGCAAGGCGATCAGCGCGACGGCCCCACCGGTGACGAACCATTGTTGCTGCTCGGTCAGCCATCGGGTCAAGGCGCCGCCCTGTGTTTCTTTGAGTTGCTGGGCCAGGCGTTGGTTCTCTTGGCGAAGGCGACTCAGTTGGGCGCTTTCTCGGGTAGCCTCTACGTTTTGCAGTTGCTTGCTCAATTCTTCACGCTGGCGTTCGCTTTCTTTCAACCGCTGCTGCAACTCGGTGATCTGGGCGCCGGCACTCAAGGACAGAGGCGTGGAACTGCCGGTGTTCGAGGTTTCTTCAGCGTGGGCCGTAGCCCCGATCATTACCACTGCCAACAGACACAACTGACGTAAGCGCATCGGAACTCCTGATTCCACACGAATATTCAGAACGTTGTCGGCAGGTTACCGAGAATAATGAGCAATTAGGAGCGCGCCGAACCGATTAGGTTCGGCGTGGCCGTGATCAAGGCAGGACTTGCTTGAACGGCTTGATCACGACGTCGGCGTAAACGCCGGCAGCTACATAAGGATCAGCCTTGGCCCAGGCCTGGGCATCGGCCAGGGAGGCAAACTCGGCGACGATCAGGCTACCGGTGAACCCGGCGTCGCCTGGGTCGTTGCTGTCTACCGCAGGGTGTGGACCCGCCAGCACGATACGGCCTTCCGCCTGCAGCTGCTTGAGGCGCTCGACATGGGCCGGGCGCACGCTCAGGCGTTTTTCCAGCGAGTCGGCAACGTCGGTGGCAATGATGGCGTAGAGCATGTCAATCCTCGGTTTTCGGGGTGGTAGGGGCGACGTCATGCAGGTGGCGCGACAGGTAGATACCCTGGCCGACCAGGAACAGCACGGTCATGGCCAGGCTGCCGAAGACCTTGAAGTCGACCCAGTAGTCCTGGAAGGTAAAGGCCACGAACAGGTTGGCGGCGCCGCAGAACAGGAAGAACACGATCCACGCAACGTTCAAGCGTGTCCACACCGGATCCGGCAGGGTCAGCGCGTGGCCCATTATCCGCTTGATCAGCAGGCGGTCACCGATGAAGTGGCTGCCGATAAAGACCAGGGCGAACAGCCAGTTCACCACCGGTGCTTTCCATTTGAGGAAGGTTTCGCTGTGGAACGCCAGGGTCAGGCCGCCGAATACCAGGCATGCGACCAGGGTGAGCCATTGGCTTTTTTCCAGTTTGCGCTGGGAGATGAAAATGGCGCCGTAGACGACGATAGAGCTGATGATCAGCACAGCGGTGGCGCTGTAGATGCCACCGAACGAGAACGCATGACCGGCGATTTCGATGACCCTGGGGTCGAGCTTGGTAACGATGAAAAACAGCAACAGCGGGATGAAGTCGATGAATTGTTTCACAGTAAGAGCCAGAAGCTGGATGTGGCGGCATAATAACAAACATCCTTGGTAGCGAAAGCGCCAGCTGACTTGAGGTTACAGATCCCCGTGAATGTTGATTTGCACTGCCACAGCACGGCCTCCGACGGCGCCCTGGCGCCCGCGGTACTGGTTGCGCGTGCGTTTGAAAAAGGCGTGCGAGTCCTGGCGTTGACCGACCACGACACCCTCGAAGGCCTCGACGAAGCCCGGGAAGCCGCGCATGCCTTGGGCATGCAGTTGGTCAACGGTGTGGAATTGTCCTGCACCTGGGGCGGCGCCACCATTCATGTGCTCGGCTACGGTTTTGATCAAAACGCCCCGCCTTTGGTTGAAGCCATCGCCCAACTGCACGATGGCCGCTGGCTGCGGTCCGAAGAAATAAGCCGCAAACTCGGCCTTAAAGGTATGTCCGGTGCCCTGGACGGCGCCCGCGCCATCCAGCAGGAACTGGGTGACAGCGGTAACGCACCGGCCCGGCCGCACTTTGCCGACTGGATGGTACGTGAAGGTTTTGTAAAGGACCGCGCCGAAGCGTTCCGCAAATGGCTGGGCGCCGGCAAGTTGGGGGATGTGAAGCAACACTGGCCGACCCTGGAAGACACCGTCGAGACCCTGCGCACCTCCGGGGCCTGGGTCAGCCTGGCCCATCCCTGGCACTACGATTTCACCCGCAGCAAGCGCCGCAAGCTGATTGCCGACTATATTGGAGCGGGCGGCCACGCAATCGAGGTGGTCAACGGGCATCAACCCGCCGAACAGGTCGGCAGCCTGGCGATTCTTGCCCGCGAATTTGGTCTGCTGGTCAGCGCCGGCAGTGATTTTCATGGCCCAGGCGGCTGGTCCGAGATCGGCGAGTATCGCCCCGTCCCGGAAGATTTGCCGCTCTTGTGGGGGCGATTCAAGCATGACCCCATTATTGCCACCGTCTGAACAGGTAGAACACGTGAGTCAATTCTTCCAGATTCATCCGGAAAACCCCCAGGCGCGCCTGATCAAACAGGCCGTCGAGATCATCCGCGCCGGCGGCGTGGTGATCTACCCCACCGACTCGTCCTACGCCATCGGTTGCCAGATCGGCGACAAGGGTGCGGTCGAGCGGGTAAGACGCCTGCGTCAGCTGGACGACAAGCACAACTTCGCGCTGATCTGCAGCGACCTGTCCCAGTTGGGGCTGTTTGCCAAGGTCGACACCGGCACCTTCCGCCTGCTCAAGGCGCACACGCCGGGGCCCTACACCTTTATTCTCAACGCTACCCGCGAAGTGCCGCGCCTGCTGCTGCACCCCAAGAAGCGCACCATCGGCCTGCGGGTGCCAGAGCACCCCATTGCCCTGGCGCTCCTCGAAGAGCTGGGTGAGCCGTTGATGAGCGTGTCGTTGATCATGCCGGGTGAAGACGAGCCGCTGTACGATCCTTACGAAATGCGCCGGCTGTTGGAAAAGCACGTCGACCTGATCATCGACGGCGGCTACGGCGGCAACAAGGCCTCCACCGTGATCAACTTGGCCGACGGCGAACCCGAAGTGATCCGCGTGGGTTGCGGCGATCCGGCTCCGTTCATGGTCGAGGCCTGAATGTCGGCCGTGGAAACCGTCGACAGCCAGGCGGGGGCCCAGCAGGAACTGCCGTTTGCCATGGTGTATGGCCAGGCGGTCATGGAAATGCCTCTGGACCTGTACATTCCGCCGGACGCGCTGGAAGTCTTCCTTGAGGCGTTCGAAGGCCCGCTGGACTTGCTGCTGTACCTGATCCGCAAGCAGAACATCAACATCCTCGACATCCCGGTGGCGGAGATCACCCGTCAGTACATGGGCTATGTGGAGTTGATGCAGTCGGTGCGCCTGGAGCTGGCCGCCGAGTACCTGGTGATGGCTGCCATGCTCGCCGAGATCAAGTCGCGCATGCTGCTGCCGCGCTCGGAGACGGTGGAAGCCGAAGAAGATGACCCGCGCGCCGAACTGATCCGCCGCCTGCAGGAGTACGAACGCTTCAAGGCCGCCGCCGAAGGCATCGATGGCCTGAGCCGGGTGGGCCGCGACGTGGTGGTGCCCAAGCTGGATGCCCCCGAGGCCCGTGCGCGCAAACTGTTGCCGGACGTGAGCCTGGAAGAATTGCTGATGTCCATGGCCGAGGTACTGCGCCGCGGCGATATGTTTGAAAGTCACCAGGTCAGCCGCGAGGCGCTGTCCACCCGCGAGCGCATGAGCGACGTACTGGAGCGCCTCAAGGGCGGTGGTTTCGTGCCGTTTGTCGAGCTGTTCACCGCCGAGGAAGGGCGCCTGGGAGTGGTAGTGACGTTTATGGCGATCCTCGAACTGGTCAAGGAGTCCCTGGTCGAGCTGGTCCAGAATGAGCCTTTTGCGGCTATCCACGTGCGGGCGCGAGCCGAATAACGAGCTGAATCGATGAATCTGACTGAACCCCGCGAACTGGCACCGCTGCTGGAAGCTTTCCTACTGGCGTCGGGCAAACCGCAATCCCTGGAACGCTTGTTCGAACTCTTTGAAGAAGCCGAACGCCCCGAACCGCCGGTGTTCAAGAAGGCGCTGGAGATTCTGCGCAAGTCCTGCGACGGTCGTGCGTTCGAACTGCGCGAGGTGGCGTCGGGTTATCGCCTGCAGATTCGTGAGAAATTTTCCCCTTGGGTGGGCCGCCTGTGGGAAGAGCGCCCCCAGCGCTACTCGCGGGCGATGCTGGAGACCATGGCGCTGATCGCCTATCGCCAGCCCATCACCCGGGGCGAGATCGAGGACGTGCGGGGCGTGGCGGTCAACAGCCACATCGTCAAGACGCTGCTGGAGCGCGAGTGGATCCGCATCGTCGGTTATCGTGACGTGCCCGGCAAACCGGCGATGTTTGCCACCACCAAGGTGTTCCTCGACCATTTCAACCTGAAAAACCTCGACGACTTGCCGCCGCTGGCCGAATTGCGCGAGATGGAAGCGGAGCCGGTGCTCGACTTCGACGATGCCCCGGTGCCGGCCAGCCTGCAAGAGCTCGCCGATGCGACAGCAGAGCCGGAAGAGCCGAAGGACGAAACCAGTTTCCATACCTTGCTGCTGGAACTGGACGACATGGAGCAGGGCATCAAGACCGACTTTGATGACTTGTTGCGTGACGGTGCGACTGAGGCAGAACCCCAGGAAACCGTTGACCCCGAGCCGGAACCCGACCCTGAAGAAGACATCCTCGGCGTCGCTGAAGCCCGCGAAAAACTCCTGGCCGCCGTCGCCGCCCTCGAACAGCCGCCGTTGAGCGACGAAGAAGACGAAGCCCGGGCCCTGGCTGAAGCCATTGAGGCCGAGCGCCGCCAGTTCGAAGATTGACCCGGACCCCCCATGGCTCACCGGTCGGCGGAAAAACCGACGACCGGCCACTAATCGACTAGTCTCTGATGCGCAACGCGCGCCATGCGCGTATGATTCGCGACCCTTTGCCGAGCTATTCGGCCAAAGCCCCGCTTTCAACACTCTTCAGGCCATGCCTGAATCGACCCACCGGGAGGTGCTTAAGATGAACGACAAAGACCAGAACGACAGCCAGGAAATCGGCCCAGCAGGCGAAAAACTGCAAAAGGTGCTGGCGCGTATCGGCGTGGGCTCGCGCCGCGACGTCGAAGCCTGGATCACCCAGAAGCGCATCAAGGTCAACGGCGTCGAGGCTACCCTCGGCCAGCGCGTCGACCTGCACGACGCAATCACCATCGATGGCAAGGTCATCAAGCGTGAAGAGGCCGCCGAATCGGTGCGCCGCGTGATCATGTACAACAAACCCGATGGCGAGATCTGCACCCGTGACGACCCGGAAGGCCGTCCGACCGTGTTCGACAAGATGCCCAAGCCCAAAGAAGGCCGCTGGATCAACATCGGTCGTCTGGACATCAACACCACCGGCTTGCTGATGTTCACCACTGACGGTGAGCTGGCCAACCGCCTGATGCACCCGTCCTACGAGATGGACCGCGAGTACGCCGTGCGTGTACGCGGCGAAGTCGATGACGAGATGATCGAGCGCCTCAAGGCGGGCGTGGTGCTGGAAGACGGCCCGGCCAAGTTCACCGACATCAAGCAGGCACCGGGTGGCGAAGGTTTCAACCACTGGTACCACTGCGTGGTGATGGAAGGCCGTAACCGTGAAGTGCGTCGCCTGTGGGAATCCCAGGGCCTGGTGGTCAGCCGCCTGAAGCGCGTGCGTTTCGGTCCGGTGTTCCTCAACTCCGACCTGCCGATGGGCCGCTGGCGCGAAATGAGCCAGTACGAAGTCTACATCCTCAGCGCCGAAGTCGGCCTGACGCCGGTGGCGATGCCGCAGATGAACGCCAAGAGCAAAGACAAGCTTGAGCGGATGCAGCGTAAATCGTCGCGCCCGGTGGCGCGCACCGAGCGTGTTGCCCGCACCCTGCGCCCTGCGTTGAATGCACCGGCGACTGGCGGTCGTATCTCCCGAGAGCCGCAGATCGAAGGTGAACGCCGCCCAACCGCGCCGTCGCGTCAGGAAGGCGAGCGTGCGCCGCGTGCGCCGCGTGCACCGCGTCCGGCCCCGGCCGGTGGTCGCAGCAACCGGGGTGAAGCGGATCGCCCAGCCGACAACGCCAGCACCAAGCGTCCAGCCAGGCCGGCGGCGAACAAGCGCCCTGGCCCGAAACTGGTCGCGGACGAGCCGTCTGGCAAGCGCCGTGGCGCACCGGCCGGTTCCGGCCAGCGTCCTGGTTTTGGTCGCAAGAAGCCGCAGTGATTTGATCGCCGCATAAAAAACGCCAACCCTCGAGTTGGCG
Organism: Pseudomonas sp. FW305-3-2-15-C-LB1; assembly: GCF_058787615.1. NCBI lineage: Bacteria > Pseudomonadati > Pseudomonadota > Gammaproteobacteria > Pseudomonadales > Pseudomonadaceae > Pseudomonas > Pseudomonas sp. FW305-3-2-15-C-LB1. The sequence goes on along the minus strand of NZ_JBYSZX010000008.1, from coordinate 100,910 downwards.
TTTTTTTTGATCTGAATTTGAAATGCATTCAACTGTGGGAGGGGGCTTGCCCCCGATAGCGGTATGGCAGCCACCACATACATCAACTGACCGACTGCCATCGGGGGCAAGCCCCCTCCCACATTCAGATTTTCAGTGTTAGTTAAAGCTTTGCTCAGAACGCAAAGGCCCCGTCAAACACCGGCTTGTCATCCAGCGCCAACACCCCACTGGCAAAGATCAAGTCCAGGTGATGGCTGCCTTTCTGCCCACCTCCCAGTCCCAGGTGCAACCCGCAATGGCGCTCCTCGAACCCGGCGTTGCGCGCATACAGATCCTTCACCCCTTCATTGGTACCAATCCCCAACTCTTCCACACGCCGGTTCGACGGATTGGCATTCAGGTACTTGTTGAAATCATCGGCCAACCCCGGCACTTCACTGGCCACGCTGCAGATGGTCGAGTTCTCGATCCACAGCTCCAGCGGTGACTCCAGCACGCCGTATTTGCGTGCGAACGGGATAGTGCTGAGAAAGGTGCCGACAAACCGCACCTGGCCATTGATCGCTTCGCTGTGCGTGGCGATCTCACCCGGCGCCAGGTCGTGGTTGCCGACGCCATTGATATTGGTCCACTTCTTGATGCTGCTCATTGGCGCTTCCAGCCGCGAGCCATGTTTGTCGGTAAAGCTCAGCACGTTGGCCTGGGACATGCGCCGAATCAGCATGGCGTTGAGGTCGGCGATGCGCTGCGGCTCGACGCTGAAGGTGTCGTAGAAATAGTCGCCGTAATCCTTGAACAGCAGGGATTTTTTCCAGTGTTCGGCCATCACGCCCTGCAGGGCACGGATGAAGTCCGGGCCTTCGGCGCGTGGGTTGGGCAGGGTGGAGGAATCGTAGAGAAACAGGTACAGGTCGCAGGCTTCGATGGCAGTGGCCAGGGTGTCGCTGGCGGCCAGGTCCAGGCGCTGCACCTGGAAGTTGAAACGCGCGGCGCTGCCCTGGGTGATCGCCTGGGCGATGGCGTCGTAGCGCTCGGTATGGCCCAGCAGCACGGTGGGGCGGCTCAAGCCACTGAGGGCCGGATGGTGCGCGAGGTAGTAGAGAAAGTGTTCGACGGCGCGGGCCTTGTCCATGACGTACATCCTTCTGTGCCTTGGGTAAGGGAGCAGGTGCCGAGCGCGGCACCTGCCGGGAGCGTGCCGGTTTTAGAAGGGCCACATCGCGGTGCCAAATGGCACAACGGCATCGGCTTGCATCATCTCAACGGCGGCGTCATGGGTCGGTGCTTCAAACCAGTCGTCGAGTTGCAGTTCGGTTTCCAGGTCGTTTTCCAGTGCTTGCATGGTGTATCTCCTAGAGGACGGTGTTTGAGAACGGCTTGCCAACGGGCTTCGTCAGCAAGTGGGATGAACCTAGGAGAGAGTGTTTCAAAATGCAAAATTTTTATTGACACGGTTTCATTTGGATATTTTGTTCTGTTTTTCCCATTTGGTTTTTTCTTGAGTAAATACAGGCGGCTGAAGCGACTGCTGGGTCAGAATCTTCCTACCGTCAATTTTTATGAAGATCATGGCTGTAACGTTAATTTTCCGTGCTGTAACGATTAATTTACGAGTAAATGTCGGCATCATTGACCGTTTTTGCCCTGTAAGAATTACCTGACAGATCGTCGCACTCGCTTTTCGCCGGCGCCTCCAAGCTGTCGAGCGGTGTACAATCCGCCGCGTTTTACTGTGACCCCCTTGCGTAACCACGCAAAAGGACAAGACCTCAGGGTTCACCCACCCTGATCACTCCGCCTGGCCATGAGCCGGACGGGTTCGATTTCGTCACAGATAAAAACAAACAGGTGACGCATGACCGTAAGAAAGACGCTGTACTCCTGGTGCCTGCGCTGGGGTTTGAGCGGCGCTGCTTGAGTCGTTGATTCAACGCAGCAACCTGCAGTCAAAATTCTCAAACCTTGCGTGAGACCCTTTTCATGAGTGGACCCCATTCCTCTTCAGGCGAGCTGAAACGCGGCCTGAAAAACCGGCATATCCAGCTGATCGCCCTCGGTGGCGCCATCGGTACCGGCCTGTTCCTCGGCTCGGCCGGGGTGCTCAAATCCGCCGGGCCGTCGATGATTCTGGGTTATGCCATCTGCGGCTTCATTGCCTTCATGATCATGCGCCAGCTTGGCGAAATGATCGTCGAAGAGCCGGTCGCCGGTTCCTTCAGCCACTTTGCCCACAAGTACTGGGGCGGTTTCGCCGGCTTCCTGTCGGGGTGGAACTGCTGGATTTTGTACATCCTGGTGGGCATGTCGGAACTGACCGCCGTCGGCAAATACGTGCACTACTGGTGGCCGGAGATTCCGACCTGGGTCTCGGCCGCGGCGTTCTTCGTGCTGATCAACCTGATCAACCTGGCCAACGTCAAAGTGTTCGGTGAAGCCGAGTTCTGGTTCGCCATCATCAAGGTGGTGGCCATCGTCGGCATGATCGCATTGGGCAGCTACCTGCTGGTCAGCGGCAGTGGCGGGCCACAGGCCTCGGTGACCAACCTGTGGGAACACGGCGGCTTCTTCCCTCACGGCGTCGGCGGATTGGTGATGGCCATGGCGATCATCATGTTCTCCTTCGGCGGCCTGGAAATGCTCGGCTTCACCGCTGCCGAGGCGGACAAACCGCGCACCGTGATCCCGAAGGCGATCAACCAGGTGATCTACCGCATCCTGATTTTCTACATCGGCGCCCTGGTTGTGCTGTTGTCGTTGACGCCGTGGGACAGCCTGCTGGAGACCCTCAACGCCTCGGGTGACGCCTACAGCGGCAGCCCATTCGTGCAGGTGTTCTCGATGCTCGGCAGTAACACTGCCGCGCATATTCTCAACTTTGTGGTCCTGACAGCGGCGCTGTCGGTGTACAACAGCGGCACTTACTGCAACAGCCGCATGTTGCTGGGCATGGCCGAGCAGGGCGATGCGCCCAAGGCATTGGCCAGGATCGACAAGCGCGGCGTGCCGGTGCGTTCCATCCTCGCCTCGGCGGCGATCACCCTGGTGGCGGTGCTGATGAACTACCTGATCCCGCAGCACGCGCTGGAACTGCTGATGTCCCTGGTGGTGGCTACGCTGGTGATCAACTGGGCGATGATCAGCTTCTCGCACTTCAAGTTCCGCCAGCACATGAACCGCACCGGCCAGGTGCCGTTGTTCAAGGCATTGTGGTACCCCTACGGCAACTTCGTGTGCCTGGCGTTCGTGGTGTTTATCCTGGTGATCATGCTGATGATTCCGGGCATCCAGGTGTCGGTGTATGCGATACCGGTGTGGGTGGCGTTTATGGCGGTGTGTTACTGGATCAAGAACAAGCGTCGTGCGCAGCAAGCCTTGGACGCGGCAGTGCCCGCAGTTAAGTAAGCGTAATCCGTGATCAAGCAAACCCGGCCGTGTGCCGGGTTTGCTGCTTAGAGGACGGAGGGAGTGCGCATTCGCGTATCCTTGAGCTTCTCCATTCGAGGTAGCTGCCGCTCATGCTGGTAATTTCCAACAACGTCCACCTGCCCGACACCGAGATCGAGCTGACCGCCATTCGCGCCCAGGGCGCTGGTGGGCAGAACGTCAACAAGGTGTCGAGTGCGGTGCACCTGCGCTTTGATATCCCGGCATCGTCGCTGCCGGCGTTCTACAAGGAGCGTTTGCTGGCGCTGCGCGACAGTCGGATTACCAGTGAGGGCGTGCTGGTGCTCAAGGCCCAGCAATACCGGACCCAGGAGCAGAACCGCGCGGATGCGCTGGAGCGCCTGGTGGAGTTGATCCTCAGTGCGACCAAGGTGGAGAAGAAGCGCCGCCCGACCAAACCGACCCTGGGCTCGAAAAAGCGTCGCCTCGAATCCAAGACCAAGCACGGCAGCATCAAGGCCGGGCGTGGCAAGGTCGACTTTTAGTCGCCGCGTGCCTCACGGGCTTTTGGCGCTTGTCGGTACAGGTAAACACTGAGCAGCAAGCCACCCAAGGCGGCGAGGGCGGCGAACAGGAAGATCGACGCAAAGCCGAAGCCTGCCGCCACGGCCCCGGCGAGCGGGCCGGTGATGCCCAGCGACAGGTCGATAAACAGCGAGTAAGCCCCCACCGCCGAGCCTCGGCTGGACGCCGGTACCAAGTTGACGGCTTCGACGCCCAAGGCGGGAAACACCAGGGAGAAGCCAAACCCGCTCAACGCCGCGCCGGCCAGGGCCAGGCTGGCATCCGGGGCGAGCCACAGCAACAGCAGGCCGAGGATCTCCACCGACAGGCAGGCAATCGCCACGCGAAACCCGCCGATCCGGTTGATCAGGTTGCCGAACAGCAGACGTGCACCGATAAAGCTGGCGCCGAACAGGCTCAAGGCCCACACCGCGTTATCCCAGTGCTGGGTGGTGTAGTACAGGGTGATGAAGGTCGCGATGGTGCCAAATCCAATCGAGCCCAGCGCCAGCGCGCAGCCGTGGGGCAATACCCGGCCCAGCACATTCATGAAGGGCAGGCGCACGCCGGCCACGATCGGTGCGGCGACCTTGTTCCAGGCCAACAGCAGGCCGACGATGGCCAGCAGGATGATGCTGACCCCCATGCTCCACAGCCCGAAACTCTTCACCAGCACGACGCCCAACGGTGCACCGACCGCCAGTGCGCCGTAGCTGGCGATGCCGTTCCAGGAGATGACCTTGGCGGTGTTCTGCGCGCCGACCCGGCCGATGCCCCAGCCGATGGCGCCCGAGCCCACCAGGCTTTCCGCGCTGCCCAGCACCAGGCGGCCGATCAACAGGCTGCCCAGGCTCAAGGCCGGCAGGCTGGAGAACCACGCAGCGAGCAGCATGAACACGCCGCTCAGGCCGCAGCCGGCCAGGCCTATCAGCACGGCGCGCTTGCTGCCCAGGTTGTCGATGATCTTGCCCGCGTACGGGCGGCTCAGCAGGGTAGCCAGGTATTGCACGCTGATCACCAGGCCGGCAATCACCGCGCCGTAGCCCAGCTCACTGTGGACATAGCCCGGCAACACGGCCAGGGGGATGCCGATATTCAGGTAGCCGATGAAGGTGAACAGGACGATGGAAACAACTTGCAGCGTGACCGCCATGGGGCGCTGGGTATCGAGCATGGGAGGGGTCCACTGTCGCAGCAGGTAAAGATAGGTTGCTAATGATACCGGTGGTTTGCTTCGCGCAGGGCGCTAAAACACAAAAACCTCGGATCAAAAAGACCTCAGGCGCGCGCAGGGGCCAGCAGTTGGGTGGTGACCAGGGCGGCCAGCGCGTTTTCCTGGGTGCCGAAACGCTTGAGCAGTACGGCCTGTTTCTCCGCGCTGAGGCGGTTCCACACCTCGACCATCTGCAGGGCTGCGTCGAGTACAGCGGTGTCCGGGTTGTCGGGGAGGGTATCGGTCATGGCGGGGCCTCGATTCATTCAGGCAGTGTGGAAAGCGCTCAACATTGCGCTTTCCACACGGTCTGGTACGGCGTCAGTCCTGGCTTTTGCTGTCGACTGGTTTGGCTTCTTTTTTGGCCTCAGGCTGTTTATCGCTGGCCTGCTGCGGTGTTGGCTGCTCTGTAGGGTGCAGGCTTGGGAAGGGGAGATTAGGTATCTCGTGCATCGTGGTCGCTCCTCGCAAGGTCTGTTTTTTCAATCGCAGGTGATTCCGCGCTCTCAAAAAGCCTTGGCAGGATACAGCACCGCAAATGACAAAAAGATTTTTATGTCGCCGGATGCAGGAACTTTCATCGTTTAAACGGTCGTTCGCCTAGAACGGCACCTTGCCCAGAATCATGTCGCGGTACATCACAAAGTCCCCCAACAAGCTGTAAAACGGGTGCTGAAAGGTCGCCGGGCGGTTCTTTTCGAAGAAGAAGTGGCCGACCCAGGCAAAGCTGTAGCCGGCAATCGGCAACGCCACCAGCAAACCCAACGAACCGCGGCCGATGGCATACGCCAGAATGCCGATTACCAGCGTGGTACCGATGAAATGCAGGCGCCGGCAGGTACTGTTGGCGTGCTCGGCCAGGTAATAGGGGTAGAACTCAGCAAAGCTATTGAATCGCTTGACGTTTTCCACAGTGGCTGGCCCTTTGATTGTTATGCCGCCCAACAGATGTTCGGCGGGGAGCTTATTTGAGTCTAGAGTGATCAGTAGTAACAGCCAGTGACAATAGATGCCACTTTAGTATCCTTGGCTTCCTGGCTGTCGTTTGAGCCTGCTTTATTAAGAAGACGCCATGAGCGAACGAACAACTTCTGCAAGCTGGGCGATGGGGATCGTCAAGGCATTGGAAATGGACGGCCTGGATTGCCGCGCCTTGTTCAGGCAGTTGGGTCTGGACTACGCCGCCCTGAATGACCCCGATGCGCGGTTTCCACAGGATTGCATGACCCGCCTGTGGCAGCGCGCGGTGGAGCTGTCGGGCAATCCGGCGATCGGTCTGAACATGGGCAAGGTGGTGCGCCCGGCGTCGTTTCATGTGGCCGGCTATGCGCTGATGTCCAGCAACACCCTCGCCGAGGGTTTTATGCGCCTGGTGCGTTACCAGCGCATCATCGCTGAAAGTGCCGACCTGAGTTTCCGACTGATCCCCGAAGGGTATGCGCTGATTCTGACGGTGCACGGGGATCACCTGCCGCCGACCCGGCAAAGCGCCGAAGCCTCGCTGGCCAGTGCCCTGGCGCTGTGTGGCTGGCTCACCGGCCGCACCCTGCAGCCGCGCAAGGTGGTGCTGCAAGGTGATCAGCCGGCGGACCTTGGCCCGTACAAACAAGCCTTCCACGCACCCCTGGAGTTCAACGCGCCCTACGACGCGTTGATTTTCGAGCGGGCCGACATGGAAGCGCCGCTGCCCACGGCCAACGAGGCCATGGCGCTGTTGCATGATCGATTTGCCGGTGAATACCTGGCGCGTTTCTCGGAAAGCCGCGTGACCCACAAGGCGCGGCAAGTGCTGTGCCGGCTGTTGCCCCAAGGCGAGCCCAAGCGTGAAGTGGTGGCGCAGACGTTGCACCTGTCCCAGCGCACCTTGCAGCGGCGGCTACAAGAGGAGGGCACCAGCTTCCAGACCCTGCTCGACGACACCCGACGCGAACTCGCCGAGCAATACCTGGCACAGCCGAGCATGACCTTACTGGAAATCGCTTACCTGTTGGGTTTTGCCGACCCGAGCAACTTCTTCCGTGCGTTTCGTCGCTGGTTCGATGCCACGCCCGGCGAATACCGGACGCGGTTGTTGGAAACCTCGGTTGTCAGTGACGCCAAAAAGCCGGAATACACAGAACAAAGACCGTAATGATCTCCAGTCGACCGAGCAGCATGCCCAATGACAGGATCCATTTGGCCGCATCCGGCAGGCTGGCGAAGTTGCCCGCCGGGCCGATGGTTTCCCCCAGGCCCGGGCCGACACCGGACACCGTGCTGGCGGCGCCGGTCAAGGCGGTCATCCAGTCCAGGCCCAGCAGCGACAAAGCGAGGGCGATGGCGCAGATGGTGATGGCGAAGAAAAACGAAAACGTCAGGATCGAACGCACGATCTCTTCGTCCAGACGATGGCCGTTGTACTTCTGCTTGATCACCGCGCGCGGGTGAATCAGCTGGTTCAAGTTGGCTTTGAGCAGGATGTAGGCGACTTGGAAACGGAAGATCTTGATCCCGCCGGCTGTCGAGCCCGAACAACCACCGATAAACCCCAGGTAGAAGAACAGCATCAGTGAGAAGTTGCCCCAAAGGCTGTAGTCCCCCAACGCGAAACCGGTGGTGGTGACCACCGAGGTCACGTTCAACGCCACATGGCGCAGGGCATCGAGCCAATGCAGGTTGGTGGTCCACCAGTACCAGGTACCGAGCACCAACCAGGTCACGATCAGCAAACCGAGCAAGCCTTGTACCTGCTGATCCTTGATCAGTGCCTTGCGGTTGCCGCGCAACGTGGCCACATACAGGGTGAACGGCAGGCTGCCGAGAATCATCACCACCACCGCCACCCAGTGCACCGCCGGTTGTTTCCAATGGGCCAGGGACTCATCCGAGGTGGAGAAACCGCCGGTGGAAATCGCCGACATTGCGTGGTTGATTGCATCGAACAGGCCCATGCCCGCCCACCAGAACGCCAGGCTGCCAAGGATGGTGATGCCCACGTAGGCCGCCACGATCAGCCGCGCCACCATGTGCGAGCGGGGCATGACTTTTTCCGAGCGGTCCGAGGACTCGGTCTGGAACAGGCGCATGCCACCGATGCGCAGCAGCGGCAGGATCGCTACCGCCATGCCGATAAAACCGATACCACCGAGCCAGTGCAGCAGCGAGCGCCACATCAGGATGCCCGGCGACAGGGTGTCCAGGCCGCTCAACACCGTGGAGCCGGTGGCGGTGATGCCGGACATGCTTTCGAAGAACGAGTCGGTGTAGCTGATGTGCTGGGTCAACAGAAAGGGCAGCGCGGCGAAGACACACACCACCACCCAGCTGCTGACGGTCAGCAGGTACATGTCCCGCGGGCGCAGGTGCACATGCTCGGGGCGACCGGGAATCACCAGGGCCAGGCCGGCGAGAAAGGTGATCATGCTGGCCCACAGGAACGAAGGCAGGTCGCTGGTGCGTTCGAAAATCACCAGGGTGGCCATGGGCACGACCATGGCGATCGCGAGGGTGATCAGGAAGATGCCGATGATGAAACCGATGATACGCAGGGTCGGCAACGCCATGAAATTCGCTCGAGGTAGGGCAGAGGCGCCATTCTACCTGGGGTGCGGGGCATGTAAACCGGGGTTTGAGGCAATGCAGTCAAATGTGGGAGGGGGCTTGCCTCCGATGGCGATGTGTCAGTAAACACCTGCTTCACTGACACACCGCTATCGGGAGCAAGCCCCCTCCCACCTGGATCAGAACTCGTGATCAGCGTTATCCGGGTTCAGGTCGCTGATACCCAGCTTGCCCGCTGCCGCTTCGATCGAGCCAGTCTGCTTGACCAATGCGGCGATGGCGTCGCGCACGATCTGGTTGCCCGCGTCATTGCCGGCCGCGATCAACTGGTCGTAGTGCTCACCCTTGTTGGCGTGGTCCACCATGACCTGGATCTTCGCTTCGGTCGCCGCCAGGTCCGCTTTCAAGGCGGTGTCGGCAGCCGGGTCGGCCTTGGCCACCAGGGACGACAGGCTGGCGCCGGTCATTTTGGTGCCGTCGACGCGGGTGTACTCGCCCAGGTAGACGTTGCGGATGCCCTTGGCGTCGTAGAAGTGCGAGTTGTGGGTGTTGTCGCTGAAGCAGTCCTGTTCGTCTTCCGGCGAGTTGGCTTCCAGGGACACCTTCATGCGCTCACCGGCCAGTTCGCCCAGGGACAGGCTGCCCATGCCGAACAACATTTTGCGCAGGCCGTCGGTGGCAGGTTCTGCCTCCAGGGTGGCGCGGTAGTTGTCTTCGACGTTGGGTTTCCAGTTGCCGACCATTTCTTCCAGATCGCTGACCAGCAGTTGGGTCACGGCACGCAGGTAAGTGCGGCGGCGCTCGTTGTGGCCACCGGTGGCACCGTCGCCCGTCAGGTAGTCCGACGCCGGACGGTTGCCGGCGCCTGGGCCGGTGCCGTTCAGGTCCTGGCCCCACAGCAGGAATTCGATGGCGTGGTAGCCGGTGGCGACGTTGGCTTCGGAACCGCCCAGCTCATTGAGGCTGGCGAGTTTTTCCGGCGTGATGTCCTTCACGTCGACCTTGTCTTCGCCGACCTGGATCTGGGTGTTGGCAATGATATTGGCGGTGGCGCCCGGGTTACCCAGGGCGTGCTCGTAGGACTTGTCGACGTAGTCGATCAGGCCTTCGTCCAGCGGCCATGCGTTCACCTGGCCTTCCCAGTCGTCGATGATGGTGTTGCCGAAGCGGAACACTTCGCTCTGCAGGTACGGGACGCGGGCCGCGATCCAGGCGGTACGTGCGGCTTTCAGGGTTTCGTCGTTCGGCTTGGCGAGGAACGCGTCGATCGCGGTCTGTAGGGTTTTCGCGGTGGACTCGGCATCGCTGTAAACCGCAAATACCATGTCTGCGTAATGCGCGACCACGGCCTTGGCGGCCGCTTCGTCGACCTGACCGGCAGGGGTGGCAGCCGCTGGAGCGGTAGTGCTGGCAGCCGGGGTCGGCGCCTGTGGCGCTGCGGCCTTGTCTTTACCTTCGCCACAGCCGGCGAGAGAAATGGCAATGGCCAGCAGACTGGCGGTGGCCAGGGGCATACGAATCATGGCGAACATCCTGCTTCGGTTGTTGATGGGGCGCGCGGGGGGGAGCGCAAAAACTGCGACATAATGCGAAAGATTTGCATTTTGTGTAAAGGGTTATACGCGGGAAATATTCAGTATCGTTTTGGCCGGTCAAAGAATGACGGCGTTGTTACGCTCCGACTGCTTCAGAAATGCCGCCAACTCCCTGGCCTGCAAGGGTTTGCTGTAGTGGTAACCCTGACCCTCATGGCAGCCCTCGGAGATGATATAGGCCTCCTGCTCAGCGGTTTCCACGCCTTCGGCGATCACCTGCATGCCCAGGCTTTTGCCCAGTTGGATGATCGCGCGCACGATGGTGGCATCGTCGTCATCGTCCAGCAGGTCCTGGACGAAGCTCTTGTCGATCTTGATCTTGTCCAGGGGCAGGCTTTTCAAGTAGCTGAGGGATGAGTAACCGGTGCCAAAGTCATCGATGGCAATCAACGCCCCGGAGCGACGCAGGCTCAGCAGATGCTGGGCTGCGGTGCTGATGTCTTCCATCAGGCCGGTTTCGGTGACTTCCAGTTCCAGGCTGCGCGGCGGCAGGCGGTAGATCTGCATCAGGTTATTGACCACCCGTGGCAGTTCGGTGTGGTGCAGTTGCACGGTGGACAAGTTGACCGCCATGCGCAGGTCGGTGAAGCCCAGGTCGTGCCATTCGCGCAATTGCCGGCAGGCCTGGTCCAGCACCCATTCGCCAATCGGAATAATGGTGCCGTTCTGCTCAGCGAGCGGGATAAACAGGTCCGGCGGTACCAGGCCATGCTCTGGATGCTGCCAGCGGATCAGCGCTTCCACACCGACCACGCGGTGATCGCGGTAGCTGATCTGCGGTTGGTACACCAGGTGGAACTGGTCGCGGCTGAGGGCTTCGCGCAGGTCTTTTTCCAGCTCGCGGCGGCGGCGCATTTCGCTGTCGACGCTGGCGATGTAGAACTGATAGCGGTTGCGCGAACGGGTCTTGGCCAGGGTCATGGTCTGTTCGGCTTTTTGCAGCAGCTTTTCGGTGCTGTCGCCGTCTTCCGGGAACAGGGTGATGCCGATGGTGGCGCGCAGGCGGATGCCTTCGTGGTCGAGAGCGAACTCCGCCTCCAGGTCGTCCAGAATGCTTTGTGCCAGTTCGGCGGCCTCGTAAGGCTGGTCGATATCGGCCTGTACCAGGGCGAACTGGTCGCCGCCCAATCGGGCGAGTGCGCCGAGGCGGCCGCTGTGGGCACGCAATCGGTCGGCCAAGGCCAGCAACAATTTGTCACCGGCCTGGTAGGTGAACTGTTCGTTGACGCTCTTGAAGTCATCCAGCCCCACGCACAATACCGCTACGCGCCGTTGTCGACGGCCGGCGTCAATGAGGATCTTGTCCAGTTGCTCCTGCAGTTTCTGGCGGTTCGGCAGGCCGGTCAGGAAGTCGTACTGGGCCATGCGCAACAGGCTGCTTTCGGCCTCATGACGCAAATGGGTGTTACGTTCGATGGATTCGAGCAATTGGTTGGCGGTGTTGATCCACAGCCCCAACTCGTTGCGCTCGTGGCCCTTGAGCTGCGGGATCTTGTGTTCGCTGGGCCGGTCCGGGTTGATCGACGTCAGGTGCTCGATAATCCGTGACAGCGGCTTGGTCAGCAGCCAGTGATAGACCAGGTACAGCACCAGGCCCATGGCCAGGGCACGCAACACCCCGGAAATGAAGATGATCACCGAGTTGACGATAAAGCCCTGGCCATAAGTCGCGGTGTCGAGGGTGATGCTCAGGTCGCCGTAATACTCGCTGTAGGGGCCTTTGCCCACCAGCGCCGTGGTGAAGGTGCGTTCCCGGCCGAGAATCAGGTCAGTCAACCAGCGGCTGGGCGCTTGCTGCAAGGCACGGCTTTTTTCCGCCAGCATGGTTTCGTTGGGGTGGCCGATGGACGCCATGCGCACCGCGTCATCCTGGAACAGGCCCTCAATCACTTGCATGCCCATCTCGCGGTCCAGGCTGTAGACGGCCTGGGTCGAGGGGTCGCGAAACATGTCGAGGATGCGCTGGGCATCGCCGGCTACGGCCTGGCGTGTCTTGTAGGCATCGAACACGATCTGCGCCACGCTCAGCACGACTCCCACGATCAATGCCGACAGCAGCACAACCCGTAGCAACTTCACCGACAAGCTGTTTTTGAGTTCCAGCTTCAAAGGGGCATTCCTTGTCTCATGCGGGTGGCCTTCAATATGCCATGAGTATTGGCAATCTGGGGTTGGCAGTCAAAGGGACATTGGGTCAGCCGCAAAAAGGTCATGAGACATGGAACCCTCTCCTTGGAAATGCCCACTCAGGGCGGGAGAGGAATGTGCCTTTCATTGAATATCGGAGTATTTACTTATGAGCGTAGCAATAGCCGCCGCAGCACTGGCACCCGTCGCCGCCGCCGTGGCCCCCGTGGTTCTCTCCGTTGCAGGTCAGGCAGCAAAAGTGGCTACGGATGCCGCGAGGGACATGGTGGGCGGTGCAATCGATTTGGCAGGAAGCGGTGTCAGCAAACAACCGCAAATCCGGTTCTGACTGGGCGTATCTGTACGTTTCGATCCTATGTCATCAGGGGGGGCGGAGAGAGGCGCTCCCGCCACCCCTTGGTTTCTTCTTTAACTCAGTCAGTGCTTATTGCTTGAAGCTGATGGCTATTTTTCCTGCGCCTTTCTCCATGGGGAGCTCAATGGTTTTGCTTGGGGGCTCTTCCTCTTTGCCGGCAATCTGTTTAGCCAGGGCATCGGCAAAGGGTTGCAGCAGCGGCGCGACCGCTTTGACTATGTCGCCAACCACAGGAAGTCCTGTTTTCACCAGATCACCCACTACGGGAAGTTGTGCCAGTGCACCAATAGTCATTGTTATTTCTCCGACAGGTAAGAGACCTCAATTCGTCTCACTGAATACGTGGCAAATGACAATGGCTGAGTTCCTGAGCCTGAATGACTATATGTTGCGCAAAAAAACCGGCATTCCAGGCTGTCTGAAAACGCAGCCTGCGCCGGTCAAAAGCAAATGCCCCGACTTATCGGGGCATTTGCTTTTTAGGTTTCGGATAATGAAAAAGGGCTTTTCAGCCCATCAACCCCATCATCTTTTGCACACCCAGCACGTTTATGGCTCGTTTCAGGTTGTACGCCTGTATCGCAAGTGCCATTTCCGGTCGCCTTTGTTGAGCGCTTTAAGCGTGAGTACCGTGCCGTTGGGGCAGTGGTAGCTATCACTTTCCTCGTCGTAACTGAAAAGTGTGCGATCAAGATTTTGCTCTTCACCACCCTGGGTATTTACAGCTCGATTGGGCGGGACAAAGGGGGTGATACCAGCATCTTCACACGCCTGGAACTGGCCGCCATCGGCTCAAGCTGACGGTTATCAGTACCTTCCTGGGTTACTTCGTGATGCACGATCAGGCGGTGTTTCGCGTCGACCGCACTTTCGTCCAGTGAGACTGGAAACAGAGCGCCTTGAGTACGGTCTTCACCTTGGATATAGCGCATAAGAAAAATGCCCGTATCTTGCGATACGGGCATTTTCTTAAACCGGGCGGCAGATTGCTAGGTTTTCACACAGCCTGATTCGCCGGGCTTTTTTTACTGCAAGCGTTGCTTAGGCAGTGAAGGTCTTGCCTTCGAACTGCTCAGCCACGAACTTCCAGTTGACCAGGTTCCAGAACGCTTCCACATACTTTGGACGCACGTTGCGGTAGTCGATGTAGTAGGCGTGTTCCCAGACGTCGCAGGTCAGCAGCGGGGTGTCGCCGCTGGTCAGCGGGTTGCCGGCGCCGATGGTGCTGGCCAGGGCCAGGGAACCGTCAGCCTTTTTCACCAGCCAGCCCCAACCGGAGCCGAAGGTGCCGACGGAGGTCTTGGTGAACTCTTCCTTGAACTTGTCGAACGAACCGAACGCAGCGTTGATGGCTTCAGCCAGCGCGCCGGTGGGTTGGCCGCCAGCGTTTGGCGCCAGGCAGTTCCAGTAGAAGGTGTGGTTCCAGACCTGGGCAGCGTTGTTGAAGATACCGCCCGAAGAGGATTTGACGATCTCTTCCAGGGTCTTGCCTTCGAACTCGGTGCCTGGCACCAGGTTGTTCAGGTTCACGACATAGGTGTTGTGGTGCTTGTCGTGGTGGTATTCCAAGGTTTCCTTGGAGATGTGCGGCTGCAGGGCATCGTGTGCGTAGGGCAGCGGCGGCAATTCGAAAGCCATGATAAATCTCCTAATCAGGTCAGTTGCGGTGAGCGCAAGGCCGATCACGGGCGGCCAAACAAGCGCCGGGGAGTTTGTACTCTTTGCGGCGCAGGGTCAGGATCATAGCACCGGGGTTGTGGCAAAACCACGCAACAACTGTGTGGGATAGAGGTTCCAGAGCGTTTTGGAATATTCCTCAGGCACTGATCAATTGATAGGCCACGCTGAACATCATCACCGCCACCAACAGGTCCAGCAGGCGCCAGGTGGCCGGGCGTGCCAGCCAGGGGGCCAGCCACGCCGCGCCGAGCGCCAGGGTTGCGAACCACAGCAGCGACGCACTGGCCGCGCCGGCGACGTAGGCGCCGGGTTCGGTTTGTTGGGCGCCGAGCGAGCCGATCAGCAATACGGTGTCCAGGTACACGTGAGGGTTGAGCAGGGTGACGGCCAGCGCGCTCAGCAGCACCGCGCGCAGCGAGCGCACCTGCAGGTTGCCGCCCTGGTCCAGGCTCTGTTTCGAACAGGCCCGGCGGAGTGCGCAGGCCCCGTACCAGATCAGGAAAGCCGCGCCGCCCCAGCGTGCGATCGCCAGCAGTATCGGGCTCTGCGCCAGCACTGTCGCCAGGCCGAACACCCCGGCGGCCACCAGCAGCGCATCGCACACCACACACAGCGCTGCCACGGGTAAATGATGTTCACGGCGCAGGCTTTGCGCCAAGACAAAGGCATTCTGGGTGCCGATGGCCATGATCAGGCCGAGGGCGACCAGCAAACCATTCAGGTAGCTTTGCCACATAGGGTCTACTCCGCGTTTGCCGCCAGTTGCTGCAACACGTGCATGGCACGCAGGGCATCGGCACGGCCGACGAACAGGTGGTCGTGGTAATAGCCGGCAATCACGTTGCAACTGATGCCGGCCTTGCCCAAGGCACTGGCGAAGGCGGCGGTCAGGCCCACGGCCTCCAGGGCCGAGTGCACATTCAAGGTGATCCACGCGGCGACATAGTCGAAGGCCAGCCCAGCCTGTTCCGCTTGTTGGCGTTCGACGATCAGGGTCAGGCCTTCTTGTTCGCGGAAGCTGCCGATCACCTCGCAATCGGCAGGGATTCGCTGATCGGGCAGGGTGCAGAATACGTAGTCGCCGTCATTCAGATGAGGGCTCATGCTGCGCAGCAGGGTAGCCAGGGCGGTTTCGCCAGCCATGGGAGGTTCCTTATAAAGAGAGAAGCGATGCTGGCTATTCTCATGGCGCAGGCTGTATAAGAAAAACCAATATTGCTGATCGCTCATTAGAGAAACTGATGTTCGACTATAAATTGCTTTCCGCTCTGGCGGCGGTGGTGGAGCAGGCGGGCTTCGAGCGCGCCGCCCAGGTGCTGGGGTTGTCGCAGTCGGCGATCTCCCAGCGCATCAAGTTGCTGGAGGCGCGTATCGGCCAGCCGGTACTGGTGCGGGCCACGCCGCCGACACCCACCGATATCGGCCGTCGCCTGCTCAATCATGTGCAACAGGTGCGCCTGCTGGAGCGCGACCTGCAAAGCCAGGTGCCGTCCCTGGATGAGGAAGGCATGCCCGAGCGCCTGCGTATCGCGTTGAACGCCGACAGCCTCGCCACCTGGTGGGCCGAGGCCGTCAGTGGTTTTTGCGCCGAACAGCATCTGCTGTTGGATCTGGTGGTGGAGGACCAGACCGTAGGCCTCAAGCGCATGCGCGCCGGTGAAGTGGCGGCCTGTATCTGCGCCAGCGAGCGCCCGGTGGCCGGGGCACGCAGCCTGCTGCTGGGGGCCATGCGTTATCGCGCGTTGGCCAGCCCGGCCTTTATTGCCCGGCACTTTCCCGACGGCGTGCGCGCCGACCAACTGGCACGCACCCCGGCATTGGTTTTTGGCCCGGATGATTTCCTGCAACACCGCTACCTGGCATCCCTCGGCGTGGATGGCGGCTTCGAACACCATTTATGCCCATCGTCCGAAGGCTTTATTCGCCTGACCGAAGCGGGCCTGGGTTGGGGGCTGGTGCCGGAATTGCAGGTGCGCGACCAACTGCAAAAGGGCCTGTTGGTCGAGTTATTGCCAGATAAGCCCATCGATGTGCCGTTGTACTGGCATCATTGGCGCAGTGGCGGGCAACTGCTGGGCTTGTTGACCGACCATCTGGCCCAGGCATGCGGGCAGTGGTTGGTGCCGTTGGAGTGATGGCGTGCGTCAAGGCAACAGCGATGAAAAACGAAAGCACACGGGGTAATACATGAAGATTCTGGTCACCGGCGCAAGCGGCTTCATCGGCGGGCGCTTTGCGCGTTTCGCCCTGGAGCAGGGCCTGGACGTGCGGGTCAACGGGCGACGTGCCGAAGGTGTGGAACACCTGGTCAGGCGCGGCGCCGAGTTTATCCAGGGTGATTTGAATGACGCCGACCTGGTGCGCGATCTCTGCCGCGATGTCGAAGCCGTGGTGCATTGCGCCGGCGCCGTCGGGCTGTGGGGCAAGTATCAGGACTTTCATCAGGGCAATGTGCTGGTCACCGAAAATGTCGTCGAGGCCTGCCTCAAGGAGCGCGTGGGCCGGCTGGTGCACCTGTCGTCTCCGTCGATCTATTTCGATGGGCGCGATCACCTGGGGCTGACTGAGGAGCAAGTGCCCAAGCGCTTCAAGCACCCCTATGCCGCCACCAAGTACCTGGCCGAACAGAAGGTGTTCGGTGCCCAGGAGTTCGGCCTCGAAGTCGTGGCCCTGCGTCCGCGCTTCGTCACGGGCGCCGGTGACATGAGTATCTTCCCGCGCCTGCTGAAAATGCAGCGCAAGAATCGCCTGGCCATCGTCGGCGATGGTCTGAATAAGGTCGACTTCACCAGCGTGCACAACCTTAACGAAGCGCTGCTCAGCAGTTTGCTCGCCACGGGCTCGGCGCTGGGCAGGGCCTACAACATCAGCAACGGTGCGCCAGTGCCGGTGTGGGATGTGGTGAACTACGTGATGCGCCAAATGGAGTTGCCGCAGGTGACGCGGTATCGGTCCTACGGTTTGTCCTACAGCGTGGCAGCACTCAACGAAGCGTTTTGCGCGATGTGGCCCGGTCGTCCCGAGCCGGCGTTGTCGCGCCTGGGCATGCAAGTGATGAACAAAGATTTCACCCTCGACATCAGCCGCGCCAGGCATTATCTGGACTACGAGCCCAAGGTCAGCCTGTGGACCGCCCTCGACGAGTTTTGCAGTTGGTGGAAGGCCCAGGACCCTGGGTTGAAGTAAGAACACAACAGGCAACACTTCGGGAACCGAATTCGGCGTTCCGGGTCGATCAGGGCGTCGGGAACGCGGTTTATACTCCCGTCGCTCGCCACCTCACCGATTCAGGGTTGATACATGCGCAACGATGCTAAAGACGATTTCGACAACGTTCCCAGCCTGCGGGCGGATGTCGGGGATGACGATGACTTCGAACCTACCCCGGCCACCTCAGTGCGTTCGCGTAACACCAAGGTGGTCAAGGTCAAGAGCGCCAGCACCGGCCCGTTGTGGGCCTTGATCGGCGCGCTGCTGATCGCCTTTGCGGGCCTGGCCTGGTGGAGCTTCCAGCAGATCTCCCTGATGGGCCAGCAGTTGGTTGCCACCCAGGAGAGCTTTGCGCGCATCAGCGAAGAAGCGGCGGGGCGCCTGCAGGATATTTCCGGCAAGGTGGTGGCCAGCGAGGCCAGCGTCAACAACGGCAGCGAAGCGCTGAAACTGCAGATCAAGCAGCTTGAAAGCCAGTTGCTGGAGCAGGGTAAACAGCAGATCGGCGTGGCCGGCCAGGCCACCGAGCTGGACAAGCGCCTGGCGCAAATGACCGCCAGCACCACCGACCTGTCCAACGCCAACAGCAAGCTGCAAGGCCAGGTCCAGGCGTTGACCGACGCCGTGGCGACCCTCAAGGCGGCGCAGGTTGACGCCGGCAAGCGCGATACCGAGATCAAGGAACTGGCCGCTGACGTGGCCGCCTTGAAGAAACAGGGCAACCCCAGCGCCGCCATCGCCCGGATCGAACAGGACCTCGTGGTGCTCAAGAGCGCCCAGGACAACGCGTCGGCCAACAGTGATGCGCCTACCAACAAGGAGTTCGACGTGTTCCGCATCCAGACCACGCGTAATATCACCACCTTGCAGAGCCAGGTGCAGAACCTCAACCAACAACTTAACGCGCCGGCGAGAGTTACCCCGCTCGGGCAATGAGGTCTCTTGTAGAAATGTCACCACTCGGTGACATTTCCCATCCCCTTCGTTACTTGCTCCCAGTGCGCCCTTGTTTAGACTCCGGTCATCCCACAAACAATAATAAGGGCCACCCATGACCACCCAACCACTGCCTGCCAGCAGTTGGCTGAACGCGCTTGCCCATCACGCCTGGCTCGCTGCCGAAGGCCAGCGCCTGCTGGCGTTTGCCAAGGCGTCTCGACTGCCCGATGGCTTTGGCAACCTGGACGACAAAGGCCGGCTGCCGGCCGATGCCCGCGCTGAAACCATGAACACCGCCCGCATGACTCACAGTTTCGCCATGGCCCACGCCATGGGGTTGCCTGGCTATGCCGAACTGATTGAACACGGGGTTGCCTCCCTCAACGGCCCGTTGCGCGACAGTGAGCATGGCGGCTGGTTCGCCGCACCCCACGCCGTCGACGGCAACCGTGGCAAGGCCGCGTACCTGCACGCCTTCGTGGCCCTGGCCGCCAGCTCTGCAGTGGTGGCGGGCGCTCCCGGCGCGCAACACTTGCTGAATGACGCCATCCATATCATCGACCAGTTCTTCTGGAGTGAAGAGGAGGGCGTGATGCTCGAGTCCTTTGCCCAGGACTGGAGCGGCGTCGAAGCCTATCGCGGCGCCAACAGCAACATGCACGCCACCGAAGCCTTCCTCGCCCTGGCCGATGTGACCGGCGATACACGTTGGTTGGACCGTGCGCTGCGGATCGTCGAGCGCGTGATCCATACCCATGCCGCCGGCAACCAGTTCATGGTGATCGAGCATTTCGATACAGGCTGGCAACCCTTGCTCGGTTACAACGAAGACAATCCCGCCGATGGCTTCCGCCCCTACGGCATTACCCCCGGCCATGGCTTCGAGTGGGCGCGGCTGGTGCTGCACCTTGAGGCCGCGCGTCTGCAAGCCGGGCTCGCCACACCCGAGTGGCTGGTGACCGACGCCAAAGGCCTGTTCGCCAGTGCCTGCGAGTACGCCTGGGCGGTGGATGGTGCCCCCGGCATCGTCTACACCCTCGACTGGAACCACCGCCCGGTGGTGCGCGAGCGCCTGCACTGGACTCACGCCGAAGCCAGCGCTGCTGCCCAGGCCCTGCTCAAACGCACCGGCGAATCGCATTACGAAACCTGGTACCGGCGCTTCTGGGAATTCTGCGAAACCCACTTTATCGACCGCATCAACGGCAGCTGGCATCACGAACTCAGCCCGCATAACCAACCCAGCAGCAAAATATGGGGCGGCAAGCCGGACCTGTACCATGCCTGGCAAGCGGTAGTGCTGCCTGCACTGCCCTTGGCACCCAGCATGGCCAGTGCCATCGGGGCTGGGCGCTATGTCACCAACTGGTGACATTTGTGCGTCCCTTTGTTACCTGCGCCTCAAAAAACCCTGTTTAAACTCCGTGCAGCGCAAGCCTAAGACTTGCATGCATAACAACAAGAAAAGGTACTCAGATGAACGCGATTAATCGCCTCGCCGTCGCTATTTCCATTGCCTCGTTGTTTCCCCTCAGTGCATTTGCCGCCGACTCGAAAGGGACGGTTGAAGTTGTGCATTGGTGGACCTCGGGTGGTGAGAAGGCGGCTGTAGATGTCCTGAAGGCCCAAGTTGAGAAAGACGGCTTCACCTGGAAAGACGGTGCCGTCGCAGGTGGCGGTGGCGCCACGGCCATGACCGTGCTGAAAAGCCGCGCAGTCGCCGGCAACCCGCCAGGCGTTGCCCAGATCAAAGGCCCCGACATCCAAGAATGGGCGTCCACCGGCCTGCTCGACACCGACGTGCTCAAGGACGTCGCCAAAGAAGAAAAGTGGGACTCCCTGCTCGACAAGAAAGTCTCCGATACCGTGAAGTACGACGGTGACTACGTTGCCGTACCGGTCAACATCCACCGCGTGAACTGGCTGTGGATCAACCCGGAAGTCTTCAAGAAAGCCGGTATCACCAAGAACCCGACCACCCTCGAAGAATTCTACGCCGCTGGCGACAAGCTGAAGAAAGCCGGCTTCATTCCGCTCGCCCATGGTGGCCAGCCTTGGCAGGACAGCACCGTGTTCGAGGCGGTGTTGCTTTCTGTGATGGGCGCCGATGGCTACAAGAAAGCCCTGGTCGACCTGGATAACGCTGCGCTGACCGGTCCGGAAATGGTCAAGGCCCTGACCGAGCTGAAAAAAGTCGCGACCTACATGGACGCCGACGGCAAAGGCCAGGACTGGAACCTCGAAGCAAGCAAGGTCATCAACGGCAAGGCCGGCATGCAGATCATGGGTGACTGGGCCAAGTCCGAATGGACCGCCGCCAAGAAGGTCGCCGGCAAAGACTATGAGTGCGTAGCCTTCCCGGGTACCGACAAAGCCTTCACCTACAACATCGACTCCCTGGCGGTGTTCAAGCAGAAAGACAAAGGCACTGCGGCGGGTCAGCAGGACATTGCCAGAGTCGTGCTGGGTGAAAACTTCCAGAAAGTGTTCAGCATCAACAAGGGTTCGATCCCTGTGCGTAACGACATGCTGAACAAAATGGACTCGTACGGCTTCGACTCCTGCGCCCAGACCGCTGCCAAGGACTTCCTGGCAGACGCCAAGACCGGCGGCCTGCAGCCAAGCATGGCGCACAACATGGCCACGACCCTGGCGGTGCAAGGTGCATTCTTTGACGTTGTGACCAACTACATCAACGACCCGAAAGCCGACCCGGCCGACACCGCCAAGAAACTCGGCGCTGCGATCAAGTCCGCCAAGTAACGGTTGACCTTATGGGGGGGACTCCCTCGCCCCCCATAAGGCGTGTTCCTGTAGTCCTTTTTCCCTGTACTGGATTTCCCCATGAGTTCTGTTGCTGTGTTCAGCAAAGCCTCGCCGTTCGATGCACTGCAGCGCTGGCTACCCAAACTGGTGCTGGCGCCCAGCATGTTCATCGTGTTGGTGGGCTTCTACGGCTATATCCTGTGGACGTTTGTACTCTCGTTCACCAATTCCACGTTCCTGCCAAGCTACAAATGGGCGGGCCTTGCGCAATACGCGCGGTTGTTCGACAACGACCGCTGGTGGGTGGCGAGCAAGAACCTGGCGGTGTTTGGCGGGATGTTCATCGGCATCACCCTGGTTATCGGGGTGACCCTGGCGATCTTCCTCGACCAGAAAATCCGTCGTGAAGGCTTTATCCGCACCATTTACCTGTACCCGATGGCGCTCTCGATGATCGTCACCGGTACGGCCTGGAAATGGCTGCTCAACCCGGGCATGGGCCTGGACAAACTCCTGCGTGACTGGGGCTGGGAAGGCTTCCGTCTCGACTGGCTGATCGACCCGGACCGCGTGGTCTACTGCCTGGTGATCGCCGCTGTATGGCAAGCCTCGGGCTTTATCATGGCGATGTTCCTCGCCGGCCTGCGTGGCGTCGATCAGTCGATTATCCGTGCCGCCCAGATCGACGGCGCGAGCCTGCCACGCATCTACTGGAGCGTGGTGCTGCCCAGCCTGCGTCCGGTGTTCTTCAGTGCGGTGATGATCCTGGCGCACATTGCGATCAAGAGCTTCGACCTGGTGGCGGCAATGACCGCCGGCGGCCCGGGCTATTCGTCCGACCTGCCTGCCATGTTCATGTACTCGTTCACCTTCAGCCGTGGCCAGATGGGCATGGGTTCGGCCAGTGCGATCCTGATGCTCGGTGCGATCCTGGCGATCATCGTGCCTTACCTCTACTCCGAGCTGAGGACCAAACGTCATGACTAGTCTCGCCTCCAAATCACCTGTCAGCCTGAGTCGCATCGCGATCTACGCGGTGCTGATCCTTGCCGTGCTGCTGTACCTGGTGCCGCTGGTGGTGATGCTGCTGACCAGCTTCAAAACCCCGGAAGACATCAGCACCGGCAACCTGCTGAGCTGGCCGACCGTGGTCACGGGCATCGGCTGGGTCAAGGCCTGGGCCACTGTGGACGGTTACTTCTGGAACTCGATCAAGATCACCGTTCCGGCCGTACTGATCTCCACCGCCATCGGTGCGTTGAACGGCTATGTGCTGTCGTTCTGGCGCTTCAAAGGCTCGCAGTTGTTCTTCGGCTTGCTGCTGTTCGGTTGCTTCCTGCCGTTCCAGACCGTGCTGCTGCCGGCGTCGTTCACCCTCGGCAAGATGGGCCTGGCCAGCACCACCACCGGCCTGGTGTTTGTGCACGTGGTCTATGGCCTGGCGTTCACCACGCTGTTTTTCCGTAACTACTACGTGAGCATCCCGGACGCGCTGATCAAGGCGGCACGCCTGGACGGTGCGGGATTCTTCACCATCTTCCGTCAGATCATTCTGCCGATGTCGACCCCGATCATCATGGTCTGCCTGATCTGGCAGTTCACCCAGATCTGGAACGACTTCCTGTTCGGCGTGGTGTTCTCCAGTGGCGATTCCCAGCCCATCACGGTGGCGCTGAACAACCTGGTCAACACCAGCACCGGGGCCAAGGAATATAACGTGGATATGGCGGCGGCGATGATCGCCGGGCTGCCGACCCTGCTGGTCTATGTGATCGCAGGCAAGTATTTCGTGCGCGGCCTCACGGCCGGCGCGGTCAAGGGGTAATCATGGCTACGCTTGAACTTCGCAATGTAAACAAGACCTATGGCGCCGGCCTGCCCGACACCTTGAAGAACATCGAACTGTCGATCAAGGAAGGCGAGTTCCTGATCCTGGTCGGCCCTTCAGGGTGCGGCAAATCCACGCTGATGAACTGCATCGCCGGCCTTGAGACCATCACCGGCGGCGCGATCATGATCGGCGACCAGGACGTGAGCGGCATGAGCCCCAAGGACCGGGACATCGCCATGGTGTTCCAGTCCTACGCGCTGTACCCGACCATGAGCGTGCGCGAGAACATTGAGTTCGGCCTCAAGATCCGCAAGATGGCCCAGGCGGATATCGACGCCGAAGTGGCACGCGTGGCCAAGCTGCTGCAGATCGAACACCTGCTCAACCGCAAGCCGGGCCAGCTCTCCGGCGGCCAGCAACAGCGCGTGGCCATGGGCCGTGCCCTGGCGCGTCGGCCGAAGATCTACCTGTTTGACGAGCCGCTGTCCAACCTCGACGCCAAGCTGCGCGTCGAGATGCGTACCGAAATGAAGCTGATGCACCAGCGCCTCAAGACCACCACGGTCTACGTGACCCACGACCAGATCGAAGCGATGACCCTGGGCGACAAAGTGGCGGTGATGAAGGACGGCATCATCCAACAATTTGGCACGCCGAAAGAAATTTACAACGACCCGGCCAACCTGTTTGTGGCAAGCTTTATCGGTTCACCTCCCATGAACTTCGTTCCTATGCGCCTAAAACGCAAGGAAGGTCGTTTGGTCGCGCTGCTCGACAGCGGCCAGGCCCGTTGCGAATTGCCATTAGGCATGAACGACGCAGGTCTGGAGGACCGTGATGTGATTCTGGGCCTGCGCCCGGAGCAGATCGTGTTGGCGGCGGGTGAGGGCAACGGCTCGTCGAGCATTCGTGCTGAAGTCCAGGTCACCGAACCGACCGGTCCGGACACCCTGGTGTTCGTGCAGCTCAATGACACCAAGGTCTGCTGCCGTTTGGCGCCGGATGTGGCGCCCCAGGTCGGCGAGACCCTGACCCTGCAATTTGATCCGGCCAAGGTATTGCTGTTCGACGCCAACACTGGCGAACGCCTAGGCACTGCTTCTTCATTGCCCGCACAGGGGCATGCCGACAACGTGGCCCAATTCAAAGGCCGCTGAAGCAGCTAAGTTGTTGTTTCAAATAAAAAAGTAACCCGCGTTAGATAAAAACAGTTTAATAACAATAAAGACGAGGATGTAGGGATGAAAAAGCAACACAACAACACTCGGCTGATCTGCCAAATGTCAGCTGCAGCAGCCCTGGTTTTGTCCGCCAATGCGATGGCGGCCGATGCATTCAGTGCTGATTCGAAGTGGATGACCGGCGATTGGGGTGGTGAGCGTACCAAGCTGATCGAGCAAGGTATCGACATCAAGGCTGACTACGTTGGGGAGATGGGCTACAACGCCAAGGGCGGTTACAACCACGACAAGACCGGTCGCTACTCTGACCAGTTCGGTCTCGGCGTGGCACTCGACCTGCAAAAACTGTGGGGCTGGGATAACACCCAGGCCAAGATCCAGTTGACCAACCGTAATGGCCAGAACATCTCCAACGACCGCATCGGCGATCCGCGTGCCGGCACCTTGAGCTCGTCTCAAGAAGTGTACGGCCGTGGCCATATGGTGCGTCTGACCCAGTTCTGGATCCAGCACCAGATGTTCGACAACAAGTTGGACGTGAAGCTTGGTTACTTCGGCGAAGGCGAAGACTTCAACACCTTCCCGTGCGACTTCCAGAACCTGTCGTTCTGCGGTTCGCAAGTGGGTAACTACGTCAACACCTGGTACAACTGGCCCGTCAGTCAGGCCGCGATCCGTGTGAAGTACAACATCACGCCTGAGCTGTATGCGCAGATCGGCGCGTACAACCAGAACCCCTCGCAGCTCGAACACGGTAATGGCTTCAAGCTCAGCGGCAGCGGTACCAAGGGCACCGTGATCCCAGTGGAATTGGTCTGGTCGCCGAAGGTCAACAACCTGCCGGGCGAATACCGTGTGGGTTACTACAAGAGCGCGGCTGATGCCTCTGACGTCCGTGAAGACATCAACGGCAATGATGCTGCGACCACCCGCGCCGCCTACCGTACCCGCAGCAGCAAGAAAGGCTACTGGTTCGTTGCTCAACAGCAACTCACCACCCATAACGGCGATGCCTCCCGCGGCCTGAACATCGCGGCCAACGCCACCTTCCACGATAAGGAAACCAACCTGGTCGACAACTATCAGTCGCTCATGCTGGTGTACAAAGGCCCATTCGACGCGCGTCCGAAAGATGACGTCGGCATTGGTGTCGCGCGCCTGCACGTCAACGATGACGTGAAGAAAAACTCTGAACTGCTCAACGCCGCCAATGGTGTGAGCGACTATGACAATCCTCTCTACACGCCGATCCGTGAGACCGAGTACAACGTTGAACTCAACTACGGCTTCCACGTCACCAACTGGCTGACCGTGCGTCCTAACCTGCAATACGTTGTCCAGCCTGGCGGCGTGGACAAAGTCGACAACGCGTTGGTGGCGGGCCTGAAAATTCAGTCTACGTTCTAACGCTGTTGCGATAAGCTCCTTCTCTCTGTGCGCATTTTGCGGGTAGCCATGGCTACCCGCTTTTTTTGGGTCGCACTGTGAAGACAATCAGGACCGTGGCACATGCATGAGCAACCGCTGCAACGCTTTTTCAAATCCCTGCGCGAGCGTCCGGTGTTCGCCTGGGAGCGTTTTCAGATGCGTGATGTGTTGGTGATCGATCATCCGCTGTGCCAGGCGGTGTTCAGTCGCCAGGGCGCGCAATTGCTGCACTTTCAGCCTACCGGCCAGAAACCGTGGTTGTGGTGTGCCGCCAAGTGGCCGCAAGTCGGCGCCATCCGTGGAGGCGTGCCGGTGTGCTGGCCGTGGTATGGCCGTCACCCGAGTGAAAATGCCTGGCCATCCCATGGCTGGGCGCGCTTGATCGACTGGAAATTGCTCGACAGCAGCACTGACGACGACGGTGTGCGCCTGCACTGGCAATTGCAGCTGTGCGACTGGCAGGTCGACCTGCACGCGCACCTGGGCGAAACCTTGGAGCTGCGCCTGAGCACCGAGCATCAGGATGAGTTGCCGTGCCAACTGAGCCATGCATTGCACGCTTACTGGCGTATTGGTCATGTTGATGAGATAGCGCTGTCTGGGCTCGACGGTGCGCAAGGTTACGACCAGCTCAACCGCCAGGTCTGCCAGCAGGAGGGTGAGTTGCGGGTAGAAGGCGGTTGCCAGCGGGTGTTCCAGCACGAAGGCGAATTGCAACTCAAGGACCACGCCTGGCAGCGCGAACTGTGCATCGACACCGGCGACAGCGCCGACACGGTGGTGTGGCATCCGGGCAGCCGACCGCTGTTGGGCGTGAGCTTCAACGAGGCGTCGGGGTTTGTGTGCGTGGAGTCGGCGATGGCCGGGGCGAGCCTGGCGCCGGGGGAGAGGGCGCATTTGAGTTTGCAGGCCAGGGCTGGGGTTTAGCGGGGTGGTTGATGGCCTCATCGGGGGCAAGCCCCCTCCCACACTTTGCTCTGTGAATACAGTCAAAATGTGGGAGGGGGCTTGCCCCCGATAAGGCCAGTACAGCCAACACAAAGGCAGGCCTAGTTGAACTCATCCCCCACCGGATACCGGCTGTCATTCAAACTCTCTTTGATCTTGCGCAAATGCGGCTGGAAATCCACCCCGCGACGCAAGGTCATGCCGGTGGCCAATACGTCCAGCACCGTCAACTGGATGATCCGCGAGGTCATCGGCATGTAGATGTCGGTGTCTTCGGGCAGTGGAATGTTCAGGCTCACCGTACTGGCCTTGGCCAGCGGCGAGTTTTCGGCGGTCACGCCCAACACTGAAGCGCCGTTTCCACGGGCGATGCGCGCCACTTCCACCAGTTCACGGGTACGCCCGGTGTAGGAAATGATCACGAACAACTCGCCGGTGTGTGCCACCGAGGCGATCATGCGCTGCATCAGCACGTCGGCATGGGCGGTGACCGCCAGGTTGAAACGGAAGAACTTGTGCAGCGCATCCATCGCCACCGGTGCCGAAGCGCCCAGGCCGAAGAAGTGGATCTGCCGCGCCTGGATCAACAGGTCCACGGCCTTGCTGATCAGGGCCGGGTCCAGGGCCTGGCAGGCGCTGTCGAGCGACGCGATGGCGCTGCCAAAGATCTTCTGGGTGTAGGCCTCGGGGTTATCATCGGCTTCCACTGCGCGGCTGACATACGCCGCGCCGCTGGCCAGGCTTTGCGCCAGCTGCAATTTCAGTTCAGGGTAGCCGCTCACGCCGAACGAACGGCAGAAACGGTTGACCGTCGGTTCACTGACCGAGGCGGCCTGGGCAAGGGCGGCGATGGAGAAGCGGGTCGCCTGCTGCGGGTTGAGCAGGATGACCTCGGCAACTTTTTTCTCGGCCTTGTTCAATTCTTCGAGGCGGTTCTGGATCTGTTCCAGAAGATTTCGCACGCGGTCCATTCAGTCTTTCCTTCGGGCGACGATGCAAATTAGGGTGGCAACCAATCGACGAGTGGCCTTTTGCGGTGGCCTATCCTACTGAGGGTAGCTGAACACCACCACTCGGAATGCGTATTTCGGGAAAATGTTGTGGTTATTACTACATTTTTCCTTGAGTGATGCCTTGAAAAAAGGTATTTGTAGCTTAACTTGATAAAAGAACAAACATCATGCCTTCGATAACCGTAGAACCCTGCACCTTTGCCCTGTTTGGCGCCTTGGGTGATCTGGCGCTGCGCAAGTTATTTCCTGCCCTCTATCAACTCGATGGCGCCGCGCTCCTGCACGACGACACGCGCATCCTGGCCCTGGCCCGCGAAGCCGGTTCCGAGCAACAGCACCTGGCGCACATTGAAAAAGAACTGCGTAAATACGTCGGCAAGGAACTGGACGAAACCATCGCCCAGCGTTTCCTGGCGCGCCTGACCTATGTTCACGTCGACTTCATGAAAGCCGATGACTACGTGGCCCTGGCGGAAGTCGCCGGCACCGAACAACGCTTGATCGCCTACTTCGCCACACCGGCGGCGGTGTACGGCGCTATCTGCGAGAACCTGTCCAAGGTCGGCCTGGCGGACAACACCCGCGTGGTGCTGGAGAAACCGATTGGTTCGGACCTGGAGTCCTCGCGCAAGGTCAACGACGCCGTGGCCCAGTTCTTCCCGGAGAACCGCACCTACCGCATCGACCACTACCTGGGCAAAGAGACCGTCCAGAACCTGATCGCCCTGCGTTTCGCCAACAGCCTTTTCGAAACCCAGTGGAACCAGAATTACATCTCTCACGTGGAAATCACCGTGGCCGAGCAGGTCGGTATCGAAGGCCGTTGGGGCTACTTCGACAAGGCCGGCCAGCTGCGCGACATGATCCAGAACCACTTGCTGCAGCTGCTGTGCCTGATCGCCATGGACCCGCCGGCGGACCTGTCCGCCGACAGCATCCGTGACGAGAAGGTCAAGGTGCTCAAGGCCCTGGCGCCGATCAGCCCGGACGGCCTGACCACCCAGGTGGTGCGCGGCCAGTACATCGCCGGCTACAGCGCCGGCAAGCCGGTGCCGGGGTACCTGGAAGAAGAGAACTCCAACACCCAGAGCGACACCGAGACCTTCGTTGCCCTGCGTGCCGATATCCGCAACTGGCGTTGGGCGGGGGTGCCGTTCTACCTGCGCACCGGCAAGCGCATGCCGCAGAAGCTGTCGCAGATCGTCATCCACTTCAAGGAACCGTCCCACTACATCTTTGCCCCCGAGCAGCGCCTGCAGATCAGCAACAAACTGATCATCCGCCTGCAACCGGACGAGGGCATTTCCTTGCGAGTGATGACCAAGGAGCAGGGCCTGGACAAGGGCATGCAACTGCGCAGCGGCCCGTTGCAATTGAATTTTTCCGACACCTACCGCAGCGCCCGTATCCCGGATGCCTACGAGCGGTTGTTGCTGGAAGTGATGCGCGGCAATCAGAACCTGTTTGTTCGCAAAGATGAAATCGAAGCCGCGTGGAAGTGGTGTGACCAGCTGATCGCCGGGTGGAAAAAATCCGGTGATGCGCCCAAGCCGTACGCGGCCGGGTCCTGGGGGCCGATGAGCTCGATTGCACTGATCACGCGGGATGGGAGGTCGTGGTATGGCGATATCTGATTTGAAACTGCCCCAGGGCGTAACCCCTCACGAGTACCGCACCCCGGTGCTGTTGGCGGAAGGCCTGGCCAATGACGTGGCCGAGCAACTGCGCACGGCCATCAGTGCCCGTGGTGAAGCGACCCTGGTGGTGTCCGGTGGCCGCAGCCCCGTGGCGTTTTTCCAACACCTGGCCAAGCAGGGCCTGGACTGGTCCAAGGTCACCATCACCCTGGCCGACGAGCGCTGGGTGCCAGTGGAACATGCCGACAGCAATGCCGGCCTGTTGAAGCAGCACCTGCTGCAAGGCCCGGCGGCCAAGGCCAGGTTCTTGAGCCTGTACAGCGCTGCGGCCAATCTTGAAGACGCAGCCGAGCAGGCCGATCGCCTGCTGGCCGAATTGCCAGCCATTGACGTACTGGTGCTGGGCATGGGCGATGACGGCCACACCGCATCGCTGTTCCCCGACAGTCCCAACCTGGGCGAAGCGTTGAAGGCCGACGGTACCCGCCGTTGCTGGCCGATGCTGGCGCCGACCGTGCCGCACCAGCGCCTGACGATGAGTCGCGCGCTGCTGGCCACGGCGAACTACACCGTACTGTCGATTTCCGGCAGTTCGAAATTGACCACCTTGAGCGCCGCGCTGGCCAGCGATGACGTCGCTGCCATGCCGATTCGCGCGTTTCTGCAACCTACATTAGAGATTTACTGGTGCCCATGAGCCAAGGATCAGCCGCTATGAAAAGCCCTCAACCGACCGTGTCCATGGCGGATAAAGTTGCCTTGATCGACAGCCTCTGCGCCAAGGCGCGGATCCTGCCGGTGATCACCATTGCCCGCGAACAGGACATCCTGCCGCTGGCCGATGCCCTGGCAGCCGGCGGTTTGACCGCACTGGAAGTGACCCTGCGTTCGGAGTTCGGCCTCAAGGCCATTCAGGTACTGCGCGAACAACGCCCTGAACTGTGCACCGGTGCCGGCACCGTGCTGGACCGTCACATGCTCGAAGCGGCCGAAGTGGCCGGCTCGCAATTCATCGTCACCCCCGGCATCACCCGCGACTTGCTGGAAGCTTCGGTACACAGCCCGATCCCGCTGCTGCCGGGCATCAGCAATGCCTCCGGCATCATGGAAGGCTATGGCCTGGGTTATCGCCGCTTCAAGCTGTTCCCGGCGGAAGTCAGCGGCGGCGTGGCGGCGATCAAGGCCCTGGGCGGCCCGTTCGGCGAAGTGAAATTCTGCCCGACCGGCGGCGTGGGCCCGGCCAACATCAAAAACTACATGGCGTTGAAAAACGTGATGTGCGTGGGCGGTAGCTGGATGCTCGACCCGGAATGGGTCAAGAACGGCGACTGGGCGCGCATCCAGGAAGTTACCGCGCAGGCGCTGGCCCTGCTGGATTGATCTGCTTTTACTGAATCGTTGTTGCTGTGCTTGACGGCATTTTTGCGGTGCACTTGGTCGGTGTACCGCTTTTTTTTGTCTGTAGAAAAGGCGCTTAGCCGACGCTCAACTCGGTGATGGCTTTGACCAGCACGGCGATCTCGGTTGCCGACGTCACCAGCCCCGGTGTCACCCGGATACAGGTGCCGAACGACGCACCGGTTCGAGTAGTGACAAACAGGTTGTAGTCCTTGAGCAGTCTATCGACCATCGCCTGCTGATCCCGCCCGCTGAACTTGAACGCCGTAATCCCGCAATACACCCTCGGATCATCCGGCGTCAGCACCTCGATCCCCGGCAATGCCCGCACCTGGCTGACCCACAGGTCCCGCAGGTAATTCACCCGTGCGCCTTTTGCCGCCGAGCCACCTAATTGGCGATGCTCTTCAAACACCAGCGGCAAGGTCATCAGCGCCGGAAAGTTCGGCGTGCTGTAGGACGTACGTGCACGCACATCGGTGGCGGGGTAGTGAAACTCACCCATGTCCGGGTCGATATCGGCCAGACGCTCCGGGGCGATGTACAGGAAGCCCAGGGTCAGTGGCGCGCCGATCCATTTGTGCAGGTTGAAGCCGGCAAACTGAATGCCCAGCTCGGCCAGATTGAACTCGATCTGGCCCAGGGCATGGGCACCATCGAGGATCACGTCCACGCCATGCTCACGCGCCGCCCTGGCGACCGCTTCGACGGGCATCACCAGGCCGGTGCGGTGGGTGACGTGGGTCAGCGCCATCAGCTTCAGACGTGGGTACTGGACGAACGCATCAAGATACGTCTGCACCAGGCTGTCGAAACTGGCCGGGTGTACGTGGGACAGTTCGATCACCTCCACCCCGCGAACGCCGGCCAGCCAACGCATGGCACCCTTGACCGTGTCGTACTCCAGGTCACTGATCAGCACCTGGTCGCCCGGTTGCAGGCGGTTGTAGTTGCGGATCAGTGATTGCAAGGCTTCGGTGGCGTTGCGGGTAAAGGCCACCGACTCCGGGGCCACATCAATCAGCTCGGCCAGTTGCCGACGAATCTCGACGTTCTCGCCTCGCTCGAAGCGCTGGCGCACATGCAGCGAATTACTCCGGTTGATAAACGCAACCTGGTCAAGGTAATGGGATTGCACCGTTCGGCTCATACGCCCGAAGTAACCGTTTTCCAGGTTGATCGGGCCGGGCTCCAAGGCGTAGCGCTCGGAAACGGCCTGCCAATGTTGTTCGTTGTCAGCATTGCGTGGCATTGGGAGGTCTCAATGGCGCGGGGCGGGTTTGCCGTGTTTGGCACGTAGCGGTTCGAGTAACTCGGACAATCCGTTGCTGTCGATTTCCTGCATCAACGCCAACAAGCCGCCGAGTTCGCCGTGGGGGAAACCTTCACGGGCGAACCAGTTGAGGTAGGGGCCGGGCAGGTCGGCGATGATCCGTCCCTTGTATTTGCCGAAGGGCATTTCGCGGGTGATCAGCAGTGCGAGTTTTTCGGGATTCATGAAGGCTCGGAAGGTTGAGTCGTGACCTTGGAAAATACAGGCATTCTGCATGAAGGCCAAATGACAGATCATGCAAATAACATACATACAGATGGTTCAATTAATCTTAAGTTATTGAAATGTATATGGATTTTGTTTTTTGAAAACCTGGCACGGGCGCTGCAATCACTAAGACAACCTTCTAACCCGTACAAGGAATTGAAAAATGACTGACATCAATAAAGAATCGATCTCCGTACTGAACGACCTGATCGAAACCAGCATCGACGGCCAAAAGGGTTTCAAGGAGTGCGCTGAAGACATCAAGCACCCAGAGCTCAAAGCCCTGTTCGCCAAGCGTTCCGCCGACTGCGCCACCGCTGCCGCCGAGCTGAAAACCGCCGTGCGTGCCCTGGGTGGCGATCCGGAAGATTCCGGCAGCGTTGCCGGCGCTTTGCACCGTGGTTGGGTCGACGTGAAGTCGATGCTCACCGGTAAAGATGAAGAAGCGGTGCTGAACGAAGCCGAGCGTGGTGAAGACCACGCACTGAAGGCTTACAAGGAAGCGATCGAGAAGATCAACAAGCACAACCTGCTGGGCATTCGTGACCTGGTTGAGCGTCAGTACCACGGCGTGCAACGCAACCACGACCAGGTGAAAGCCCTGCGTAACCAGGCTCGCGCTCAGTCGTAAGCCCTGCGCTGTAAAAGAATGTGGGAGGGGGCTTGCCCCCGATAGCAGTGCCTCAGTCATTGAAATATCGACTGATCTACCGCTATCGGGAGCAAGCCCCCTCCCACATTTGTCTTGCGTAGACTTCAGCCAATGCTGATCGGCGGCAACTCGGTCAGCGTCACCACCTGCTGCTTGCGCGGCGCCAGGATTTCCGCCTCGCCATCCACCACCAACTCATCGCGCTGGTTGAACACACGCGTGGCGATGCGCACGCGGAACTTTGGCAGCTTCTCGAGGATTTCCAGGCGCACGGTCAGGGTATCGCCGATTTTCACTGGCTTCTGGAAGCTCATCTGCTGGCCGATGTAGATCGTGCCCGGCCCAGGCAGCTCGCAGGCAACGGCCGCGCTGATCAGGGCACCGCTGAACATGCCGTGGGCGATACGCTCCTTGAACATGGTCGCCTTGGCGTACTCGGCATCCAGGTGCACCGGGTTGTGGTCGCCGGACATGGCGGCGAACAGCTGGATATCACGCTCCTCCACCAACTTGCTGTAACTGGCGGTCTGGCCGACTTCGAGGGCTTCGTACGGGGTGTTGGTTACCTGGGTCATCTAAACGTGCATCCTGTGGCTAATCGGTAATTTAACTGACTGATTTTAATCGAAAATTTATTCGCAGCGCGTCGGTCTGCGCAAGGTCAGGGCCTGGTCGAGCCAGCTCAGTACATCCGCCGTGACTTCATCACGGTTGGTTTCGTTGAACACTTCATGGCGCGCCTGCGGGTAGATATTCAGTTGCAGGTGCTGGCAGCCCGCTTCACGCAGGGCGTCGGCCAGGCTGTTGAGACGCTTGCCTTCGCTCACCGGATCACATTCGCCACCCATCACCAGGATCGGC
This sequence comes from Pseudomonas sp. FW305-3-2-15-C-LB1, assembly GCF_058787615.1. Classification (NCBI taxonomy): domain Bacteria; kingdom Pseudomonadati; phylum Pseudomonadota; class Gammaproteobacteria; order Pseudomonadales; family Pseudomonadaceae; genus Pseudomonas; species Pseudomonas sp. FW305-3-2-15-C-LB1. Next base: position 67,045 of record NZ_JBYSZX010000008.1, on the reverse strand, counting down.
AGGCCCGGGTCGATCTGCGCGAGATTGGACGCTTTGCTGATTTGCTGCAAGCCGCCGAGCAGGTCGATCCACAGCTGGTTGGTGCAGCGGAACCCGCACAGTGGGTCGTTGATGTACTTGTCCACCTCGGCCGGGTCGCGACTGAGCCAATCGAAAGCGGTGCGATTGGGTTTGAACGCCTTGTTGAACGATCCAAACGACAGGAAATCGATCAGCGCACTGCGCCCGCGCAATCCCTGGCGCAGTCGTTCGACCCGTGCGATCAATCGCGCCGCGCGGTACAGCGCCACCGGCTGGAAATTCGAACCGCTGAGAATCGCCCCATCCAGGCTGGCACTGTGGTGCAGCAGATAGGCCTGGGCGATATAGCTGCCCATGCTGTGCCCCAGCAAGATGATCGGCAACCCCGGCTGCTGCTGGCCGATGTGCTGGTTGAGGCTGGCGAGGTCGCCCACCACCTTGTTCCAGCCGTCGTGCTCGGCGTACAGGCCCAGGGTGCCTTCGTCGGCGGTGCGGCCGTGACCCCGTTGGTCCGGCGCATATAAACCGTAGCCAGCGTCGCACAGGGCTTGCGCCAGGCGCGCATAGCGCCCGCTGTGCTCGGCCATGCCATGGGACAGCATCACCAGCGCCCTGGGCGGACCGTCGGGCATCCATTGATTGACGTACAGGCGGCTGCGGTCATTCGCGGTCAGCCAGAAGGAGGTGTGGTTCATGGCGGTTCCTTTGCTCAAGGTCTGCTCAAGGTCTGCTCAGCGTCGTTGCAGTGTATAGCTCATCCGCACGGCTGCGTCTGATCAGTGCGAAGCCTTGTAGGAAGATTCACGCAATTAATGACGCTCTTTCCTGTATTTGCCTGTTTGGCCATAGCTGCTAACGTCCCCAAAGCTCCGCTTTTCATAGCAGTCAGAAAGCGGCCGGACACACTCAGGTAAGAGGACAAGAATAATGCAACCTGATTTCTGGAATGACAAACGCGCAGCGGGCGTTCCCAACGACATTGACCTCTCTGCCTACAAGTCGGTGATCGAAGTCTTCGAGCGCTCCTGCAAGGCCTTCGCCGACCGTCCGGCATTCAGCAACATGGGCATCACCCTGACCTACGCCGAACTGGAACGCCAGAGCGCCGCGTTCGCCGGCTACCTGCAACAGCACACCGACCTCAAGCCGGGCGAGCGCATCGCGGTGCAGATGCCCAACGTGCTGCATTACCCGATTGCGGTGTTCGGCGCCTTGCGCGCCGGGCTGATCGTGGTCAACACCAACCCGCTTTACACCCCGCGCGAGATGCGTCACCAGTTCAAGGACGCCGGCGTGCGTGCGCTGGTCTACCTCAACCTGTTCGGTTCGCGGGTGCAGGAGGTGTGCAGCGACACCGAGATCGACTACCTGATCGAAGCCAAGATGGGCGATTTCATGCCCGCTGCCAAAGGCTGGCTGATCAACACGGTGGTCGACAAGGTCAAGAAGATGGTGCCGGCCTACGACCTGCCGCGCGCGGTGTCATTCAAGCGCGCCCTGCACATGGGCGCGGGCCTGGGCGTGACCCGCCACCCCGTCACACTGGACGACATCGCGGTGCTGCAATACACCGGCGGCACCACCGGCCTGGCCAAGGGCGCGATGCTCACCCATGGCAACCTGGTGGCGAACATGCAACAGGTGCGCGCCTGTATGTCCCAGACCGGCGATGACGGTCATCCGCTGATCAAGGAAGGGCAGGAGGTGATGATCGCGCCGCTGCCGCTTTACCATATCTATGCCTTCACGGCGAATTGCATGTGCATGATGGTCTCGGGCAATCACAACGTGCTGATCACCAATCCGCGAGACATCGGCGGCTTCATCAAGGAACTGAAAAAGTGGCGGTTCACCGGGCTGCTGGGGCTCAACACGCTATTTGTGGCGTTGTTGGACCACCCGGACTTCAAGACCCTGGACTTCTCCCACCTCAAGCTCACCAATTCCGGCGGCACTGCGCTGATCAAGGCCACGGCCGAACGCTGGCAGCAGATTACCGGTTGCGCGATTGGCGAGGGTTATGGCCTGACAGAAACCTCACCGGTGGCCAGCACCAACCCCTACGGCAGCAAATCCCGCCTGGGGACGGTGGGTATTCCGGTGCCGGGCACGGCGATGAAAGTGATCGATGATCAGGGTGTCGAGCTGCCATTGGGCGAGCGCGGTGAACTGTGTATCAAGGGCCCGCAGGTGATGAAGGGCTACTGGCAGCAGCCGGCCGCCACCTCCGAGGCGCTGGACGCCGAAGGCTGGCTCAAGACCGGTGATATCGCGGTGATCGATGACGATGGCTTTGTGCGCATCGTTGACCGTAAGAAAGACTTGATCATCGTCTCGGGCTTCAACGTGTATCCCAACGAAATCGAGGATGTCGTGATGGCCCACCCGGCGGTGGCCAACTGCGCGGTGATCGGCGTGCCGGATGAACGCACGGGGGAGGCGGTGAAGCTGTTCGTGGTGGCGCGTGCCCAAGGGGTGAGCCTCGAAGAGTTGAAGGCATACTGCAAGACCAACTTCACGGGATACAAGGTGCCCAAGCACATCGTGTTGCGCGACTCGTTACCGATGACGCCGGTGGGCAAGATCTTGCGGCGTGAGTTGCGCGATATCGCTTGACCTGAAATATGCTGAAAAAAAAGTGGGAGGGGGCTTGCCCCCGATGGCGGTGGGTCAGTCACCAGATGCGTAGACTGAACCACCGCCATCGGGGGCAAGCCCCCTCCCACATTTGTACTGTGTTGTTCTGAAAGCCCCGTTCCAGAGCCATCTATGCCGCTATTTCAGCTTGGTTTAAAGTGTGACCAAATATTGTAGGACAGTCGTGTTTATGACCGTGACCCCCTCTTTTGGCTCTAGGCGGCCTTTGGCAAAGCTGCTACTCTCGGCGCGCTTTGTGACGTCTCGGCCTGCTTGAAAGCGCCAGATTCACCTAAAAAAACATACACCAATAATAATCGCATCAAATGCGATGATGAATTCGCGTCGCTGACGTCGCTGAGGAGTGGGCTTCCATGAACGAAGACTTTTGGAAGGATAAGTACCCCGCCGGGATTGCCGCAGAAATCAATCCAGACGAGTATCCGAATATTCAGGCGGTACTGAAGCAGTCCTGCCAACGCTTCGCCAACAAACCGGCTTTCAGCAACCTGGGCAAGACCATCACCTACGGTGAATTGTACGAACTGTCCGGCGCCTTCGCCGCGTACCTGCAACAGCACACCGACTTGAAGCCCGGCGACCGAATCGCCGTGCAACTGCCCAACGTCCTGCAATACCCGGTCGCCGTGTTCGGCGCCATCCGCGCCGGCCTGATCGTGGTCAACACCAACCCGCTGTACACCGCGCGGGAAATGGAACACCAATTCAACGACTCTGGCGCCAAGGCCCTGGTGTGCCTTGCCAACATGGCGCACCTGGCGGAAAAGGTCGTGCCCAAGACCGCCGTCAAGCATGTGATCGTCACCGAAGTCGCCGACCTGTTGCCGCCGCTCAAGCGCCTTCTGATCAACAGCGTTATCAAGTACGTGAAGAAAATGGTCCCGGCCTATCACCTGCCCAAGGCGATCAAGTTCAACGACGTGCTGGCCAAGGGGCACGGCCAACCGGTCAGCGATGCCAGTCCGGCCAGCAGCGATGTGGCCGTGCTGCAATACACCGGCGGCACCACCGGCGTAGCCAAGGGCGCGATGCTCACCCACCGCAACCTGGTCGCCAACATGTTGCAATGCAAGGCGCTGATGGGCTCCAACCTGAATGAAGGCTGCGAGATCCTGATCACGCCGCTGCCGCTTTACCACATTTACGCGTTCACCTTTCATTGCATGGCGATGATGCTGATCGGCAACCACAACATCCTGATCAGCAACCCGCGCGACCTGCCGGCGATGGTCAAGGAACTGTCGAAGTGGAAGTTCAGCGGCTTTGTCGGCCTGAACACGCTGTTTGTGGCGCTGTGCAACAACGAGGCGTTCCGCAAGCTGGATTTCTCTGCGCTGAAAGTCACCCTGTCCGGCGGCATGGCCCTGCAACTGGCGGCGGCCGAGCGTTGGAAGGCCGTGACCGGCTGTGGCATCTGCGAAGGCTACGGCATGACCGAGACCAGCCCGGTGGCCACGGTCAATCCGATCCAGCATATCCAGATCGGCACCATCGGCATCCCGGTGCCGTCCACCGTCTGCAAGGTCATCGCCGACGACGGCACCGAACTCGCACTGGGTGAAACCGGCGAGCTGTGCGTCAAAGGCCCGCAAGTGATGAAGGGCTACTGGCAGCGCCAGGACGCCACCGACGAGATGCTCGACAGCGAAGGCTGGCTCAAGACCGGTGACATCGCGATCATCCAGCCGGACGGCTACATGCGCATTGTCGATCGCAAGAAAGACATGATCCTGGTCTCGGGCTTCAACGTATACCCCAACGAGCTGGAAGACGTACTGGCGGGCCTGCCGGGCGTGCTGCAGTGCGCGGCCATTGGTGTGCCGGACGAGAAGTCCGGGGAGCACATCAAGCTTTTTATCGTGGTCAAGCCGGGTGCCACCCTGACCAAGGACCAAGTGATGGAGCATATGCGCGCCAACGTCACGGCCTATAAAGTGCCCAAGGCTGTCGAGTTCCGCGATGCCCTGCCGACCACCAACGTAGGCAAGATCCTGCGGCGTGAGCTGCGTGATGAAGAGTTGAAGAAGCTCGGTCTTAAAAAGTAACGCTATACAAATGTGGGAGGGGGCTTGCCCCCTCCCACATTTTGAACAGCGGTTTCTATAGGGCGAACTGCGCGAAGCTCACGCCAGCCCCGGCGGGGCGCACATCTTTCAAGAACGAGTCCTTGTCCGCGCTCAGCTCCAGAGTGATCTCAGGCTTGCGCTTGCCCGCATTGCGCACCACCAGGCCTTCGAGCTTTTCACGCAGGAACACCGTCGGCACCTTCAGGTGCAGCAACTGATCGGTCTCGGCGTTGTGCATCAACAGGTGGATCCACTCGTACTGGCCCACGGCAATCCGGCCCACTGGCAGGTCGAACCACCAGATGTTGCGCTTGCGGTCCAGGTCGGTGAAGTGGCAGTTGTTGACGCCGAGTACGGCACCGCCCAGTTCGGTGTTTCTGCGGGCGATGGCCTGTGCTTTATTGAGTTTCATAACCTTCCTACGGGATCTGTTATTCAGCGTTGTAGCCTGAATGTGCCGGGCATTCTCGTGGGTTGGCCGCAAAACATAAAGCCAAACCTGCGGTCGGCGATGAAATGCCCGACGAAAATAATTGAAACTCTGCCGAACGGCCCCGGGTCAATCTTTAGGTAATGACCAAAACCCTTTGATTGTTCTTTCGGAGAAATACCATGGGCAGCACAGCGGATAAGGCAAAAGGTTTGAAAGACGAGGCCGTCGGCAATATCAAGCAAGGCGTCGGCAAAGTCACCGGTAATGACAAACTGCGCGCTGAAGGCGTGGTGCAGGAAAAGAAAGGCCAGGTGGAAAAAGCCGTCGGCGATACCAAGGATGCAGTAAAAAAAGCGACCAAATAGGCCTGCTTTTGCGCAACCTGACGGCCATCCACGGATGGCCGTTTTTATGTCACATGGCGTGATTAAAGTTTCGAAATTGTTTCAAGGTCGCCAAATAGGCTACCTTGATGTAGAAAACGGCCCCTGAGTCGCCCACAAACTCAACCTTTATGCGGCGAAAGGAGACGCTATGATTTTTCCAGTTCTCGATGGTCTCAAGCTGCATAAAGTGCTGTTGCGTACCGTCAAGGAATTCGTCGATGACGAAATGCCCACCTACGCTTCGGCACTGGCCTACCAGATGCTGTTCTCGCTGTTCCCCTTCCTGCTGTTCCTGATTGCCCTGATCGGTTTCCTGCACCTGCCGGATTTCTTCACCTGGCTGCGCCTGCAATCGGAGCTGGTGTTGCCGCCCCAGGCCCTCGAGCAGGTCAACCCGGTGATCGACCAGTTGCAGCAATCCAAGGGTGGCCTGCTGTCGGTGGGTATCGTGATTGCGCTGTGGACCGCCTCGGCCGGTGTGCGCCTGATGATGAGCGCGATGAACGCCGCCTACGACGTGGTGGAAGGTCGGCCGATCTGGAAGCGCTTCCCGCTGTCGATTTTCTACACCGTCGGCATCGCCGGCATGTTGCTGGCCGCGGCCGCGCTGATGGTACTGGGCCCGCAAGTGATGGAGTGGCTGGCCGGGCAGATCGGCATGCAGGAATTCGTTGTGACCCTGTGGACCATCCTGCGTTGGCCGTTGATCGTGATTTTGCTGATGTTCGCCGTGGCCCTCATGTACTACGTGATGCCGGACGTCGAGCAGAAATTCCGCTTCATCACCCCAGGCTCCGTGCTGGCGGTGGTGGTGTGGATTGTCGCGTCCCTGGGCTTTGGCTACTACGTCAAAACCTTCGCCGACTACAACGCCATGTATGGCAGTATCGGTGCGATCATCGTGCTGCTCCTGTATTTCTATATTTCCGCCGCCGTGTTGCTGCTGGGGGCGGAAATGAACGCGGTGATCGAACACATGTCCGCCGAAGGCAAGGACCCGGGTGAAAAGGAATTCGATCAGTCCGCGCCGCCTGTCGGCGAAAAACAGCACGTCTCCGGCCTCGGCCGGGACCACTCCAAGCCCACCCCTGACGAAGTCTGATCGATGATCCGTGAAATCCTGAAAATGGGCGACGAGCGCTTGCTGCGCATCGCGCCTCCGGTTCCGCCGGAAATGTTCGACAGCCCCGAGCTGTGGCAATTGATCGATGACATGTTCCAGACCATGGAGCACGTGGGCGGCGTAGGCCTGGCCGCACCGCAGATCGGCGTGGACCTGCAATTGGTGATCTTCGGCTTCGAGGCCAGCGAACGTTACCCGGACGCGCCACCGGTGCCGCAGACGATCCTGATCAACCCGTTGATTACCCCCCTCAGCCCGGTGTTGGAAGAGGGGTACGAAGGTTGTCTGTCCGTACCCGGTATGCGTGGTGCAGTGAACCGCTATCAGCAGATTCGCTATGAAGGGTTTGATCCCAAGGGCGAGCCGATTGTGCGGTTTGCCGACGGTTTTCATGCGCGGGTGGTGCAGCATGAGTGCGATCACCTGATCGGCCGGTTGTACCCGTCGCGGATCACCGACTTCAGCAAGTTCGGGTTTATCGAGGTGATGTTCCCGGACATGGACCCCACCGCCGACGACTAACTCTCAGACATACTGAGATCACCCTGTGGGAGGGGCCAAGCCTCCTCCCACAGGGTGACTGTATTTCAAGGCGGGTTACTGGGTCGGTTTGACGAACCGCAACGTCATCCGATCCGACTCGCCAATCGCCACATACTTCGCTTTGTCCTGCTCTCCCAATTTCAACGTCGGCGGCAACGTCCACACGCCCGCCGGGTAATCCTTGGTGTCCTTCGGGTTGGCATTCACCTCGCTCTGTCCCGCCAGCTTGAACCCGGCATCGGTCGCCAGCTTGACCACCTGCGCGGTGGTCAGGTAGCCGCTGTCCTTGATTGCCTGCAGATCCGCCCCGTCCTTGGCCCGGTGATCTTCCACACCCAGCACACCGCCCGGTTTCAGTACCCGGTAGAACGCACTGAAGGTGGCCGGCGCGGTGCCTGCCGCTACCCAGTTATGCACATTGCGAAACGTCAGCACCGCATCCGCCGAAGCGGGTTTGCCGAATACCGGCGCCTTGGGATCGAACTCCACCACCGAGGCCTTACCGTAGCGCGTAGGGTCGGCCGCGAATTTCTTCTTCAGGTTCTCTTCCGACGTGCGCGCGTAGGCGCTGCTGCTCGCGGCCTGCACGGCGGCGATGTAGTGCCCTTGATCCTTGAGCAACGGCGCCAGTACTTCGCTGTACCAGCCGCCGCCCGGGGTGATCTCGATCACGGTTTGCCTGGCGCCCAGGCCAAAAAACTCCAGGGTCTGTTGCGGGTGGCGATAGCCGTCGCGGGCACTGTTGGCCGGGTCGCGCCAACTGCCGGCCAGCACGCTTTGGTACTGCCGGGCGCTGATCGGTGCGTCGGCGGCCTGGCTCAAGGCCGGGGCGAGCAGGGCGGTGAGGGAGAGAGCTGCGAGCGTCGTTTTCATGATCATCCTGTAAAGGGCCATTGTGCCGCCGAGGCTAGCATGGGCCCTGTACATGCTGATCACACATTATCGGTGGTCGACCTCACCAAACGATCTAAGCCCATCGCGATCATCGGTTTGTTGCGCTTGTAGCGCACCAGCCGTTCGTTGAGCGACTGCGGCAGCAGCGTGTCCTGGGTGAAGCCCATGCGCCGGTACATCCCTTCCAGTTCCGGATGGCACAGCAACCACAACGTACCGTTCACATCAGCCGCAGCCGCCGTGATCAGCCGCGCCGCCAAGCCTTGGCCGCGATAGGCCGGGTCAACGAACACCCCGGTCAACCACTGCCCGCCAACCACGGGCGTGAGGCACAGGCCGGCGACAATCTCGCTGTCGCGCGCCACCCACAAGCGCCCGCCCTTGAGCGCTTTCATCGACGAATTGTGGCTGCGGTAAAACTTGTTCAGCAGGGGCCACAAGGGCTCGGCCAGCGGTTCGATGTGCAATGGGGGCATGGTCTTCAGGCAGCGTGATCAAGGGCCGGGGATTATAAACGCCTTGTGCGAGGCAATAGGTGGTATACCCATGACTGCAACCCCTTAAAGTGGAGTACGCATCATGGCCAAAGGTATGGATTCAAAGAAAGCCGCGAAGAAAAAACCGGCGAAGACCGCGGATGAAAAACGCGCCGACAAGAAAGCCAAGAAAACCGAGACAGGCCTGTTCGGTCACTGAGTTACAAGCTTATAGCCAAACGATCTGCAAGATTTTCCCGCGCCATTGCACAGAGCAGGAAACACCTGCTCTGAGCTGCCGATGGCCCACTACCTTGATCCTGCCCAACGCCGGGAAATCGAAACCCTGGCCCAATGCTTTACCGCCAGAACCGAATGGCCGACCTGGCTACTGTTGATCGGCGTATACGCCGGCTGGTTTGCCGTGATCCTTGGCAGTCACTGGCTGGGCTCGTGGTTGAGCACACTGCTGTTGATCCCGCTCGTGACGCTGTGGTTGTCGGTCCAACACGAACTGCTCCACGGCCATCCCACCCGGTCGCTGCTGCTCAATAAACTTCTCGGCTATGCACCCTTTGCCGTGTGGTACCCCTACACGTTGTACCGCGACAGCCACCTGCTGCACCACAACGACGAAGACCTGACCCTGCCGGGCATCGACCCGGAAAGCCGCTACCTCACCCAGCAGCAATGGGACCACAGCTCGCTGTTCGAACGCGGCGTGCACGGGGTGACCAAGACCGTGCTCGGCCGCTTCCTGCTTTCTGCCCCTTTGGCAATTGGCCGCCTGATCCGCCACGAATGCCAGCGCCTGCCACAGGTATGGCCGATGTGGCTGGCCCACGGTGCCGTCACCATGCTGATGTTGATATTCATCGCCCACTGCAGCGCGCTGTCGGTGGGGCATTACCTGCTGCTGGTCAGCGTGCCGGCCTTGTCCCTGGCCTCGATCCGTTCCTACTATGAACACCGCCCGCACCCCCGGCCCGAGCAACGCAGCGTGCTCAACGAAGCGTCCTGGCCGTGGACCTGGCTGTTCCTCAATAACAACCTGCACCTGGTGCACCACGATTTGCCGAAACTGCCCTGGTACTTGCTGCCCACGGTCTACCGTGCCCGGCGTGAACAATGGATCGCGCGCAGCGGCGGCTTCCTGGTGCAAGGCTACGGCCAGTTGATCGGCCGCCACGGGCTCAAGGCCATCGACAGCCCCCGGCACCCCTTTGCGTGAGAGACGAGCATGAGTGAGCACTACGCCGAACTGCTGATGTATGTCGCGCCCGAGCCGATCCGGCAGGCCAACCAACAGTGGCTGGAGCGCATCCTTGAACACCTCGGACTGCGCCGTCTCAATGCCGATCATCTGGACTTGCCCGGCCTGTGGCTCGCCCCCGAATTGCTGGTGACCCAAACCTGCGGTTATCCACTGATGACCCAATTGCGCGGCCAGGTCCGCGTGATCGGTCGACCGCGCTATGAGCTGCCCCACAGCAGCCGGGGCGAACATTGCAGCCTGTTGCTGACCCGCGACGACAACCCGCGCCACCCTCTGGCGGACTTCTACAACAGCCGTGGCGTGATCAACGGCCACGACTCCAACAGCGGCATGAACCTGTTGCGCGAACGCCTGGCGCCGTTGCAGCGCGACGGGCGTTTCTTCGCCAGTGTCGGCATCAGCGGCGCCCATCGCGAAAGCCTGCGCTGGCTGCGCGAAGACCGTGCCGACCTCGCCGCTATCGACAGCGTGACCTACGACTACCTCGCCCGCTTCGCGCCGCAAGAGGTGGCGGGGCTGCGCATCGTCACCCACAGCGCGCCGAGCCCGACCTTGCCCTACATCGGCCCGCCGGGCTTGAGCGATGAACAGGTGGTCCAGGTCCGCCAGGCGATGAACCAGGCGTTGCAGGACTTACCCGAGGTGGCCGAAACACTGGGCTTGCATGAAGTATTCCCCGCCAGCGAAGACGACTACGCAGTGCTCTTGACCTACCAGGATCAGGCCGTCAGCGTCGGCTATCCTGTACTTCAATAGAGTTATATAAAAATACCTTTTAAATATTATTAAAGAATAAGCAGCCTTGCTAGGATCGCTCCACCGGAACACCGGACATAACGTGCAACCCTCTCAAATGGAGCCACTATGTCCGGCGCCGACACTTCTCACAGCGATTACGTGGGCGGATTGTTCCGCAGTCATTACGGCTGGCTGTGCAGCCGTTTGCACCGCCACCTTGATTCCCGCGCCCACGCCGAAGACATTGCCGCCGACACCTTCGTCCAGCTCCTGAGTGCGCCGAGTGTGGTGCCGATCCGCCAGCCCCGCGCCTTGCTCACTACGATCGCCCAGCGCCTGATGTACCAGCTGTGGCGTCGCCGTGACCTGGAACGTGCCTACCTCGATGCCCTCGACAACGATGCGACGTCTACCGCGCCATCCCCGGAAGAGCTGGCACAAATGCTCGAAGCCCTGCACGCCATCGACCAACTGCTCGACGGCTTGCCGGCCAAGGTCAAGGCGACCTTTTTGCTTTCGCAACTCAATGGCCTGACCTACCCGGAAATCGCCGCCGAGCTGGGGATTTCCCAGCGCTCGGTCAGCGACTACATGACCCGCGCCTTCAACCGTTGCCTGCGGCTGTGCCTGGAATGAACGACGACCTGATCAACGACGCCACGCGCTGGTACGTGCTGCTGCGTTCCGGCCAGGCCACGGCGGGCGACTGGCAGCGCTACCAACTCTGGCGTGCCGCCGACCCACGCCATGACGCGTTGTGCCGGCAGTTGGAAACGCGCCTCGGCGTGTTCCAGATTCCCCAGGCACAAGGGGTCAGCGGCCAGCTGTTGCAGCAGGCATTGGACGCACCGTCCAGCCGTCGCCAGGTGTTACAGGTCGCGCTGGTCGGTGCTGGTGTGGCTGCCGGCGCGACTTGGTTGGCCAAGCCGCTGGGTGTGCCGTTGGCGGACCTCACGGCGGATATCCGCACCGGCACCGGCGAGCGCCGCACCGTCACGTTGGACGACGGCAGCGAGCTGTCGCTCAACGCGCAAAGCGCGGCGGATATTCAGTTCGACCCACAACGGCGCCTGGTGCGCCTGCGCGAAGGCGAGTTGCTGGCCAAGGTGGCTGGCGATCGCATTCGGCCTTTTATGATCCAGACCGACCAGGCGCGTTTGCGTGCCTATGGCAACCGCCTCCTGGTGCGCGAGCGGGCAGGGCAGGGCCAGGTCGTCGCGCTGAACGGCGCGGTGGAAATCGACAGCCAGAACGGCGAGCGCCTGCAACTTGCCGCCGGCCATGAGGTGCACTATGACCGTGCCGGTTTCGGCCCGGTGCAGGCCAGCTCCTCCGGAGCCACGGCCTGGGTCGACGGCTTCCTGCAAGTGCGCGACCGCCCGCTGTCTGAAGTCATCGAGGCGCTGCGGCCTTACCACAATGGCGTGTTGCGCCTGGACCCCTCCGTGGCGGGCCTGCGTGTCAGCGGCCTGTACCGCTTGGACAACCCCCAGCAAATCCTCGATACCCTGGCGCGCACCTTGCCGATCCACATCACTCGCCGCACCGGTCTGTGGGTGAACGTCAATGCCGCGTGACCTTGGTTCTATCGACATAACCAAACGATCTGCAAGTTTTCCCCCGGCCGTGCCACATCACTCCCGTAAGCGCTGCGGGGAGCAGCGTTCTCGAGTTTCCTTGGGGGGAGCCAAAGTGAGTCAGTTCAACCGTGTGCCGCGTCGAACCTTTGCCCTGGTGCCGTTGGCCAGTCTGTTTTTCTCGTTCGCCGCCAGTGCCGAAGAGGCGCGCCAGACCTATCACATTGCCCCTGGCCCGTTGGATGAAGTACTGCTCGATATCAGCCTGCAAAGCGGCCAAGTGATCTCGTTCACGCCACAGTTGGCAAACTATTCTTCGTCCAGCGTAGACGGTTCGCTGTCGGCGCAACAGGCCGTCGATGCCGCACTGAAGGGCACCGGCCTGCACGTCCAGGTCAGCCCGGACGGCGCGTTCATCATCAAGGAAAGCGCGAGCAACAACGCCACCCGCAACGTCAAGGCCCAGACCAGCGCCGCCCAGGCCCCGACCCTGGACCGCGTGGTCGCCATCGGCACCCGGCGCAGTGACGCCACGGCCCTCACCAGCGCCGCGCCGGTGGATGTGATCAACGCCGAAGAACTCAAGCAGACCGGCGCCACCAGCCTCAACCAGGCTTTGTTCCAACTGCTGCCGTCGTTCAACTTTCCGCAGAACCAGAGCGCCACCCGTGGCCAGAACCCCAAGGGCGCTTCCCTGCGCGGGCTGGCCCCGGACCAGACGCTGGTGCTGATCAACGGCAAGCGCCGCCATGCTTCGGCGGTGGTGAACATCTCCGGTGGCGTACCGTTCATTGGCGCGCAGCCGGTGGACCTGGACATGATCCCCATCAGCAGCATCGACCACGTCGAAGTGCTGCGCGATGGCGCCTCGGCGCAATACGGTTCGGATGCGGTGGCGGGCGTGGTCAACATCGTGCTCAAGGAGCGTGACAGCGGCGGCCAGGTCAACACCCAGCTGGGCAAATACGCCCAGGGCGACGGCTTCAGCAAGACCACCGATGGCTGGTACGGCCTGGGCTTGCCGGGGGATGGTTTCCTCACGCTGAGCTTCAACACCCTCAACAACAAACCCACCGACATTGGCGACAAATATGTCGCCGACGGCCAACTGCAAGACCCCCGCTGGGGCGGTGCCGGGCGCGATAAATTCAACCTGGCGGCGAATGCCGAAATCGGCCTGAACGACCAGTGGCGGCTCTACAGTTTCGCCACCTTCGGCCAGGACAAGTCGGTGAACAACACGCCGCCGCTGCTGGCCAACAACCCGAACAACGTGCCGGGCATCTACCCCAACGGCACCATTCCCAAGTACCGCTACCGCTATGAAGACGGTGCGCTGACCGTCGGCACCCGCTACGAAGACGAGACCCTCGGCCGCTTCGACCTCAGTGCCACCTATGGGCGCGACCAGCACGATGAACTGGCCTTCAACACGGTCAACCCCAGCTACGGCTTGAACAGCCCGACCCAGTTCGACGTGGCCACCCTGGTCAACGAGCAGACCAACCTCGGCCTGGATTACGCCAAGGATCTGGACGTCAACTGGTCGAGCCATCCGCTGACCGTCTCGGCGGGCATTGCCTACCGCCATGAGCAATATCGGCTGGAAGAGGGCGACTACGAGTCTTACTCCTTTGGCGGCATCAGCGGCGTGCAGGTCGGTGCGGTGCAAGCCTCCGGGCTCACGCCGGATGACGCCGGCACCTACAAGCGTGATGTCGGCGGTGTGTACTTCGGCCTCGAACATCAGCTCACCGATAAATTCCAGATCGGCCTGGCCGGGCGTACCGAGCACTACTCGGACTTCGGTTCGGCCACCACCGGCAAGCTCTCGGCGCGTTATGACTTCACCCCGCAGGTGGGCCTGCGCGCCACGGTGAACAACTCCTTCCGCGCACCGACCCTGGGCCAGATCGGCACGTCGTGGACCACCACCACCAACGTCGACATCAACGGCAACCCGGTGTTGACGCGCATGCTGCCCGCCGACAACCCGGCCGCCCGTGCCTTGGGCGCCGAGCCGCTCAAGCCCGAGAAGTCCACCAACTACTCCCTGGGCCTGGTGCTGCGGCCGGTCGAAAACGCGTCCCTGACCGTTGACGCTTACCAGATTTCGATCCGTGACCGCCTGCTCTACAGCGGCGGCATTTCCGGGCCGCGCGCCGAACAGATCCTGCAGCAGGCCGGGTTTGGCCAGTACACCTGGGCGCAGTTCATGACCAATGCGGCCAATACGCGCACGCGGGGTGTCGACATCGTCGGCAAGTACAACCTGGACCTGGCGCAGTACGGCGCATTGAGCCTGTCGGCCGGTTACACCAGGGCGCGCACCACGATTGAGAAGGTCCACGAGAACCCCAACGGTTTCGACATCCTCACCCGCGAAGCCCGTGGTTTCCTCGAGCACGGTTACCCCGAAGACAAGCTGGTGCTCGGCGCCACCCACCGCATCGGCGCCTGGACCATCGCCCTCAGCGAAACCCGCTACGGCGAGTACCGCAAATACGCCGCCAGCGCAGCCAACGCCCAGTACGACCAGACCTTCGCCGCGCAATGGAACACCGACCTGGACGTGAACTACGCGTTCACCCAGCAACTGCGCCTGTCGATCGGCGCCAACAACCTGTTCGACAGCAAACCCGACGACTTCAACACCCGCCTGCGCCAGACCCCGGGCCAGCAGTACAGCTACCTGTCGCCGTCGGCGCCGGAAGGGGCGTTCTACTACACGCGGCTCAGTTATGACTTTTAACGAACATCACCGCACAACTATGAGGTTGCCGATGAAGCATCTGAAGAAACTCCTGGGCGGCGGCCTGCTGGCCCTGAGCCTGCTGTCCCCAACCGTCCACGCCACCGAAGCCGTCAAACCCATCCACTTCGGTGACATCACCTGGGAAAGCGGCAGCCTGATCACCGAGGTGCTGCGCCTGATCGTCGAGAAGGGCTACGGCTTGCCCACCGACACCCTGCCCGGCAGCACCGTGAGCCTGGAAGCCGCCCTGGCCAAGGACGATATCCAGGTGATCGGCGAAGAGTGGGCCGGGCGCAGTCCGGCGTGGGTCAAGGCGGAAAACGAGGGCAAGGTGTTCGGCCTGGGCGACACGGTCAAAGGCGCTACCGAAGGCTGGTGGGTGCCGGAGTTCGTGATCAAGGGCGATGCGGCGCGCGGTATCAAGCCCCTGGCGCCGGACCTGAAGTCGGTGGCCGACCTGCCGCGCTACAAGGATGTGTTCCGCGACCCCGAAGATCCGAGCCGTGGGCGCTTCCTCAACAGCCCCACCGGCTGGACCTCGGAGATCGTCAACAGCCAGAAACTCAAGGCCTACAAACTCACTGACAGCTTCGTCAACTTCCGCACCGGCTCCGGCGCGGCGCTGGATGCCGAAGTGGCCTCGTCGATCCGCCGTGGCAAGCCGGTGTTGTTCTACTACTGGTCGCCAACGCCGCTGCTGGGCCGGTTCAAGCTGGTCAAGCTGGAAGAGCCGCCGTTCAACGCTGATGCCTGGAAGACCCTGTCCGACGCGAAAAACCCCAACCCCATCGGCACCCGCTCGATGCCGGCACGCCTGGCGATTGGTGTGTCGGCGCCGTTCAAGGCGCAGTACCCGCAACTGGTGAGTGTGTTTGAAAAGGTCGACCTGCCGATTGATCTGCTCAACGGCATTCTCGGCGACATGAGCGAGAAACGCACGCCGCCCCGCCAGGTGGCTGAGGCGTTCCTCAAGGACCATCCAGACGTCTGGCAACAATGGGTGCCGGCGGATGTCGCGGCCAAGGTCAAGGGAGCGCTCTGATGCTTAAAGTCTTCGCTGCAGCTGTACTTTCGTTGATCGCCGGTCACGTGCTGGCGGCCGAGCCCTCCACCTTGCGCATCGGTTACCAGAAAAGCTCGGTGAGCATGGTGTTGGCCCGTGAGCACAAACTCTTCGAAGCGGCGCTGCCCGGCACGCAGGTGCAGTGGATCGAATTCCTCGGTGGCCCGCCGCTGATCGAAGCGCTGAATGGCGGCAGCCTGGACATCGGCAATATCGGCGACATCCCGCCGATCTTTGCCCAGGCCGCCGGCATCGACTTGCAATACTTCGCCGTCGAGCCCAACGAGGGCAAGACCGAAGCGGTGCTGGTGCCCAAGGCCAGTCCGGTGCAGAGCGTGGCTGAACTGAAGGGCAAGCGCGTGGCGCTGCTCAAGGGCTCCAGCGCGCACAACCTGTTCCTCAAAAGCCTGCTGCGCGCCGGCCTGCAATGGAAGGACGTGAACGTGGTGTACCTGTCGCCGTCCGATGGTCGTGCTGCGTTCGAGCAAGGCAAAGTCGATGCCTGGGTGGTGTGGGACCCGTACTACTCCGCCGCCGTGGTCGACGGCTCCGCCCGTGTGCTGGGTGACGGCCAGGGCCTCAACCCGGCCGGCAGTTTCTTTGTGGTCAGCAGCCCGTTTGCCAAGCAGTACCCGCAGTCCATCGGCACGATCATCCAGACCCTGGGCAAGGCGCAGCGCCTGTCCCTCGACAAGCCCGAAGAAAGCATCGCACTGATGGCCAAGACCCTGGGCCTGCAACCGGCGGTGGTGAAAAGCTACTTCGAACACCGCTCCCCCGCGCCGATCCGGCCGCTGCAAGCCTCGGACGTCGCGACCCAGCAACGCACGGCGGACCTGTTCTTCGCCAACGGCCTGATCCCGAAAAAGGTCGACGTGCAGCAAGCCGTCTTCAAGGCGCCATGAATGTGTGGTGAGCGGGCTTGCCACAACCACAAAAGCCCTTAATCAGTGAGCAGACCATGCAACCGATCTACATCGATTTTCTCAACGGCCTCGACATCGACGAACTGGGTCTCTCCAACGATGAAATCCTTAGCGCCATCGAAGCCAGCCTGGCGATCCAGGGCCGTGGCGAGGCGGTGATCGAGCCGCGTACCCACCTGATTCCCGGTGGCGAGATCAACGGCCACTTCAACGTGCTGCGCGGTGTGCTTGGCGGCGCTATCGGTTATGCCGGGGTCAAGGTGGTTGGGGATTTTGTCGACAACTATCGCAAGGGCCTGCCCTCGGAACTGGCGATTCTCAACCTGCTGGACCCGGCCACCGGGATTCCCAGGGCCATCCTGGATGCCTCGGCGATCACCGATATGCGCACCGGCGCGGTCACGGCCATCGGCGCCAAATACCTGGCCCGACCCGACAGTAAAGTGCTGGCGCATATCGGCGCGCGCGGCACGGCCTACTGGAACGTGCGCCTGCTGGATCACCTGTTCGACTTCGACGAAATCCGCGTGCACTCGCGCCGCAGTGAAAGCAGCGAGGCCTTTGCCGAGCGCCTGCGCCGGGACCTGGGCAAGCCGGTGATCGTCACCGACGATTGGGAATCCGCCGTGCGTGGTGCCGACATCGTCGTCGAGGCCTCGCGCCTGGAACAGCCCGAACCACTGTTGCGCACCGAATGGATCAAACCCGGCGCCTTCGTGGTGCCCTACGGCACCATGAGCGCGGTGGAACTGTCGCTCACCGACATCATGAGCAAGGTGGTGGTGGATGATTGGGGCCAGTGCAAGGGTGGTCTGTTCGGTTCGTTGCGTGCCCATGTCGATGCAGGAAAACTCAGCGCCGAGACCCTGCATGCCGAGTTAGGCCAGATCGTGGCCGGCTTGAAGAATGGCCGGGAAACCCCCGAGGAAACCATCCTGTTCTGGCATCGCGGGCTGAGCCTCAGTGATATCGCATTGGGCCATGCGCTGCTGGAGAAATCCAGGCGCCTGGGCATCGGCCAGCGGTTGCGCTGGGCATGATTCACTTCGATCCCCAAGGCTTGGTGCTGGCGGATTTGCTGGCGATTGCGCGGCAGGATATACCGGCGGATTTCAGTCAATCGGCACGTCAACGTATCGACGAAGGCCATCGGCTGCTGGTGAAACTGGCGGCTGACGGCACGCCGATCTATGGCGTCAACACCGGCCTTGGCGCGGCGGTGGATACGCCGGTGGCGCCGGTGCAGGCGAGCATTCCGTTGGGGCGTGCGGTGGGGGTGGGGCGCCTTGCCAATCGCCAGGAGTTGCGCGCCATCACCGCGGCGCGCCTGGCCGGGTTGGCCCAGGGTCGCTCGGGGATTTCACCGGCAGCGGCGCAGGCATTGCTGGACCTGCTCAACTCGGGCGTCGAGCCCGAGGTGCCGTTGCTGGGTTCCCTGGGCGAAAGCGACCTGGCGCCATTGTCGCACCTGAGCCTGGCGCTGGCGGTGCCTTTGACCGGTAAGGATGGCTTGGCGCTGGTCTCGGCGAATGCCGCCAGCGTTGGGCTCGGTGCGTTGCTGGTGGCTGAGGCGCAGCAGGCGTTGGAGGCTGTGCTCGCGGCGCTGGCGTTGTCGTGTGAAGGCTACCGCGCCAATCTCAGTGCGTTCCAGCCATGGGCCTCACGCCTGCGCCCGGCCCCGGGGCAAACCGAGCAATCGGTGGCGCTGTTGCGCTTGCTGGCGGGGGGCGAGTTGGCGGACAGCCCACGTCGCCTGCAAGACCCACTGAGCTTTCGCTGCGCCACGGTGGTCCAGGGCGCGGCGCAGCAGGCGTTGCACCAGTTGCATGAGCTGATCGAACTGGAACTGCGCAGCGGCGCGGACAACCCGGGGTTGATCAGCGAGGAAGCGCTGGTGTTGGCCACGGCGAATTTCGACAGCACGCATCTGGCACTCGCCGCAGAAGGGCTGGGCCTGGCGCTGAATCGAGTGGCGGCGTGCAGTGCAGAACGCATCGCCAAGTTGCTCTCGCCTGGCTCCAGTGACTTGCCGCGCTTCCTGATCACTCAACCAGGTCATGTCGGCATGGCCGCGTTGCAGCGCACCAGTTCGGCGCTGGTCGCGGAAATCGGACACTTGGCCAATCCGCTGCCGGCGGTGAGCGTGCCGGTGGCGGATCGTGTCGAAGACTATGCGGGGCAGGCCTTGGCGGTGGTCGACAAGACCCGGCGGTTGGTCGAGCGGGTCGTGTGGCTGGCCAGCATCGAGCTGATCGTCGCGGCGCAGGCGGTGGACCTGCGGGGTGCGTTGCGATTGGGGCAGGGCTCCGGGCAGATCCATGCCGAGGTGCGCAGCCAGGTGGCGCACCTGGATCAGGATCGCTCGGGCTCGGTGGATGTGTTGGCGCTGAGCCGCTTCATCTCAACTCATGGGTTTTCAGCGGCCAATGCGGCAACCACCGCAGGTCGCTCACCCACGCGTTGCTGAAACGCCGCCAGCGCCGGCCACCGGCCCAGGTCAATTGCGTGAAACGCGGCCCAGCGCAGCACCACGAACAGGTAGGCATCCGCCACCGAGTAGTGCGACCCCAGCAGGTAATCCTGGCGCTCCAGCGTTTGCACCAGCACCGCGAAACGCTTGAAGAGTGTGGCCTCGAACAGCGCGCGCACGTCGCCCTGGATCGCGTCGTTGAAGAACACCGCCAGGCCGCCATGAATCTCGGTGGCGATAAAATTCAGCCATTCCTGCAAACGCACCCGCTCCCAGCTGCCATTGGCAGGGGCCAGGCCGGCGGCGGGTTTCAGGTCGGCGAGGTATTGCAGGATCGCGCTGGCTTCGGTCAGTACCTGGCCGTTGTCCAGTTTCAGGGCGGCGACGTAGCCCTTGGGGTTGATCTGCAGGAAGTCCTCGCCCTCGGCGGTGATCTTGGCCTGGTTATCGACCAGCACCAGGTCGAACGGCAACGCCAATTCGCGCAACACGATATGCGGGGCGAGGGAACAGGCGTGAGGGAAGAAATACAGTTTCATCTGGGGCAGCTCCGTTGAATTTGCGCCAGTCTCGCGGGCGTGGCACCGTGCGTAAAATTAAACCTTCAGACCCCTGCCATAAGGACAGCTACTGCCATGATGAACCTGATGCACTGGCGCCTGCTGGTTGCCGTGGCCGATCACGGCAGCATCACCGCCGCCGCCGAGCGGGTAGGCATGACCCAGTCCGCTGCCAGCCAGGCCATGGCCGGCATGGAGGCGACGCTGGGCGCGCAACTGTTCACCCGTGAACCGCGCAAGACCTTGCCTACGGCGTTGGGCTTGAGTGTGATCGAACAGGCGCGGGTGATGCTCGGTGCCTTGCAGGCGATCCGCAGCACCGTGGACGAAGCCAGGCCCATGCTGCGGGGGACGATTCGCATCGCCAGTTTCCCGAGGGTGCTGGCGACGTTTCTGACACCCGCGTTGCAACGTTTTGCGCAGCTCTATCCCGGCATCGAGGTCACCACCCTGGATGTCACCGACAACGAAGTACTCACCCTGCTCGACACCGGCCTCATCGACCTGGGCGTGGTGCTCAACCCCGCGCCCGAGCGCAATGCCACCGTGTTGGGCCGTGACTTATGGATGGCCGTGCTGCCAGCGAACCATGCCCTGGCGCAACGCCCGGCTGATGCGTGTGTGTCGCTTGAGGAGTTACTGGAGCAGCCTTTCGTACTGGCCACCGGTGGCTGTACCGCCAATGCCCGCAGCCTGGGGGCCGCAGCGGGGCTGACCCTGCGGGATATCCGCGTGGAAGTGCGCGAATGGAACAGTGCCTTCAGCCTGGTGCGCGAGGGGGTTGGCGTTACGCTGGTGCCGGAAATGGCCCTGCCCATCCAGCGTAAGGGGTTGCGGGTGATGGCACTGAAGGTGCCGCTGCACCGTGAATTTGCCTTGGTCGGTACGCCAAATCGTCCACCTTCAGCCGCCGCCCGTGCATTGTTAGAAATGCTGGCTGAATAGTAGCTTGCAGAGTGCCAAGCCCTGTCTATGCTCATCCAGAACCGTTGATGACGCTTGGCATATAAAGCGATTTGGATGGTTTGCGACTGTATTCGATCCGTGAATGGAATGCGCCCCGCCAGGCGCTGGTAATTGAAGGGTGATCCGAACATGTTCAACCTCCACCACAAATCCGACCTGCAGCAAATCGAACGTTTCTCCTGCGCCCTGTCCGAATCCAACGCCAAGCTCGCCGCCATCAGCCGTTCCATGGCCATGATCGAATTCGACCCTGGCGGCGTGATCCTCGACGCCAATGACAACTTCTGCAAAACCATGGGCTACAGCGTTGAAGACATCCGTGGCAAACATCACCGCATCTTTTGCGACGAGGCTTACACCCACACCGACGCCTACGCCAAGCTATGGCACGACCTGGCGCGGGGCGAGGCGCTCAGCGGCACCTTCATGCGCTTGAACAAGCACGGCCAGGAAGTGTGGCTCGAAGCCAGCTACATGCCGGTGCTGGACAAGGACAATCACGTGCAGAGCGTGATCAAGGTCGCTTCGGATATTTCCGCGCGGGTTCACCATGAACATGAAAACCAGAGCCTGATCGATGCCATTAGCCGTTCCATGGCGGTAATCGAGTTCACTCCCCAGGGCCAGATCCTCAACGCCAACGAAAACTTCCTGAAAACCGTGCAGTACTCCCTGGATGAAATCGTCGGCCAGCACCACAGCCTGTTCTGCCATCGCCGTGACGTCGAGTCGCCAGCCTACAAGGCGTTCTGGGCGTCCCTGAACCGCGGCGAGTACCACTCGCACCGTTTCGAGCGCAAAGACAAATACGGCAAGACATTGTTCCTGGAGGCGTCCTACAACCCGATCTTCGACGCCAGCGGGCGCCTGTACAAAGTGGTGAAGTTCGCCAGCGACATTACCGACCAGGTCACCACCCTGCGCAACGCCGCCGACTCGGCTCACGCGACGTCAGTGCAAAACGATGTCTGCGCGCGCAAGGGCTCGGAGGTGGTGCAGCAGACCGTGCAGATCATTGAAGAAATTTCCAACGACCTGAACCAGGCGGCGCAGAGCATTGATGCGGTGAACAAGCAATCGGACATCATCGGCAGCATCGTGCAGACCATCCGCAGTATTGCCGAACAGACCAATATGCTCGCGCTCAATGCGGCGATTGAAGCGGCGCGGGCGGGCGAGCATGGGCGCGGCTTTGCGGTGGTGGCCGATGAAGTGCGCAGCCTCGCGGCACGTACCAGCCAGGCGACGGTGGAGATTGTCGATGTGGTGCGCAAGAACCACGACCTGTCGCTGAGCGCGGTGTTGAGCATGCAGTCGAGCTTGAGCCGCACGGGGCTGGGGGTGGAACTGGCGAATGAGGCGGGGCAGGTGATCCTGGAAATCCAGGAAGGGTCACGGCATGTGGTGGATGCGATCGGGCAGTTCAACTCGACATTGCAACTGCAATAGCCTGCAGGAGCGCGTTCGCTCCCGCAGGGGCGGATGGCGTCAGATCGCAGCCAGGGTTTCTTTGACTGTCTGCGCCTGCGGCTCAGCGGTTTTCGCCGCTACTTGCTGTTCTTGCTGCTGCTTCAGGCGTTCAGCCACCTGCTTGGAAATAGCGTCCTGCTTTTCCTGGGACATGTTCTGCACATCCGCCTCGGTCAAACCCTGCTCCTTGAGCAATTGCTCGCGGATACGCTCGGCCGGGGATTTGCTCATGTAGTCCGTGAATTCGGCACGTGCGCCGGAGGTGGCGCTGGTAGCCGGCACATCCGAGGTCGCCGCGCTGGTCTGCAACTGCACACGTGTCTTGGCGAAGGCTTCGTCGATGCGGTCGGCGGCCTTGTCCAGTTCCTTCTGCGCGGCCGGCACGGTCACGCTTTGCTGCGCGGCCTGCAGGGCACCGCTGTACAGCGCGCTGGCGGCGGCGTTGGCGGGGTCCATGTCGGGCCGTTTGATCTGTTGAACGGTCGACACGGCTTGGGTGTTGTTGTTAACCAGCATGATCGGTCACCTGTGGAAATGTGCGGTGCCACAGGTGGAGCAAATAGCGTGCCGGGCGTGAAGTGCCCGGTTTTATTGGGGATGGCGTGGCCTGCGCGGCAAGGGTTGTCCTGCCGGCGGCCAGCCGTTGCCGTCAATGGGCGATGTGTTCCAGCGCCAGGTTCCGCGTACGCGGCCCGAACCAACTGATGGTGATCATCACGATCAGCATGCTGCTTGCAATGAACGCCAACACTCCAGGCGTGCCCAGATGCTCGAGGATAAAACCGATCAACAAGCTGCTGAACACGGTGGACAAACGGCTGAACGAGTAACAGAAACCCACCGCCCGTGCGCGGATGTTGGTGGGGAACAGCTCGCTCTGATAGGAGTGGTAGCTGAAGCTCAGCCAGGCGTTGCAGAAGGTGATCATCACCCCGCAGATCACCAGACCCACCGCCGTGGTTTGCAGGGCGAACAGGCTGCCGAAGATCATCGCGCCCAGCGCCGATCCGACGATTTGCCATTTGTTTTCAAAGCGATTGGCGACCTTCACGAACAGCAGCGGCCCCAACGGGTAGGCGAGGGTGATGATGAAGGCGTAGAGCAAACTGTGGGTCACGCTGACGCCCTGGCCGGACAGCAACGCCGGCAACCAATTGCCGAAGCCGAAGAAACCGATGGCCTGGAACACATGAAACACGATCAGCATCAACGCACGGCGGCGGTACGGCGGTTGCCAGATATCGGCAAAGCGGCCACTGCCTTGCACGCTGACGGCTTGCGGCTCGGGTTCGTCCAGCGGTTTGCCGTGGTCTTTCTGGCAGCGTGCTTCCAGGTTGTCCATGATCGTCCCCGCTTCTGCGAAGCGGCCCTTTTGCGCAAGCCAGCGCGGTGACTCTGGCAGGCGCTTGCGCAGTTGCCAGATAAACAGCGCAAACACCGCACTGCTCAGCACCACCCAGCGCCAGCCCGACACGCCGAATGGCGCTTGCGGCACCAACCACCACGACATCAATGCCACCGCCGGCACCGACAGGAACTGGATGAAAAACGCAAAGGCAAACGCCGAGCTGCGCATGCGCTTGGGCACCAGTTCCGAGAGGTAGGCGTCGATGGTCACCAGTTCGATACCCAGGCCGATCCCCACCAGGAAACGCATGCCGATGATGCCCAGCGCTGACGTTTGAAGCCCCATCAACACGGTAGCGACGGTGTACCAGATCAACGCAAAGGTGAAGATCGCCCGGCGCCCGAAGCGGTCGGCGATGGGGCTTAGCAGGCTGGCGCCAAGGAACAGACCGAGAAAGGTCGCCGAGGCGAAGGCGGCCTGATCCGAGAAGCCGAACACACCCTCGCTGCCGGTGTGGAAAATCCCGTCGCTGATCAGGCCGGGGCTGATGTAGGCGGTCTGGAACAGGTCATACAGCTCGAAAAAACCACCGATGGACAGCAGCGCGAACAGGCGCCAGACGGTGGCGACGGCGGGCAGGCGGTCAATGCGTGCGCTGATGTGGGCGGCGCGGATCGGGTCGATGCCGTCGGTGCTAGAGAGTACGGGCATGGGAAAACTCAATAAGTGATCGGAATCTCGACTGTTTGAAACGCGCCATCCTGGGGATGCTTTCTCTCGCAGCGTGCTCAGTTATGGCCGTCGAGGGCAAAGGTTTTGAAGCCGGAGCGCTGGCTGAGGCGCTGGTAATACGCTTGCACCGCAGGATAGTCGGGATGCGCCAGTGGGGCGTTGCGCCAGCGGTGCACCGAGAGGCCGATGAGGATGTCGGCCAGGGTGAACTCATCGCCCGCGACGTAGGCGTCGGTCTTGAGCAACTGCTGTTCGAGCAGGCCCATCTTGTCATTCCACGCTTGCACGCCAGCCTGGATGCGCTGCGGGTCCTGGTAGTCCGGGTTCTGGCGCACCAGCGCATGGAACGCATAGCCCCACGACGGATTGAGTTCGGTGGCTTGCCAGTCCATCCATTGCTCGACGCGCGCCCGTGGCGCGGGTTCGGCGGGGAGCAGGTCGTGGCGTTGGTAGAGGCCGACGAGGTAGCGGCAGATGGTGTTGGACTCCCACAGCACGCCGTGGTCGTCGATCAGCACCGGCACCTGGGCGTTGGGGTTCAGGGCGAGGAACTCAGCGGATTGAGTGGGCTTGAAGCCGATGCCCCAGTCTTCGCGCTGGTAGTCGATGCCCAGTTCCTGGCAGGTCCAGAGTACTTTGCGCACGTTGATGGAAGAGGTGCGGCCCAAGATTTTCAGTGAGTGTCCCATGGTGCTTCCCTGGCATTTGGAGAAGGCTCAATCTAGCAGGGGTGATAGCAATGTGGGAGGGGGGTTGCCCCTACCACATGGGTCAAGTGCTTTCCCGTATCTGCAATTCAAAGCCCATATCCACCACCGGCTTGGCGATCTTGCTGCCTGCCATGATCGTCAGCAGATGCTCCGCCGCCCGCCGACCAATCGCTTCCCTTGGTGTACTGATACTGCTCAGGCGCGGCACCATGAACGACGACGCCGGTAAATCGTTGAAGCCCAGCACAGCCACGCGCTCCGGCACCTTGATGCCATGGCGCATGGCCTCCAGCAGGGCGCCCTGGGCCAGGTCGTCGTTGCCGAAAAAGATCGCATCCACGTCCGGATGGGTTGCCAGCAACTGCAGGAACAATTCACCTCCCAGGCCGACTGAGGAAGGGCGCGGCGTCAGCAGTTCCAGCGCCGGGTCGTACTGGCCGGCCTGTTGCAGCGCCCGGCGGAAACCTTCACCGCGCAACAGCGTGCGTTGGTCCAGTTGCGCGCCGATATACGCCAGGCGCTTGCGCCCACGGGACAGCAAGTGCGCCGCCGCCGTCTCACCCGCCGCCAGTTGCGAGAAGCCCACGCAGTTCACCCCGGCGTTGGGGTCCAGGTCCATCATGTACACGCAAGGCACATTGCTGGCCTCGACCATTCGTCGGGCGCTTTCGGTGCGATCAAAGCCGGTCAGCAACAAACCCCGTGGCTGATAGGCCATGTAGTTGCGCAACAGGTTTTCTTCTTCGTCGCGGGAATAGTGGGAATTGCCGATCAGCACTTCGAAGCCCTTGGGCCGCAGAACCTGGTGGATGGCTTCGAGGGTTTCGATAAACAGCAGGTTGGACAACGACGGCACCAACACCACCACCGAATGGCTCTGGGCCGAGGCCAGGGCGCGGGCGGCGGGGTTGACCACATAGTTCAGTGCGGCGGCGGCCTGCTGTACTTTCTCCACCAGCTCGGTGGCGACGGTACTGATGCCGCGCAGGGCGCGGGAGGCGGTAATCGGGCTGACGCCGGCCAGGCGGGCGACTTCGTTAAGGGTCGGGCGACCCGTGGTGCGCATTTTTTTATCGTTCTTGGAGGTCATCAGGCGGCTTGCCAAACAAAAATCGAGGCACTAAGGTAGCGCTGTCTCCAAGTAGCTGCAAATGCTTGAACGCTGGGTTGCCTGATCCGGTTCAAATGATTGGAGAGGATGCACGCGTCACTCCATAAAAATGACAAGACGGCGCGGGAAAGCCTGTTTTTGCACTAGCCTTACAGCGTGCAAAGGTAGCGCTATCTGCGTCCTGAGGTGTTTCATGAGTCAACCTGTTACCGCCCTGGTCATCATGGGTGTCGCCGGCTGTGGCAAGACCAGTGTCAGCGAGGCCCTGTGCCGCCTGAACGGCGCCACCGCGATCGAAGGCGACAGCTTTCACCCCGCCGCCAACATCGAAAAGATGAGCGCCGGCCACCCCCTCAACGACGACGACCGCGCCGGCTGGCTCGACATCCTGTGCGATGAACTGCGCCGTTCGCTCAAGGCGGGCGAGCATCCCGTGCTCACCTGTTCCGCCCTCAAGAAGAAATACCGCGACCACCTGCGCGAAGCCGCCCCGGGCCTGGGTTTTGTGTTCCTGGAACTGACCCGTGAAGTGGCCGCCGACCGTGTGTCCCATCGCCCCGGGCATTTCATGCCGGCCAGCCTCATAGACAGCCAGTTCGCTACCCTTGAATCGCCCAAGGGCGAGCCGCTGACCCTGGCCCTCAATGCCAGCGAAGACAGCGTCGAGCAGTTGGCCGAGCAGACCAATGCCTGGTGGCTGCAACACGGCTTTGAACCAACCCATTGATTTTTTGCCGGAAAAGATAGCGCTGTCCCCGGCAGGAAATTCAACACCCGCTTTAATAACAACAACAAACAGGAGAGACCCCCCATGTTTGGCATGTCCCACGAGTCCTACCTGCTGCTAGACGCAGTGGTTACCATCATCGGGTTGATCGTTCTGATCACCAAGTTCAAGGTGCACCCGTTCATTGCACTGATCATCGCGGCCGGCTTCCTCGGCCTGACCTCGGGCATGCCCGTGGACAAGATCATCAAGGCGTTCCAGGACGGCTTCGGCGGAGTGCTCGGCTTTGTCGGCATCATCCTCGCGCTGGGTACGATGCTCGGCAAGATGATGGCCGAATCCGGCGGTGCCGATCAGATCGCCCAGACCCTGATCCGCGCCTTCGGCAAAGAGAAGGTCCAGTGGGCCATGATGTTCGCCGCGTTCCTGGTGGGCATCCCGCTGTTCTTCGAGATCGGCTTCGTGCTGTTGATCCCGCTGGTATTCATCGTCGCGCGCCGTACCGGTGTGTCGCTGATCAAGATCGGCATCCCGTTGCTGGCCGGCCTGTCGGCGGTACACGGCCTGGTGCCACCGCACCCGGGCCCGCTGCTGGCTATCGGCGTGTTTGGCGCGGACATCGGCAAGACCATTCTCTACGGCCTGATCGTCGCACTGCCGACAGCGATCATCGCCGGCCCGATCTTCGGTACGTTCATCGCCAAGTACATCCCGGGCAACCCGTCCCAGGAACTGGTCGATCAACTGGCCCGCGAGCCTGAGAACAAAGACCTGCCGAGCTTCGGCATTACCCTGGTCACCGTGCTGCTGCCGGTGTTCCTGATGCTGCTGAAAACCTTCGCCGACATCGCGTTTGCCGAAGGCAACGTGGTACGCAACTGGATGGACATGATCGGTCACCCGATCACCGCCTTGCTGCTGGCGTTGCTGCTGTCGCTGTACACCTTTGGCCATCGCCAGGGCATCCACTCCAAGCAGATCCTCAAGCTGCTCGACGCGAGCCTCGCGCCGACCGCCGCGATCATCCTGATCATCGGTGCCGGTGGTGGCTTCAAGCAGATGCTGGTGACCAGCGGCGTGGGCGATGTGATCGGCCACATGGCGGTGAACGCGCAGATCAACCCGATCCTGCTGGCGTGGCTGGTGGCGGCGGTGATCCGTGTGGCGACCGGTTCGGCTACCGTCGCGACCATTACCGGCGCGGGCATCGTGGTGCCGGTGGTGGGGATGATTCCGGGGGTTAACCGTGAGCTGCTGGTGCTGGCGACGGGGGCGGGCTCGTTGATCCTGTCTCACGTCAACGATGCGGGGTTCTGGCTGGTGAAGCAGTACTTCAACATGACCGTGGCCGAGACGTTCAAGACGTGGACGGCGATGGAGACCATTCTGTCGGTGGTCGCGCTGATCTTCATCATGCTGCTGTCGTTGGTGGTCTAAGCCACACCATGGAACAAATGTGGGAGGGGGCAAGCCCCCTCCCACAGTTTTGACTGCAGTTCTACAGGTGGATCCGGTCAGGCTTTGGTGACCAGGCCATCCGCCCGGAACATCCCGCGAATCCCGCGCACTGCCTGGCGGATCCGGTCCTGGTTCTCGATCAGCGCAAAGCGCACGTGATCATCGCCATACTCGCCAAATCCAATCCCGGGCGACACACATACCTTCGCCTCCAGCAGCAGTTTCTTGGCAAATTCCAGCGAGCCCAGGGCGGCATACTGCTTGGGAATCTTGGCCCAGACGTACATCGACGCCTTGGGGTTCTCCACCATCCAGCCCAGCTCATGCAGGCCCTTGACCAGCACATTGCGGCGCTGGCGGTACTGCTCGGCGATGTCCTTCACGCACTGTTGGTCGCCTTCCAATGCAGCAATCGCGGCGACTTGCAGCGGGGTAAAGGTGCCGTAGTCGTGGTAGCTCTTGATCCGCGCCAGGGCGTTGACCAGCTCCGGGTTACCCACCATGAATCCGATGCGCCAGCCGGCCATGTTGTAGCTCTTGGACAGGGTGAAAAACTCCACCGCAATGTCCTTGGCGCCAGGCACTTGCATGATCGACGGGGCTTTCCAGCCGTCGTAGACGATGTCGGCGTAGGCCAGGTCATGCACCACCAGCACGTCGTACTGCTTGGCCAGGGCGATCACGCGTTCGAAGAAATCCAGCTCCACGCACTGCGCGGTAGGGTTGGACGGGAAACCGAGGATCATCATTTTCGGCTTGGGGATCGAGCCGCGAATCGCCCGTTCCAGCTCAGCGAAGAAGTCCACGCCAGGCACCAGCGGCACTGAACGCACCTGGGCACCGGCAATCACCGCACCGTAGATGTGGATCGGATAGCTCGGGTTGGGCACCAGCACCGTGTCGCCCTGGTCCAGAGTGGCGAGCATCAAGTGCGCCAGGCCTTCCTTGGAACCGATGGTGACGATGGCTTCCGACTCGGGGTCGATGTCCACTTCATAGCGGTCCTTGTACCAGCGCGAAATCGCCCGGCGCAGACGCGGAATGCCTTTGGAGGTGGAGTAGCCGTGGGTGTCTTCACGCTGGGCGACGGTGACCATTTTCTCCACGATGTGGGCAGGCGTGGCGCCGTCAGGGTTACCCATGCTCAAGTCGATGATGTCTTCGCCGCGCCGACGCGCAGCCATCTTCAGCTCGGCAGTGATATTGAAAACATACGGGGGGAGTCGATCTATGCGCGCAAAGCGGCGCGGCGAACCTTGGTCGGCCATTGTTGCCTCGAGAGTACGTAAGCGCCCGGAACCGTCCGAGCGACGTCGGCCACTGCGGTGGCCTGCGGGGCAGACAATACGGTCGATGATGGCCAGTTGTCCAGATGCGTAGGAAAATTTTCTGCATGGAGTAGCGCGTGGATATGCCCCTATACTCGATACGGGTTTGTTCCCTCATAAGAAGGAGACTGTTCGTATGGATCAGCAGACAAAACAACCGTTGGAGCCACGCATGGAAGCAGGCAAGGCCCTGGTGATTGCCGGTGTACAAGGGCGTTATTCGAAGGCCACCGTGGGCGATATCCCCAAGCTGTGGGAGTTGTTCGACACCTGCATCAAGGACATCAAGAAGCGCGTCGGCGGTGTGACCTATGGCGTTTGCCATAACCCCAACCATGGCGAATTCGACTACATGGCGGGTGTCGAAGTCCCCAACAAGGGCGACGTGCCGAGCAACTTTGAATACATCGAAATTCCGCCGCTCAACTATGCCGTGTTCCCGCATTACGGGCCGGTGCAGGCGCTGGAACAGACGTACGAACGCATCATGTTCGAGTGGCTGCCGCACTCGGGCTACAAGGTGATGGGTGCGGATTTCGAACGCTACAGCGAGGATTTTGATGCGCGTAAGGGCACCGGGACGGTGGAGATCTGGTTGCCGGTGGGCGAAAGAGGCTGAAGCACTCGCCGATGTCACGTAAACAGGACATTAACGTCTGAAAGTCATGTTTACGTGACATCAAAGGGCTGGGTTAAACACCCTCTTCAATCTGCGCTCATACCCGATCCGCCCTTTATACGCCTCCCCGCTATCGACCCAACCAGCCGACAGATACAACCCCATCGCCGCCACATTGTCCGCGTCCACCGACAACTCCAGGCCCCTGATCTGCGGCCACGCAGCCAATGCCGCCGCCGGCAGCGCCTGCAAGCACGCCTTGCCGAACCCGCGCCCTTGTTGATGCCGATCGACCTGCAACGCATGCAGGGTCGCGCTGTGCTCATCGGCCCAATGGGGCAGGCACGGTGGGCGTTTGAGCAGCAGGAAGGCCACCGGGATTTCATCGGCGAGCAGGGCGAAGCCTTTGATGGCACCGGTGCTGGGATTGACCAGCAGGCTGTTCAGCGCACAGTAGATATCGCCGGAGTACGGCAGTTGCTCGGGATGCACTTGCAGGGTGTCGAGTTGCTGTTTCTGCACAAGGCTCAGCGTCTCATAGGCGACGAGGCGGGTTTCCATCGGTGGCGCATCCGAAATCCTACAAAGAGGCGTGGATTCTAGCGGGTTTGCCGAAGACGAAATTATTTTTAAGCGGGGTGTCGATTTGTCGGCGGGCCATTCGACCAAGGGTGTCTTCCGTGATGTTTTCCAACCCGAGGAGTATCGCCATGAGCACTGCCATCAACACCCTGATCGAACAATGGAAGCAAGCTGTCACCGCCAAGGATGTCGACAATATTGTCAGCTTTTATGCCGAGGATATCGTCGCGTTCGACGCCGTTGGCGCCCTGCAATTCAAAGGCAAGGCCGCCTACCAGGCGCACTGGAAGGCCTGCATGGAGTTCTGTCCCGGCCCCGGCATTTTCGACTTTCATGAGCTGCATATCGTAGCCGGAGAAGACAGCGCCTTTGCCCACTGGCTCGCCCACTGTGGTGGCGCCGGGCCGGATGGCGTGCTCAAGACGTGCTGGATGCGGGTCAGCGCCGGTTACCAGCGCATCAACGGGCAGTGGAAGGTGGTGCATGAGCACTGGTCCGCGCCTTTTGACATGGAAACCGGCGCCGGTCTGTTCGACCTGAAACCTTGACCTGCGCGATCTATAGTCAGTAATCCGAAAACGGAGAACGCCATGAAATACCTGTGCCTGATCTACAGCAACGAACAGGTGCTGCACACCTCGCCGGACAGCCCCGCCGACCCGGAGTGCTTCGCCTACGCGCAGTCCGTGCAGGCCAGCGGTCGCATGCTGGCCGCCGAGCCGTTGGAGTCGGTGAGCACCGCCACCACCGTGCGCATGCGCAATGGCAAGCTGTCGATCACCGACGGGCCGTTTGCCGAAACCAAGGAACAGCTCGCCGGCTTCTACCTGATCGAGGCCCGTGACTTGAACGAAGCGATCCAGGTGGCTGGCGGTATTCCGGCCGCCCGGGTCGGCAGTGTAGAAGTGCGTCCCGTGCGTGAATTGAATCTGTGACTGCAACAACCTCGGTCGATGCCCTTTACCGCAGTGAATCACGTCGGGTTCTCGCAACGCTGATTCGCTTGCTGGGCGACTTCGACCTGGCCGAAGAAGCCCTGCACGACGCGTTTTTCGTCGCCGTGCAGCGCTGGCCCCTGGACGGTGTGCCAGCCAACCCAAGGGCATGGCTGGTGTCGACTGGGCGCTTCAAGGCCATCGACCGTCTGCGTCGCCAGGCGCGGTTTACCCCGTTGTTGCAGGAGCAGGCTGACACGCTGGAAGCGGCTGACTGGAGCGACGAAGACGTGGAAGACGACCGCCTGCGCCTTATTTTCACCTGCTGCCACCCAGCACTGGCGGCAGATGCCCAGGCGGCGCTGACCCTGCGTGAGATCTGCGACCTCACCACCGAGGAAATTGCCCGGGCGTTCCTGGCCACGCCGGCCACCATCGCCCAGCGCATCGTGCGCGCCAAGGGCAAGATCCGCGAGGCGAAAATCCCTTATCAAGTGCCGTCCAGGGACGCGCTGCCGGAGCGTTTGGATGCGGTGCTGCGGGTGATTTACCTGGTGTTCAACGAGGGGTATTCGGCGTCCATCGGTGCCGACCTGACCCGCGAGGAGTTGACCCGCGAAGCGATTCGCCTGGGGCGCCTGCTGCTGGAGTTGCTGCCCGAACCGGAAGTCATGGGCCTGCTGGCCTTGATGCTGCTGCACGAGTCCCGCCGCCCGGCGCGCACCTCGGCCGAGGGTGAGTTGGTGCTGCTGGCTGAGCAGGATCGCTCGCTGTGGGACGCCTCGTTGATTGCCGAAGGTTGTGCCCTGGTCGAGCGCGCGCTGGGCACACGGCGCTTTGGTCCGTATTGCCTGCAGGCCGCCATCGCCGCGGTGCATGCCGAAGCGGCGCGTGCCGATGAGACGGACTGGCCGCAGATCGTCGGGCTCTACGATGTATTGCTCAGGGCCGTGCCGTCACCGGTGATCGAACTGAACCGCGCCGTAGCCCTGGCCATGCGCGATGGGCCGTTGGCGGGGTTGCAGCAGGTGGAGGGCATTCTGGCACGCGGCGAGTTGCTGGATTACCACTTGGTGCATTCGGCGCGGGGGGAGTTCTGCCGGCAACTGGGGCGCGTCGAAGAGGCGCGCGCCGCCTACGCAAAAGCCCAGTCGCTGACCCAGCAGGGCCCGGAACGACGTTTCCTCGAACAACGTTTGCAAAACCTGTAGGCGGTGTCATTCGAGCATTTGACTGAGCATCCAACTGCCCGCCGGCCCAGGTGGGTGTTGTCGCGACCACAACGCATCCACCGCCACCGAGCGTGGCCAACCCCGAACGTTGAGTTCAATCAGTTCGGCATTACCAAAGCGCTCCACCAACCAGCGTGGTAACTCCGCCCAGCCGAAACCGAGTTGAGCCATCTCCATCAGCATCAGAAAACTCGGCGCCGACCACACCCGGCCCATGGGGCGTGTCTCGTTGGGGCTGATGATGCTTGCCAGGCGCAGTTCCCGGTGTTGTTGCAGGGCCTGCGAGTCGATGTTTTCTACGCGCGCCAATGGGTGAGTGGGGGCGACGAACAGTGCGATTTCCGTGCGTTCGGCCACGGGCGAGTGGGTCAGGTCGGGCGGGTAGATGTGCTGGGCTTCGATCAAGGCAATCTGTGCACGGCCGCTCTGCACCAGGGCGATCAGGTCTTCACACTCGGCGATCAGCCATTCCAGTTCAAGGTCCGGGTAGCGATGTTCAAAGGCCTTGAGGGCGATCTC
The DNA here is from genome assembly GCF_058787615.1 of Pseudomonas sp. FW305-3-2-15-C-LB1. Taxonomy (NCBI): domain Bacteria; kingdom Pseudomonadati; phylum Pseudomonadota; class Gammaproteobacteria; order Pseudomonadales; family Pseudomonadaceae; genus Pseudomonas; species Pseudomonas sp. FW305-3-2-15-C-LB1. The sequence continues at coordinate 33,343 of NZ_JBYSZX010000008.1, read as the reverse complement.
GAAGCGTTCCGACTGATACGTATCGGACATGGCGATCGTGACCTTCGGCTCCAACCCCTGGGACAACTGGCTCGCCGCCAGTTCCAGGCGACTGCTGGCCTCCAGCACCTGTTCGGCGCGCTGCAGCAGCACATGGCCGGCCGGGGTCAGCGTCGGCTTGCGGCTGCTGCGGTCGAACAGCACCACATCCAGGTCAATCTCCAGGCTCGCCACGGCCGCACTGACGGTGGACTGGCTCTTGCCCAGCTTGCGTGCCGCCGCCGAAAACGAGCCTTGGGTGGCGGCCTGGACAAACGCTTGCAGCACTTCGTGGGAGGCCATGACTATCGCCTTGATCGATGGTTATTGGTTATGAAGTATCGATTCAAAGGGTAATCATGGCAACCATCGTCCTTCACAGAGCACAGGTTATGAGCCCTACCAAGTCGATTACTGAACGCGTTTGCCAGGCCCTGGGTTTTGAAGGCCTGGCGTTGTTGATCTGTACGCCGCTGCTGGTCTGGATCACCGGCAGGCCGGCCCTGGAAATGGGCGCGGTGACCCTGGGCCTGAGCCTGTTGGCGCTGACCTGGAACATCATCTTCAACAGCCTGTTCGACCGCCTCAAGGTGCGCCTGCAACTGTCCAACGGCGGTTGGACGCGGGTGTTGCATGCGCTGATGTTCGAAGGCGGGCTGATCATCGTCGCCGTGCCGCTGATCGCGGCGTGGCTGAACATCAGCCTGATGCAGGCGTTCATGCTCGACATCGGCGTGTTGCTGTTTTTCCTGCCGTACACCTATGTGTATCACTGGGGGTATGACGTGATCCGGGAAAAAATCATCAACAGAAACGCGCCTGCAGGTTATGTGTGAAATCAGAGGAACATGCCGCCTGAGGCTTCGATGCGTTGCCCGGTGATCCAGTGGCTGCCATCGGCCAGCAGGGTCGAGATCGCCCCGCCAATGTCGTCCGGCAAACCGGCGCGACCCAGGGCGGTGTTGTTGGCCACCATCGCATTCACATTCGGGTTGTCGCGCACGGCGCCGCCGCTGAAATCCGTGGCAATGGCGCCAGGGGCCAGGGTGTTCACGCTGATCCCGCGCGGGCCCAGTTCCTTGGCCTGGTAGCGCGACAGCACTTCCACCGCACCTTTCATCGACGCATAAGCCGCATACCCCGGCAGGCTGAACCGCGCCAGGCCGCTGGAAATATTGAGGATGCGCCCACCGTCGCAGATCAGCGGCAGCAATTTTTGCGTGAGGAAAAACGGTGCCTTGAAGTGGATCGCTACCAATTGGTCGAACTGCGCTTCGGTGGTCTCGGCAAAACTGGCGTGGGCGCCGATACCGGCGTTGTTGATCAGAAAGTTGAAGTGATCCTGTGCAAACACGTCCTTGAGCAGGGTGCCGACTTCGCCGACAAAGGCATCGAAGCGGTCGCTCTGGCTCACATCCAGTTGCAGCATTGCGGCGCAGCCACCCAGGGCCTGGACCTGCTCGACCACCGTCTGGGCTTCAGCTGCCGCGCTGTGGTAGGTGCCGATGATGTCGACGCCCTGGGCCGCCAGGTGCAACGCGGCGCTTTTGCCCAGGCCACGGCTGGCGCCGGTGATCAGTGCGATTTTACGGGGCATGGTGCAGTCCTCTCAGGTGATTGGTGGGACTGAGTGTATTTATTCGTCCGTAACGTGATAAACAGCGCCATACCGGAATCACTGGCCGGATAAGGCGAACAATCCCATGAATAAACTTGAGCTGTTGCGCACCTTCGTGCGCGTCACCGAACTGTCGAGTTTTACCCAGGCCGGCGAGAGCCTCGGCCTGCCGCGCTCGACCGTGTCCGAGCATGTGCAAGCCCTGGAAGAACTGCTCGGCGCGCGCCTGTTGCAACGCACCACGCGTAAGGTGCAGGCGACCCAGGACGGCCGGGTTTTGTATGAGCGCAGCAAGGACCTGCTGTCGCACATGGAGGAGTTGGAAGGGTTGTTTCGCCAGGATGAGGCGCAACTGAGCGGGCGCATCCGGGTGGACATGCCCACCGTGATGGCGCGGGAGTTGATCCTGCCGCGCTTGCCCGAATTCATGGACGCGCACCCGCTGATCGAGCTGGAGATCAGCAGTTCCGACCGCCAGGTGGATCTGATCGCCGAAGGCTTTGATTGCGTGTTGCGTGTCGGCGCCCAGCCGGATCAAACGGTGGTCGCACGAAAAGTCTGCAGCATGCCGATGGTCAACTGCGTGAGCCCGGTCTACCTGCAACGCTATGGCACGCCGATGACCCTGGCGGACCTGGCGCAGCATCAACTGGTGCATTACGTACGGCCGCTGGGGTCACGCTCGGCGGGCTTCGAATACCAGCAGGGCAACAAGGTGCACCGCGTGCCGATGGCCGGGCGGGTCACGGTCAACAGCACAGATGCCTATCAGGCTGCTTGCCTGGGTGGTTTCGGGATTACCCAGGTGCCGTTGCTCGGTATCCGCGCGTTGCTGGCGCGAGGCGAACTGGTCAGCGTCCTGCCGGATTACCCGGCTCCCCCATTGGACGTGTCGATGCTCTATGCCGGGCAACGGCATTTGCCGCAACGTGTGCGGGTATTCATGGAGTGGCTGGCTGCGACGTTGCAAGCCCAGCTCTAACGCCGTGCCGACAATTGCTGCGGCGCCAGGAACGCGTCGTGGAAGTAATCGCGCACCGCCTGCATCGCCGGGGTGAACGCGCGTTCGCGGTGCCAGGCCAGGCCCACGCTCATCGGCGTGACGGGGTCGGTGACGGTGAGGGTTTCGATGCGCTTGCCTTCCAGGGACCAGGGCCGATGCACCAGGTCGGACAGGATCGCCACGCCGCTGCCATTGGCGACCATGCTGCGCACCGCTTCCACCGAACTGGTGCGCAGCCGCACCTGGGGCGTTTGCCCGGCCTGTTCCCAATAGCGCATGGCGCTGTGTTCGGCCTCGTCGACGGTGAGCAGGATGTAGGGTTCCCGGGCCACATCGGCCAGGCTCACGGCGCCGCGCTCGCACAGCGGGTGGTGGCTGGGCAGCCACAGGCGGCGTTCCGAGTTGAACAAGATCTCCGAGACGATAGCCGGGTGGGTAAGGTTGGCGGTGAGCACCACCGCCATGTCGAACTGGCCGTCGAGCAAACCCTGTTCGATGGCTTGGCGTTCCTGCTCGAAGACCTCGATGGTCACGTCCGGGTGCCAGTGTTCCATGCGCTGCAAGTGGTGCGGCAGGAAGTAGCCGAGCACCGTGTAGCTGGCCGCCAGGCGCAGCACGCCGCTGGCGCGGTAGTCGGGCAGCGGGCTGTTCAGCGCGTCATCGACACTGCGCAGGATCACGTAGGCGCGGTTGAGAAAATGCCGCCCGGCGTCAGTCAGGTTCATGCCCTGGGCCGAACGCACGAACAGTTGCACACCGAGCATGCCCTCCAGCTCCTTGATCGCCGTGGTCACCGCCGACTGGGAGATGTTCAGGTGGATGGCCGCCTGGGAAATCTGGCCGATCTCGGCGGTGGCGACAAAGTAGCGGACTTGGCGCAAGGTCAGGGACATCGGCCTCTCCAAAACGTAGGGCTATCTGATTTTCAGAAGATGGGTCATCTGATAATAGATCTTCCCAAGGGGTCAAGGGGCAGCCTACTTTTCCTGCATCACTTAGGCGGAGCGACTTCGATGCAGGCAGTGGATTTCAATTCGGACATGGGCGAAGGCTTTGGCCCCTGGACCATCGGCGATGGCGTCGACGCTGAGCTGATGGCCTACATCAGCTCGGCCAATATCGCCACCGGCTTCCACGCCGGCGACCCCGGCACCATGCGCCGCACCGTCGAGCGGGCCAGGCAATTGGGCGTGGCCATCGGCGCGCATCCTGGCTTCCGTGATCTGGTCGGCTTTGGCCGCCGCCACATCAACGCTCCGGCCCAGGAGCTGGTGGACGACATGCTCTACCAGCTTGGCGCCCTGCGGGAAATTGCCCGCGCCCAGGGCATGACCCTGCAACACATCAAACCCCACGGCGCGCTGTACATGCACCTGGCCCGCGACGAAGAAGCCGCGCGCCTGCTGGTGCAGAACCTGCGCATCATCGAGCCGACGCTGCTGCTGTACTGCATGCCCAACTCGGTGATCTGGCGTGTCGCGCAGGAGCTGGGACAGCCGGTGGTCCGGGAGTTTTATGCCGACCGTGAGTACGATCTGACCGGCTCCATCGTGTTTACCCGCAATGTGCGGGCGCTGGACCCGGCGACGGTGGCGGCGCGCGTCCTGCGGGCCTGTCAGACGGGACTTGTTCGAACCGTGGAAGGCGAAGACCTGTTTATCGAATTCGACTCCATCTGCCTGCACAGCGACACCCCCGGTGCGCTGGAGCTGGTGGAAGCCACCCGCGAAGCGCTGGACCAAGCGGGCATCACGGTCAAGACACCACAATAAAAATCATCGCCTTATTTTTTCGCCTGCCTTTCTACAATGATTCCAAGAGGAACAGACATGGCTGAAACGTCCCCCATCCGCTACAGCTTCGGCGGTGATGAACACCTGTTTGCCGAGGTCAGCGACAGCATGTCCCTGGAGGCCTTTTTCAAGGGCATGGCGGTGACCCGCGCGGTGGAGCGCCTGGCGCTGGAAGGCGTGCTGGATGTGTGCCTGGCCAACGCATCGTTCCAGATCCGCTTCGACCCCGACCGCATCGCGCCCCATGTATTGCTCGACGCGGTGCAGACCGCCGAAGCCCAGGCCGTGGCCGAACGCACGCTGCACACGCGCATCATCGAAATCCCGGTGCTGTACAACGACCCGTGGACCCATGAAACCCTCATGCGTTTTCGCGACCGCCACCAGGACCCCAGCGGCACCGACCTGGAATACGCTGCGCGTATCAATGGCCTGGCCGATGTCGACGCGTTTATCGCTGCCCACAGCGGTGCGCCGTGGTTTGTGTCGATGGTCGGGTTTGTCGCGGGCTTGCCGTTCATGTTCCAGATGGTCGAGCGCGAGCGGCAGTTGCAGGTGCCCAAGTACCTGCGCCCGCGCACCGACACGCCGAAACTCACCCTCGGCCATGGCGGCTGTTTTGGTTGCATCTACTCGGTGCGCGGTGCCGGCGGTTACCAGATGTTCGGCGTGACCCCGGCGCCGATCTATGACCCGGCGCAGCAGTTGGCCTACCTCAAGGAGCACATGGTGTTCTTCCGGCCAGGCGATATCGTGCAGTTCAAACCCATGGACCGTGACGCCTACGACCGAGCGGTGGCCGAGGTGGACGCAGGACGTTTCGACCTGCGTATCCGTCCGGTGGAATTTTCCCTCGACGCTTTTCTCGCCGACCCCATTGGCTACCCGAAAACCCTGCAGGAGGCGCTGGCATGATCAAGGTCCTCAAACCCGGCCTCGCCACCTCCGTGCAAGACCTTGGCCGCGAAGGTTACTACCACCTGGGCATCCCGCCGTCGGGTGCGTTGGATCAATACGCGTTGAGCGCGGCCAACCACCTGGTGGGCAACCCGGTGGGCGCGGCGGGTCTGGAATGCACATTGATCGGCCCAGAACTGCAGTTCCAACAGGATGCGCTGGTGGCCCTCAGCGGCGCCCTGATGTCGCCGCGCCTGGACGGTGAAGTGGTGCACCAGGACACCGCGTTCCAGGTGCGCGCCGGGCAGGTGTTGCGCTTTGAATTTCCCAAGGCGGGGGCGCGGACTTACCTCGCGGTGGCCGGTGGCATTGATGTGCCGCTGGTACTCGGTAGCCGCTCGACCTACACCCTCGGCGCGCTTGGCGGCTTTCAGGGGCGGCGCTTGCAGGAAGGCGATGAATTGCCCATCGGTGAAGCCAGCTGCACGGGACGCGCGGGCAACAGTCTGCCAATGGCGTTGCGTCGCTCAGTGGGCGGGGATATCACCCTGCGCGTGGTGCCGGGGCTGTATTACGAGCGCCTCACGGATGCGGCAAAAAGCAGCTTTTTCGCCGAGCCCTGGGCCGTGGGTTCCGAAGCCGACCGCATCGGCTATCGCTTCAAGGGCGGCAGTGCGTTGAGCTTCCAGCCACGGGAGCAGCCGTTTGGCGCGGGGTCGGACCCGTCGAACATCGTCGACAGTTGCTACCCGATCGGTTCGATCCAGGTGCCGGCCGGGTTGGAGCCGATTGTGTTGCACCGGGATGCGGTGTCGGGCGGTGGCTACGCGATGATCGGCACGGTGATCAGCGCCGACCTGGATTTGATCGGGCAGATGCAACCGAACCAGCGGGCCGGGTTTGTGGCGGTGACGCTGGAGCAGGCGTTGGAGGCGCGGCGTGTCTACAAGAAGCGGTTGAAGATAATGTCCGGGCTGTTCGCAGGATAAAACTGTGGGAGGGGGCTTGCCCCCGATAGCGGTGGACCAGCCAGCTTCTCTATAGCTGACCCACTGCAATCGGGGGCAAGCCCCCTCCCACATGTTCAATCACTGTTGTGTCAGAAAAGTTGAGTGAACAGCCAGTAGAGGCTGCCGGAAAGCAGAATCGCCGCCGGCAACGTCAGCACCCACGCCATCGCCAGGTTGCGGATCGTGCGCATCTGCAACCCGCCCCCGTTCGCCACCATGGTCCCCGCCACACCCGACGACAGCACATGGGTGGTCGACACCGGCAACCCATACATGTCCGCCGCGCCGATGGTCAGCATCGCCACCATTTCTGCCGAGGCGCCTTGGGCGTAGGTCAGGTGGGTCTTGCCGATCTTCTCGCCCACGGTCACCACGATGCGCTTCCAGCCGACCATGGTGCCCAGGCCCAGGGCGATGGCCACGGCGATTTTCACCCACAGCGGAATAAAGCGCGTGGAATTGTCGATCTGTTGCTTGAACAGTTGCAGCTTGCCCTGGGTGTCGGCGTCGAAGCTGCCGACCTTGCCCTTGTCCATCAGGCGAATGGTTTCGCTGGTCAGGTACATGTCGTTACGCACGTTGCCGACGGCTTCGGCAGGCACCTTGGCCAGGGAGCCATAACCTTTGACTTCATCACCGATCTGCCCGGCGAGGGCGGCGAGGGCGGGGACCAGTTCCGGGGTGGCTTCCTTGGTGCGCACGTAGGTGGAGAGGATCGGGCGCGGGTCACCGGTCAGCGCTTGCGGGGCACTTTTCACCAGGGCGACCTGGGTGACTTCGGCCACTGCCGCGAACTGCAGCGACTGCTCGGCCGGCATGGTGCGGTTCAGCGCGTAGGCCATCGGCAAGGTGCCCACCAGGATCAGCATGATCAGGCCCATGCCTTTTTGCCCATCGTTGGAGCCATGGGCAAAGGACACGCCGGTGCAGGTGGCGATCAGCATGCCGCGGATCCACCACGGTGGCGGGGTGTCGCCCTTGGGCGCCTTGTACAGCGCGCGGTTCTTGACGAAGGCGCGCAGGGCCAGCAACAGCATCGCCGCAAACGCGAAGCCGATCAGCGGCGACAGCAGCAAGGCGTAACCGATCTTGATCGCCTGGCTCCAGTCCACACCGCTGGTGCCGTCACGCCCGTGCATCAAGGCATTCGCCACGCCCACGCCGATGATCGAACCGATCAGCGTGTGGGACGACGACGCCGGCAAGCCCAGCCACCAGGTGCCGAGGTTCCACAGGATCGCGGCGATCAGTAGGGCGAAGATCATCGCAAAGCCGGCGGAAGAACCCACCTGCAGAATCAGCTCGACCGGCAGCAACGCAATAATCCCGAACGCCACCGCGCCGCTCGAAAGCAGCACGCCGAGGAAGTTGAAAAAGCCCGACCACACCACCGCAAAATGCGGCGGCAGCGAGTTGGTGTAGATCACCGTCGCCACGGCGTTGGCGGTGTCGTGGAAGCCGTTGACGAACTCGAAACCCAAGGCGATCAACAGCGCCACGCCCAGCAGCAGAAACGGCGTCCAGGTGGTGAGCTGGGCGCCCATTTCATGCATGTCGTGCATCAGGCTGTAGGCGGTGAACAACAGGCCCATGGCGAGCACGGCAAAGAAGATGATTACCGTCACCAGGCCGGGTTTCTTGTCCAGCCTGGGCTTGGGCGCGGCGGGTGAGGCGTGGGTGGAGGCAGTCAGGGAAGGGGTGGCCATGCCGGGGCATCCAGTGTGGGGAGGATGCCGTTCATAGTCATTGCAGAATGTTACAAAGATACTGCCATAGGTCAGTGTTTGGAGGATTGAGCATGCTGCTGGTCAGTAGTCATTCTAAACGTCCGGTCCGCCATCATCAGGAGGCAATGCCTATTGAAGGAGACAATTTTCAGTGTTGTTAAGTTTGATGTCGGGTCTTATTGGTAATGCCTGTTTCAGAGTGACTTGATACCCGTATGTACCTGTTATATTTGACAGTAGACGTACTAATGAGGGGGGCGGTTTAATCGAGTTGTCGGCCTGATTCAATTAATTTAAAAAAGGTGAATGTGATGGCTATTCCTACTCTCCCAAAAATCCAGATTCCTCAAGCTATACCTAATGCCTATGGTGAAAGCGTCCGCGTGGGGCATTTTGATATATTGAAAGTTGTTGTTCCTCCAATTACTTACGTTCCACCTTTTGGGTATAACACTGTCACAGTACTGATTGATGGCTGGCCAGTCCAAGAAGCATTGCTTGATCCAGGGGACTCCGACATTATTATACTTGATATCCCACCCTTTGCGCTAAAGTGCTGCTGGCAAACAATCGGATATACGGTTGCACATGTCCATGGTACGGATATTTCAGAAACACTCTTGCTTCTCAATGAGGGCACGTGAGGCTGAGATAAATGTTTTAACGGGCGCCAAACTGGGTTGGCGCCTCTATTTATTTGAAAATCACGTGTTTACTTGTCTTTCAAGACGGTGCTGTTTCAGGCGTCAAGGTTTAATTAGGACCCCCTGCTAGGGGCGTGGTTACGCAAATCTCAAGTCAATAGTCTTTACGCTTGCGAAAGGCCCACCGCCCGGCAATCAAGGTAAAGGTCGCCACCAACGCCACCAGGATCCAGAAGCCTTCCGGGTCCTGCGAAAGCGGCACACCTCCCACGTTCATGCCGAAAAAACCGGCGATGATGTTGATCGGCAACGCCAGCACCGTCACCACGGTGAGGGTGAACAGTGTGCGGTTGCTCTGCTCGTTGAGGTTGGCGGCGATCTCTTCCTGTAACAGCTTGATGCGTTCGCCCAGGGCCATCAGGTCGTTGATGATCAGCGCAAACTCCTCGGTGGATTTGCGCAGCTCTTTCACGTCCTCTTTTTGCAGCCATTGCGGCGGGCGGTTGAGCAGGCGCAGCAGCGAACCCGGTTCCAGCGCCAGCAGGCGTTGCAGGCGCACCAGCACCCGGCGTGCGGCCCCCAGTTCAGCGCGGTTGGTGGACAACCGTGACGAGAGCAATTGGTCCTCGATATGGTCGACGCTGATGCTGGTCTTGCGCACGATCTGCGTCAGCACTTCACCCTGGTCACGCAGCAAGTGCACGAGCAAGGCCAGCGGTGAGCGGAAGCTTTCACCGGCTTTCACCGACGAGCGCAGCTTGTCCACCGAGTGCAGCGGTTGCAGGCGTGCGCTGATCAACAGGCGGCTGCGGGCGCACACCCACAGCGTAGAAATGTCCGACGAGACCATGCTGCTGAAGTTGAACACCACGTCGTTGACCACCGCCAGCAAGGCCGAGTCAACATGCTCGATGCGGGTTGAGCGCGAACCTTCATGCAGGGCTTCGAAGAACTCTTCCGGCAGGTCCAGATGCGCCTGCATCCAGCGCTCGCATGCGGCGTGGGCCAGGTTCAGGTGCAACCACAAAAACTCGTCCGGGTCGGCCGGCTGGCGCAAGGCCTGGAGGGCCGTGGCCGAATCGATCTGCTCGCCCTTTTCACCGGGGCGAAAACGGAAACCGTAAAGCAAGCCGAACAGGTCTGAGTCCTGGTGGCTGTGGTCGATGCTGTGGTTCATGGAGACTCGCAGAGAAAGGGCCTGTAGGACGTTTCACAGGTCGCGCAGCGAATCATTGCAAGGTGATATGACGATTCTGTGACCGTTTGACGGTGCCCACAAAAAAACGCGCCACCCGAAGGTGGCGCGTTTTTCACAGGGGGTAAATCAAGTGTCCAGCTTGTCTTCCAGCACGGCGCCGGTCTTGGCGTCGAGCTTCACTTCAAACCGCTTGCCGGCGGTGTCGGTCAGCTCGACTTCGTAGACCAGCACGCCGCTGTTGTTGTGGTCCAACTCGGTGTCGTTGATGGTGGCGCCAGCGTGTTTGGCCAGGGCGGCAGCGTTGAGTTTGTCGAAAGGCATCACGGCGCCGGACTTGAGCAGGCCTTCAATATGATCCGGGCGAACATCCGCCTGGGCCAGGCCGGCGGTCAGGGTCAGGGCGGTAGCGGCGAACAGAGCGGTCAAGGTTTTCATGGTGTGTGTCCTTCTTCGGTGAGCTGTTTAAGTGGCGCCAGATTAACCGGCGCAACTTAACTCATCCTTAATGGCACACTGACCACTCAGTACTTATAGTCGTTCAGCAGGTCTTGCACGCTGGACGACGGCCAGCGCTTGTAGAACTTCAGCAGTTCGGCGGCGCGGTTGGTGAAGATGCCATCGACGCCGGCCTTCATCACTTTGTCGAAGTCCACCGGCTCATCGACGGTGTAGACGTGCACCAGCAGGCCCTTGTCGTGGGTCAGCTTGTTCATCTCCGGTTTGACCAGGTCCGAATAGCTCTGGTCGCCGTGGTTGGTCAGCTCGGCCGATGGGCCGGTGCCGATAGCGCCGAGGCTCTTGGCTTCGTCGACCCATTTTTCGAACTCGGCGGCATCCTTCGGTTCCTGCTTGGCGTAGTAGGCGGCCTTGGTGGTTTCGCCGGACTCAGCGAACGTCTGCTTGTTTTTCGGCTCGATGCTGCCTTCACCCACCCACAACAGCAGGATCTTCGGGGTGTTGGGCATTTCTTTCTGCAGCTCTTTGAGGCTGGCAACCTCGAAGGTTTGCAGCACCACGCGGCCCTTGCCCTGGCCGACGCCGGTGTTGCTCTTGCCCAGCTTGGAGCCGGCGGAGCTCAGCCAGCCTTTATCCAGCAGCTTGTTCTTCAGGTCGGCTTCGATGCCCGGGAATTGCTTGGGCTCCTTGGTCTCGATGTACAGGCCGGGTTTGTGCGACGGGTTGCCTTCGGCGATCTTGATGATGTCGTCCAGGCTCTGGATTTTCAGGCCGACGAAGCCTGGACGCGCGCGGTCCGGGTAGGCGGCGTTGAACCAGCTGCCGGCATCGAGGGTTTGCAGTTCTTTCCAGGTGAACTCGTTGGCCGGGGCGTCCTTGCGGTCGGGGAACTTGGTGGCCACGTCGGTGGTGCGCTGCAGGTTGTTGTCGTGCAGGGCGAACAGCACGCCGTCCTTGCTGCGCTGCAGGTCCATTTCCAGGTAGTCGGCACCCAGGTCGCGGGCAATCTTGTAGGCCGCGGCGGTGGATTCGGGGGCGTCGTAGGACGCGCCACGGTGGGCGATCACGGCTGGGTACGGAATGCCTTCGTTGGTTGCCAATTCAGCCGGGCTGATCGGGTCGGCAGCCTGTGCCTGGCCAAGGCCGAGCATCAGGGCGAGCAGCAAGGCACTCTTGGTAAACGTGACAGGCATATGCGAAGTCCTTTCGTGGAGGTAGCTTTGAGAAGGCCTCCTTTTTAACAATTGATTGCGAAAGGCGCTATCACCAAACCGACATTAACGTGTGCACGCCTCGATTTTCTGCGTTTTTTTGCAGGCACTGCAGTACTCTTGCCCGAAGCTGCCCCGTTAGAGGGCGGTACTTTGTGCCACGCGTGTAAACCATCTTTCCAGTCCCTGTGGGACTTTTCAGTGAGGTTTACCATGCGCATCACCTCCGAGTTTATCTGTCAGGCCGCCGACCAACTCCACGGTTTTGTTGGCCTCAACCGCAAGACCGGCCAATACATCGTGCGTTTCAGCGAAGACTCCTTCGGCATGGACGTGGCCGATGACGGCATCATCCCCACCTCCGAGTTCGTCTGGCTGCCGGCCCCGGAACAGACCATGACTCTGTCTCGCGAGCGCATCCAGTTACTGCTGGACCAGAACATCGACGAGCGTATCAACATCACTGAACCGTTGCGGGTGTATATGCGGCGGGTGGAGGTTCCGCAGATCAGTGCGTTGCGCAGCCTGGTGAGCTAACCCTGTGGCGAGCAGGCTTGCCCTGCGTTGGGCTGCGCAGCAGCCCCAATAAAGATCGCACTGTTCTTTCAGGAAAAACGCAGCCGCTGGTTTCAGGGGCGCTTCGCGCCCCAACGCAGGGCAAGCCTGCTCGCCACAACAAGCCTGTTAACCACAAACAACCCTGCTTTCATCATCAGGCCCTCTCACCCCAAAGCCTCAACCGCTTTCGAAGGCGTACGCCCGTTCGACTTTGCATACCCGCGTCTGGAACGCCGAGTACCAGGTGGTGCGCCCCTGTTCGCGTACCGCCCGGTGCTCGGCCTGCTGCTTCCAGGCCAGGATCGCCGCCTCGCTCTCCCAATACGACACGGTAATGCCCAACCCGTCTTCCCGTGCTGATTCCACGCCGAGAAATCCCGGTTGTCCGCGCGCCAGTTCGAGCATGCGGTTGGCGGCCTGGCCGTAACCCTGGTCGCCCTCGGTGCGCAGTGAACTGAAAATCACCGCGTAGTAGGGCGGGGCGGGTGTGCGGGCGATCATGCCGACACCGACTGGCAAGCCTTGAGCAGGGCAATTGCCAAGGGAGGGGTAATACCCTTTAACGCAGCGCGTTCGGGTTGGAACAAGGTGGCGACGAAGAACGGGTGGTCAAGCAACTCCACTGACCGCAGATCGCCCTCCGAGTCATGGCCGCTGGGGATCAGGTCGCCTTCCAGCAGGGCGTCGAGAAACTCGGGGTTCACGCCGTAGCGGCAACGATAGCCCTCCTGCTGATCAAGGGTGCCGTAGGCCTCGGCGATGCGTGTGTACGGCACCAGGCGCACGGTGTCGGTGGCTTCCACCAGCGCACAACTCAGTGGCGCGATCACGGCGCGCCTGGCGTGCGGCGCAAGTTCGCCGTGCTCGGCATCTTTCCAGCCCAGTACGTTGCGCGCATATTCCACCACCGTGTGCTGAAAACCGCCGCAGGTGCCGAGGAACGGCCGGCGTTGCTCGCGGGCAAAACGGATCGCCCGCAGTGCGCCATCGGTGTCGCGGTAGGGGCTGGCGGGGACGCACCAGAAGCCGTCGAAACCGTGCAGTGATTGCGGCAGGGTATCGGTGTCGAGCCACTGGACATGCACGCTCAACCCCAGGGTTTCGGCGGCCTGTTGCAAAGCCACGGGAATGGCTTGGTGGGCGATGACATCGGGGTTGTAATCGCCGATCAGGGCAAGGTGCAGAGGTGTGGTTTTCATCGTGTACATCCCATGACTTGTGGTGTCCTGGGGCGCACTATAGATTGGCGTTCACGCAATCAATATTGGCGTTTGCCCATATGTTCAATGCAGCTACGCACTATTCACTCGATTACCCTGATTTGTCGCTGATCCTCGCGCTGGTGCGTGGCGGTACGCTCGCACGGGCGGCCGCGTTGTTGCGGGTGGACGTGTCCACGGTGTTCCGCGCGGTGCGGCGCCTGGAGGCGGCGCTGGGCCAGACATTGTTTGAAAAAAGCCGCGCCGGCTACCTGCCCACCAGCCTGGCAAGCAACCTGGCGCAGCAGGCCGAGCGTGCCGAACAAGCGCTGGAGGCGGCGCGCATTGGCGTGGAGCAGGGCGGTGAGGTGATCAGCGGCACGGTGCGCCTGACCTGTACCGACTCCGTACTGCAAGGTCTGCTGTTGCCGGCCCTGGCGCAGTTCATGCCGCACTACCCGGCATTGACCCTGGAACTGAGCACCTCGAATGACTTCGCCAACCTCAGCCGCCGCGACGCGGACATCGCCCTGCGCCTGACCCGCACGCCGCCGGAACATCTGGTCGGCCGACGCCTGGGCAACGTGGCTTATCAGGTGTGCGCCAGCGCGGATTTTGCTCGTCAGCACGCCGGTCGCGAGTTGGCTGACCTGCCATGGATCGCCCCGGATGACTTCCTGCCCGACCACCCCACGGTCGCCTGGCGTCGCGAGCATCTGCCCGGTGTGCGTCCCAGTTATCGCTGCAACAGCATGTTGTCGGTTACCGAGCTGGTACGGGCAGGGTTGGGGGTGGCAGCCTTGCCGGACTTTCTATTGGGTGACGGCCTGCAATCGCTCGGCCCCGCGTTGGCAGGGCATGACACCGCGTTGTGGCTGCTCACGCGCCCGGACTGCCGAGCGTTGCGCTCGGTGGTGACCCTGTTCGATGAGCTGGGACGGCAGGTGCGATTGCCTTAGGTTTTTCGCACAAAATGCTCATGCATTTCGCAGGTCAGGCTTTCAATGTGCTCAGTCAGTTGTTTGGTCATTTCCGTGAGCCGGGTGTTTTGCTCCAGCAGTTCCAGTAACTGTTTGGTGGTCTGCGCCGCCTGGGCCTGGCGCTCGGTATTGGCGATCGCCAGGGCTTCACGGTGCTGCGCATCTGCATCGGACTGCGCCTTGTCGCGCGCGGCCTGGCGGGTCTGGGCCAGCAGGATCAGCGGCGCGGCGTAGGCCGATTGCAGGCTGAACGCCAGGTTGAGCAGGATGAACGGGTACACATCGAAATGCGTGATGCCGGTCATGTTCAGTACCACCCACAACACCACGATGGCGGTTTGTGCGCCAAGGAAGGTCGGCGTACCGAAGAAGCGCGCGAAGGCTTCGGCCTTGAGGGCAAAGGTGTCGTTGCCGAAGGTCGGCGCCAGGTGGGCGTGGGGGCGGTGGAAGCGCAGGTGGTCGACGGGGGTGGCTTCGGGCTTTTCTGGGGTCATGGCGGGCTCGGATCTCATGCTTGAAGAACAACCAGCACTATAGACCGAGCCCCCGGCACTCCGTATGAAGATCGGGTCAGTTGCCGCCACGCTCGTTGGCGAATGCACTCACCGCCTGCACCGCTTCGCTGGTGCCTTGGCGAATCTGCAGGATAACTGTGCCAGCCTGGTTGGCCATTTCAACGCCTTGGGCGGCGCGGTCGCGGGTGGCGTCCATGCTGTCGATGGCTTGTCGGGTTTCAGCCTGAATCATCGCGATCATGCTGGAAATCTCCGTGGTGGAGCCGCTGGTGCGCGCCGCCAGTTGCCGGACTTCGTCGGCTACCACGGCGAAACCACGGCCTTGTTCACCCGCACGCGCGGCCTCGATGGCGGCGTTGAGGGCCAGCAGGTTGGTCTGGTCGGCGATACCGCGAATGGTGTTGACGATGGCAGTGATCTGTTGCGAGCGATCACCGAGCTTGGCGATCAGTTGTGAGGAACCGTCGATGTCGGCAGAAATTTCGCGCATGCCGTTGGCTGTTTTCTGAATCACCTCGGCACCTTTTTCTGCCATGTCCTGAGTGTTCAAGGACAGGTGATAGGCCTGCGCCGCACTCTGCGCGTCCGCCGCATGCTGTTGCACGCGGGCGGTGATGTCCGAGGCGAACTTCACCACTTTGCACAGCCGCCCGCTGGCGTCGTACACCGGGTTGTAGTTGGCTTCGAGCCACACGACCTGGCCGTTTTTATCCACCCGCTCGAACTGGCCGCTGAACATTTCCCCCTGGTTCAGGCGTTTCCAGAAGTCGCCGTAGGTTGAGCTGCTGGCCAGTGCCGCGCTGCAGAACATTCGGTGATGCTGGCCCTGGATCTGCGCCAGGGTGTAACCCATGCGCTGCAGGAAGTTGGCGTTGGCGGTGATGATGGTGCCGTCGAGGTTGAACTCGATCACCGCCATGGCGCGGCCAATGGCATCCAGTTTGGCATTGGCTTCGCTTTCGGCCTGCAGGCGCGGGGTGACGTCCATCGCGTATTTCACCACTTTGGTCACCAGGCCCGCGTCATCACGCACTGGGTTGTAGCTGGCTTCCAGCCACACCGACTGGCCATCGCCGGCCACCCGTTCAAAGGTACCGGACTGGAATTGGCCGTTGCGCAGGTTTGACCACAGTCGGCTGTACTCGGGGCTACGGGCGAAGGCCGGGGTACAGAACATTCGATGGGACTGGCCCTCTACCTGCTCGGCGCGGTAGCCCATGGTCTGCAGGAAATTGGCATTGGCGCGCAGCACATTGCCGGACAGGTCGAATTCGATCACCGCCATGGAGCGCTCGATGGCGTCCAGCAGGCTGGCCTGTTGGGCGATGGTGTGTTGCTGGGTGCTGATGGTTCTTTTATGTGTGTTGAATAGCATGTGCGTTGCTCGGGCAAGCAGACTCTGGGGTTTCCTTGGATATGCGCCTGCCCCCGTAAGGCGTACGCCACACGGTTGACTTGCTCATTGCCAGCTTCCTTGTGCTGACAGAGGGGGGTGGGACAACGGGTTCAGAGTGATCAGCCTGACAAGAAGTTCGCCCGTGTGGGAGGACCTTTTTTGGGTAGGCGACCAGTGGTGGCATTATGCTTTCTTGTTGGGTGCTTTCTGGTCTTTGCAGACGAGGAGTCGTAGGACGACTTCAGGCGGAATGGGCGATCACTTCGTCGCTGACATTGACCCGGTTGCGCCCGGTGTCCTTGGCGGCGTACAGCGCGCGATCCGCTGCATTCAGCCACATCGCGGCATCGCTGAAGAAGGGTTGGAAATCGGCCAGGCCGATACTCAGGCTGACCCGCAATTCGGGGATCTGCGGGTTGCGGTAATTGCTGAAAGTTTCGCGCATGCGTTCCATGATTTCGGCAGCCTGTTCCAACGGCATTTGCGGAAGAATCACACAGAACTCATCGCCCCCGTAACGACCGGCCAGGTCGTTTTCCCGCAGGTTGCGCCGCAACTCCAGGCTCAACTGCCGCAGTACCGCATCGCCGACGATATGGCCGTGGGTGTCGTTGATCTGCTTGAAGTGGTCGATGTCGATCAAGGCAATGGTGGCGTGGCTCCGCTGCTGCCGGCACTTGTGGAACTTGAGGTGCAGCAGGTCCTTCCAGGAGCCGTGATTGAGCAGCCCGGTGAGGCTGTCGGTGCGGCTCAGGGCGCTGAGGGCGCGCTTGTGTTCGGAGAGTTTGATTGCCAGTTGATAACAGACCATGCCGATGGCCATGGGGTAGAGCGTCAGCATCGGCAGGCAGGTGTAGACCTGCAGCAGGCTGACATCGGGGTTGAACCGGATGCCGAACAACGCGCCGGCCACGCCGATTCCAAGCCCTTGTGCGCACAGGCCACGCAGGAACAGGCGCTTGCCGCCGGCGGCGACATTATTCATGGTCATCATCGACAGAATGGTCACGGCCGTCAGTGGCGTGAACTGCGTGGCGGCGGCCCAGAAGCCGCCGAGCAGCGAGTCATACAGCAGGTTGCGTTGTTCTGCCTGGTAGGGGTACTGCGAGCGGGCCGACAGTTGATACGCCACATGCGCCCAGGCAAACCCGTTGAACAGCAGGAGTGCCCACACCCAGCCCGGCATGGCGAGAGTGTAAAGGGCGCCGCTGACGCTGATACAGCCGATAGAAAGGCCGATGATCCTTGGCTTGTAGATACGCTTGGCAAATGAAAGCCCTTTGCCTTGTCTGTTTTCCATAAATTCCTGGGGCAGCTGTTTTTTGCAGATACGGTGGCGCACGTTCGCTGGATCAACCGTTGATCGGATAATGCCTGTGAATATTGTCAGTTATTCGCGTGGGAATAATCAGTGTCCTTCCAGGCCATTTGCGCAAAACAGAGGGCGAATGCGTCAAAAGCGACCTGGAATGTCGCTCACACAACAGGTTTTTTATGGCTGGCGGGGCAGGGTGACTTCGTAGCCGGCGAGGAACAGGTCGATGGCCGACTCGATCACGCTGGCCTGGTGGGCGGCATCCAGGGTGGGTTGGCCGAGGGTAATCTGTGGCCAGAAGGCGAAGGCCTTGAGCAGGCTCTGGATCTGGTGGGCGGCGAAGGCGGGGTCGGAGCAGTTGAGCCGGCCGTCTGCCTTGGCGGCGCGAACCCATTGGGTGAAGCCTTCTTCGCGCTGGCTCAGGCGGGTGACCATGTCTTGCGCACGCTCCGGCGAATGGATGGTGGCGGCGATGGCGACCCGGGCCAGGTCGAGGAAATTGGTGTCCGACATCATCTTCATCTTCGCCTCCAACAACCCGCGCAGTTGTTCGCGCAATGGGCGGTCGCTGGCGTAGCTGACGTCAAGTTGGGCGACGCTGCTGGCCCAGAGCTGATGAAGAATTTCTGCGAACAGTTCTTCCTTGCTGGGGAAGTGGTTGTACACGGTGCGCTTGGATACGCCGGCAGTGGCGGCGATCTTGTCCATGCTGGTGACCTCGAAACCGTTTGCGCGAAATTCGGCGATGGCCGCAGCCACAATGGCTTCGCGTTTACGGTCGGTGAGGCGTTGAGGGGCAGTCATGGGTGGGGCTCGGCTCTTGGACGAAAATTACACTCGGTAGTTTACTTGCTCCGGGTTTTGTTGCAATCTTGAAACTACACTGTGCAGTGTAATTTATAAGCGATCTGTAGGAGTCACCCGGTAATGGCCACGATCTCGTCCCGTGTCGATTCTTCGCCAGCAGCGCCCAAGCAAGGCCAAGGGCACTTCAGCAACGATGCCCCCGTGCAGCACGGTGGCTTCGGCAAAACCTTGCGCATTTTCTGGAACATGCTGTTCAACAAACCCCGCAGCACGCGGCCGGTGGGGCAGATTCCGGTACAACCGCTGACGCGCGAGCAATTGCTGGCGGCCCCGGATCACAGCGTATTCCGCCTTGGACATTCCACCGTGTTGCTGAAAATGCGCGGTAAATTCTGGGTAACCGACCCGGTATTTGCCGAGCGCGCCTCACCGTTCAGTTGGGCCGGCCCCAAGCGCTTCCATCAGCCGCCGATCAGCCTTGAAGAGTTGCCGCCCCTGGAGGCAGTGATTCTGTCCCACAACCACTACGACCATCTTGACCGCAAGGCTGTCGTCCAATTGGCCGACAAGGCTCGTTATTTTCTTGCGCCGCTGGGCGTGGGCGACATCCTGGTCAAGTGGGGGGTGGATGGCAGCAAGGTGCGCCAGCTGGATTGGTGGCAGGGCACCGAGGTGGATGGCGTTCGGTTTGTCGCCACCCCTGCGCAACATTTTTCCGGGCGCGGTCTGTTTGATGCCAACCAGACCCTGTGGTGTTCCTGGGTGATGATCGATGGACCTCGGCGGATTTTCTTCAGCGGTGACACGGGTTACTTCGACGGTTTCAAACGCATCGGCGAACAGTACGGTCCATTTGATCTGACACTGATGGAAACAGGTGCTTACAACGTCGACTGGCCCCATGTGCACATGCAGCCAGAGCAAACCCTGCAAGCGCATATCGACCTCAAGGGCCGCTGGTTGCTGCCGATTCACAATGGCACTTTCGACCTGGCGTTCCATGCCTGGCATGAGCCGTTCGACCGCATCATGGCCCTGGCCTGGGAGCGCAACGTGTCGATCACTACGCCGCAGATGGGGCAGGCGTTCAGCTTGAATCAGCCAGAGCGTGGAGGTGCGTGGTGGCTGGAGGTGGAAACCCAGGGGGCACAGGAACACCTCGCAGGCTGACGGAGGAGGCTATGGAAAAAGGAGTTTTCAAGCTGTTTCAGAGCTGCGACAGGCGCCAGGCAACGGTGCGATGATCCCCGGAAATTTATGTGTCGGGGGACATATTTCATGGAGTGCAAATGTAAGAAATATTGGCAGGCGGGGTTGCCCTGTCCGACGGGGCAACCGGTGTCTGCGCTCACTGACTCGTCAGCCCAGGCAACGACAGCCCAAGAGCATACAAGCCCTCGTGGTATCGTTTTCGGTGTCGATCCCCAGGCTCATGGCACCCGAGGGGGCGTCCCGATCCCGGGGTATGACGCCCCGGGACTTGCCCTCAAACCCCCGCGCGACCCGTCGCTGTCATTGATCGCATTGAGTGGTATTGACCCCTCGGGGCCGTTGATGGCTGAAGTCCCTCCCGTGATGAACAACAGCCCCTTCACCCGCACTCAGGTATTGGTTGGCTGGCGCATAGGGTTTGCCAACCGTTACGTTGGACCCGGTGCAAGCGAGGCCGTCGACCACAGTCCTGCTTTCCTACAAGCCCTGGATACCTTGCGCTCGGCGGGCGCGCAACTGGTGGCGCTGGATGCCTTGCGAGGTGACAGGGCCAATCCATTCGTTGCGTATACTCGCAATGAGATCGATGAGCGCGTCGGTGAGCAAAGTCTTGATGCCCTTGTGTCCGAAAGTAAAAGCGCAGCGTTTCATGGCGCGTGCGCCAGCGGGTATCCCGGAGCATGCGAGCTGCTTGAGGACGGGACGAAACTGTGGTTTTACGGTGCTCGTTGGGCCGGTGACCGCATACTGGTACTGGTTCGGTTCTATCGTCGGTTACTGAAAGATTCCTTGCGGATGCCTACATCGAGTAGTGAATGATCGGACCCCGGAGCAGGATTAGCCTCAACGGTTGTCCACGGGGGACTTCTTAGACTGATGTCGGGTTATCGACCGATAGCCTGACATTCAGTCAAGTAGTGAGGCAGTTTATGACCGGACCGATTATCGCAGGCGGATTAACAGACGGTGTGCTGCAGGCACTTTTGAATCAGCCGCAAGGCTTCAAGAGTGCCTTTCAAATGTCAGAGGAAATGGCAAAAGGCCAAGCCACTTCAGAATCGCTGGTTAACGACTCGCTGAAACAAATCGCCAATATTGATCGCGGGTTGCAAGGTGGCAACGCGTTTATAGAAATCAACCCCGATGCCCGCAAGCAGGCGCAAATGCGCGATCAGGAGCGTGCCAGAGGCATCACTCGTGGATATCTACACGGCGTTCCGGTTGCGTTGAAAGACGTTTTTGAAACCAAGGACCGTATGCAGACAAGTGCAGGTTCCAAGGCATTGGTAGGCGCACCGGCGCCAAAGAACGCCAAGGTAGTGGACAAATTGCTGAAGGCTGGTTCGGTGGTTGTGGGTAAAACCAACATGAGTGAATTTTCCAACTTCCGCTCTGAATTTCCCGTTGATGGGTGGAGTTCCCGAGGTGGCCAGACGCTCAACCCTCATCGGTTGGGAGGCCAGGTGGCTGGGTCGAGTTCCGGTTCTGCTGTTGCGGTTGCCCAAGGGCTTGTTGCTGTGGCGTTAGGGGTGGAAACCAGTGGTTCGATCATTACCCCGGCGGCCTACAACGGTGTTTTCGGTCTGAAAACCACGGTTGGACTGGTCAGTACCGAGGGTGTCATGATCAGTTCACGTATGGATACGGTAGGCACCTTCACACGTATTGTCCGGGATGCGGCAGAGGTACTCAACGCAATGACCGAAAGCAAGCGCTACACTGAAGGCCTGAGGTCTGATGCCTTGAAAGGCAAGAGAATTGGCTACACACCGCTGCCTGAACTGTCTGAAGAGGATGCCAAAGACCCAGCGAAACGGGCAGACCGAAAACACTATGAGGCTGCAATAAAAGTGTTGAAGGATAGGGGCGCTATCTTGGTTCCGGTCGGACAATTGGATGAAGGCATTACTGAACAAAACTACAAGGACTATAACGAAGCGTTGTTTGCAGACGTCAAACAACAACTGGAAAATTACCTGGCAGGTCGGGAGGGGTTGCCGGTCAAGTCGATCTCGGAAGTGATAGCTTTCAACAAACGTCACTTGCAGCCAGGAGAGCCTGACCAGAAGCTTCTGGAAATCATCAACGATCTGAAAGTGACCCAGGAGAGGCGCGATCAGTTGTGGCAGGATATCGTTCCGATTTTCCAGAAAATCATCGATGATCCCATCAAAGAACACAAACTCGATGCCATGGTGTCGAACTTTCTTTCTCACAACTATTATTACGCCGCCGCCGCGGGCTACCCGGGCATGTCCATCCCGTCCGGGATGGATGATGAAGGTATGCCGACAGCGCTCTATTTATATGGCACAGCTAAAAGTGAAGCGACCTTACTCTCGGCTGCTTATGTCTATGAACAAGCTTCCCCGTCGATCAAGGAACCCGCCTTTCTTCCGGGGACGCCCTTCTCGCCAGCACCCGTTGATACAGGCGCCACTATAGAGGAACCTACAAACCTCGCATAAGGTTGATTCAACCTCTGCTGGCAGATGCACAGCAGAGGTCCGTCTCCCTTGATCAACTCGAACCGTAGCGTAAGGCGGGTTTGCGATGTGACAGGTTTGGCCCCAGGGCCAGGGGCCCAAATTGATGCGCCGGGCACTGCAACTGCAGGCCTGAAGCGCTACACACCATTAGGTTGTGGCGTTGGTGAGTCAAGTGATGACGAAGTTGCGCCGATCAACCGAGAGATGATCCCTTGCGCCGCGTGTTCGGTTGTGGCGGTGTCAAAGCGGCGCGCACTCATCCCCCACCCCGGCGCAAACCCCGGGAAGAACGCCAGCCCTTCAGCTTCCAACCGAAACGCCAATGCCAGGCGGGTTTCATCCCCCACGTCGTATTGATTTTCAAACTGTTGAACCGCTTCGACCGCCACGCCGGCCTGAATAGCCAGGTGTTCCCTGCTCCAGCCCAGCATCGCGCGCGCTTGCACGCTGTGTTTGGCGGTGAATTGATGCAGGACGATCTGCTGTTCTACGAAAGAGCTCATTGCCAGAGAGGACATGGGTTTTCTCCAGGATTCGACGGGGGAGGGCAAACTATACTGTGTTTTTGTACAGTTGTTTTGACCGCTCATCAACTGGATGTTCAACGACCCGTTATTCCACCCCTGGCGCCTCGCGAATGATCAGGTGATCCAGGTTCTCGATATTCGCGCTGAACACCCCGAACGTCTGCTCGGGGTTTTTCTTGCTCGGCACCTGTTTCAGCTCCGGCGTCACCCCATAGAAGAAGCAGTACAACGCCCGCTCACTGTCCACCGCCGCCTTGATCTGCTCCAGGAATGCCTTGCGCTTGCGGTAGTTCTCGATGAGTTTCTTGCTCAGGTAGACGTTGACCGAGTAGGGCTTCTTGTCGAGCCACGCCTTCTTTTCGAAATCGATGCGAAAGCTGCTGGTGTAGTCCTTGATTTCTTTGATCTTGCCCCAGTAGATCAGGCCCTTGTTGTCCTGCAGGTATTCGATCTTCTTGAAGAACGTCCAGTAGGTGGCGGTGTGGTCGCCGATCTTCAACGGCATGGACTTGAGCTTGTCCTTGTCGTCGATGTTGGACACATAGCATTCCACCGGGTGGGCGAACACGCTGGTTTTGTCTGGTGTGGTGTCGCTGGCGCCGTGGGAAACGGAGTTGCGGTCTGAGGGGGTCTTGGTTGGTTCTAGTGGCATGCTTCCTTCGGTGCCCGCCAACGGGATCTTGCGCTCGTACTGGCGGCGTGTGAGGACAAATTCCGATGGGAAATTGTCCTCACGCTCGTCATCACTTTCGCCGGCGGTGGTCTTGTGCGTGCTGGCGTAGCGGCAGCCATCGATGTGTTGGGTGCCGGTCTTGTTCTTGAAGTGCGGCGTGCGCAGGTAATTGACGTTTTTGGCGTTGAAGGTGCTCAGGGTATTGTTGGTATCAAACGCTGCCCGGCATTCGTCGTTGGGGCACAGGAAGCGATCTCTGTCGGAATCGAAGTCGGCGGTTTCGTCGAAATTCAGGTCTCGTACGTCGTAGATCGACAGCTTGTCATCGAGACTCAGGCTGTAGGCCGTATCGAATTTCATGGGGCGCTGGTCCGTGGGAGGTTTCGCTATTAATAGCGGGATCCTGGGTAAATATCAGCAAGAACCTGCTACCCGTCGTCCACTCAAGAAACACAAGGTGCCACCTACCGCAGTCAGTGCCCCCAACGCATAGAACATGCTGGCCGGCGTGGCATTGATCAACAGATAGCCGCAAATCACTGGGCTCATTGCCCCGCCAAATGCCGCCAGGTTCTGCGCACCGTAGTAACTGCCGCGCAGCGCATCAGGTGCGATGGTGTCGATAAACAGGAACTCGGAGGGGTAGATGATCATCTCGCCCAGGGTGAACACGAACATTGCCAGGCACCAGGTGACCAGGCTGTTTGCGAGGCTGAAACCGATAAGCCCGGCAATGAACAGCAACGTACCTAGCACGATCCAATAGCGCAGTTGCTCACGCTTGAGGAAACGGCCGATCTGGTACTGCATCAAAATCACAGTGATGGCATTGCAGGCCAGTACCGCAGACAGAATCTTCAGCGCCTCGGCAGGTTTGTAGGCTACGAGCAAAAACTGCGACAGATACAAGGTGTAGCGCCCATGGACAATGGTGCTCAGCAGGCTGCCGCTGGTGAACAGAATCAGCGTGCGGTCGTTGCGCAAGGTGCGCAGGGTGATGAGGAAACTCAAGGGCTTGTTGCTGTCATCCCGTTGGGTGGGCGGGATGCCAATCATCAGGAACAGGCTGCCAAAGGCGATCGCGCTGGCGATCAGGAACGGTGCCAGTTGCATATGGCCGGCAATCACGACGCCGACCATCGGGCCTGTGGCGTAGCCGACGTTGGTCAGTGTGTAGCGCAGGGAAAACACCTTGGCACGCTCGCCCACCGGCAGGTTCTCGCTGATGATGGCTTTTGAGCCAATCAGGAACAGCGCCGACGCCGCTTCGGTGATGACCAGGGTCAGGGTGGTGAGGTAGAGGTTGCTGGCAAAGGTCAGCAATAGAAAACCGATGGAGCTGGAGAGCATGGCCAGGATCAGCAGCTTGCGCTTTTCCAGGCGGTCGATGATGTAGCCACCGTACAGGCCCAGCAATGTCGCGATAAACACCGCGATGCCCATCAGCAAGCCGATGTCCTGCTGGTTCAGGCCCAGGCGGGTACTCAGCAACAGGGCCAGCAACGGGCTGGTCATGGCGCGGCTGACCACGATGGTCACCGAGCAAATCATCAGGCGGCGGATTACCAGGGAGTAGGTGGCCACGGTGGGGCGGGTGTCCTTGTTATCTTTGTGGACAACGAAAATCCAGGGTGGGAGGGGGCTTGCCCCCGATGGCGGTGGCTCAGTCACCAGATGCTTGGCTGATAGACCGCTCTCGGGAGCAAGCCCCCTCCCACATTGTTCAGATCGAGTTATTGGCCGGAGTTGATGGTGATCTTCTCGACCGCACCTTGCTCCAGGTCCCACTTCTTCAGAATCTTGCCGTAGGTCCCATCATCGATCATGCCTTGCAACGCTTCACTGATCGCCGTGACCAATTCTGTGTTGCTCTTCTCAATCCCAAGCCCGGTGAACTGCTTGGAAATCGCCAGGCCCACCGGCTTGTACTTGCCTTTATCCAGCGACATCAGATAAGGAATGGTCTCGCTGCCCTGCATCGCCGCGTCCAGGCGGTTCTGTTGCAACTGCGCCCGTGCATCCGCCGAGCCCTCAGTGCCGATCACCACGATCGCCGGTTTACCCGCCGCTTCGCAGTTTTCCTTGCTCCACGCGGCAATTTCCGACGGCCAGGTGGTACGGCGGCTGGTGCCGACTTTTTTACCGCACAGGTCGGTCAATTCCTTGAGGTCGTCACGCTTGGCCAGGGTGTACAGCTGCGGGCCGCTGGTGAAGTAGTCGATGAAGGTCACCGCTTTCTGGCGCTCGGCGGTGTCGGTCATGCCTGACAGCACGATGTCCACGCGCTTGGTGGTCAGGCCGCTGAGCATCTGCTCGAAGCCGGTTTCCTGCCACTTGATCTTCACGCCCAGGCGCTCGGCGAGGGCGTTGCCCAGGTCGAAATCCAGGCCGGTGATCTTGTTGGTGGCCGGGTCCTTGAAGTCCATCGGCGGGTAGTTCGGCACGATGGCCGCGCTGATCTCACCCTTGTCCTTGATTGCCGCCGGCAATGCCGCGAAAACAACGGAAGAGGCCATCAGGCCTGCGAGCAACGTGGGGATAACTATTTTCTTCATGGAGGCGTTCTCGTTTGTTTTTTAGTTAAGTGCGAACGGCAGAAATAAAGCTTTGGGTACGCGGGTTTTGTGGGCTTATTAGAATTTCTTCGGGGCTGCCGGCTTCCACAATCTGGCCGGCATCCATAAACACCATGCGGTTGGAGACCTCGCGGGCGAAGCCCAACTCATGGGTGACCACGATCATGGTCATGCCAGTGGTGGCCAGGTCGCGCATCACCGACAGCACTTCTCCTACCAGCTCAGGGTCGAGGGCTGACGTCGGTTCGTCAAACAGCATCAGCTTGGGGCGCATCGCCAGCGCACGGGCGATCGCCACACGCTGTTGTTGCCCGCCGGACAACTCCACCGGATAGGCATTGCGTTTGTCCGCCAGGCCGACGCGGGCCAGCAACTCCAGGGCGTCCTCGGTGGCTTCCTTGGGCGAACGCTTGAGTACCTGGCACGGGCCTTCGATGATGTTTTGCAGCACGGTCATGTGCGGGAACAAATTGAAACGCTGGAACACCATGCCGGTGGCCAGGCGCTGGCGGGCAATCTGCGATTCATTCATCTCATGCAGCTTGTTGCCGACCACGCGGTAACCCACCAGTTCGCCGTCGACCCACAGGCCGCCCTTGTCGATTTTTTCCAACTGGTTGACGCAGCGCAGCAGGGTGCTTTTACCCGAGCCGGACGGGCCGATGATGCACATCACTTCGCCTTGCTCGACCTCGATATTGATGTCGCGCAGCGCGTGATACTGGTCGTAGTACTTATTCAGGTTGACGGCCTTGACGATGCTTCTCATGGGGCAATTCTCCTCGACCCAGACTTACGAACGCTTGCCGGCGCCGCGGGCAAAGCGGCGCTCGAGGCGGCTTTGGCCAAATGAAAGAACAGTCACCACCGCCAGGTACCAGATGCCGGCCACAATCAGCAGCTCCATGACCCGGGCGTTGGCGTAGTAGATGTTTTGCGCGTTGTGCAGCAGTTCCGAATACTGGATCACGCTGGCCAGGCTGGTCATTTTCACCATGCTGATGAACTCGTTGCCTACAGGCGGAATGATCACCCGCATGGCCTGCGGCAGAATGATCCTACGCAGTGCTTGTAGGCTCGGCATGCCGATGGACTTGGCGGCTTCGTACTGGCCGGTGTCGACCGAGAGCAAACCGGCGCGCACCACTTCGGCGGTGTACGCACCCTGGTTGATACTCAGGCCGAGCAGGGCGGCCACGAACGGCGTCATCAGGTCGACGGTGTCGATGCTGAACAGACCGGGAATCGCGATCACCGGGAAGATCAACGCCAGGTTGAACCACAGCAGCAGCTGCAGGATCAGCGGCGTACCGCGAAACAGCCAGGTGTAGGTGATTGCCACGTAGCGCAGGATCGGGTTGGCCGACATGCGCATGATCGCCGTGATCACCCCGATCACCACGCCCAGCGCCATGGCCAGGATCGACATGACGATGGTGTTGACCAGGCCCCAGAGGATGGCCTCAGACGTGAGGAACTGCCCGATGTAGGACCATTCGATCTGGCCGTTGGCGAAGGCACGCAGCAATGCAGCCAACACGATCACGATCAACGTGGCAAAGAACATCCGCCCGTAATAACGACGCGGCACGTGTTCGTACTGCGTGATATCGAACTGGTTCTCGGACAACTTGCGCTCGGCTGCCAAGCGCTCGGCCGGGGTTTGGTTCATGGTGAATCTCC
The DNA here is from genome assembly GCF_058787615.1 of Pseudomonas sp. FW305-3-2-15-C-LB1. NCBI lineage: Bacteria > Pseudomonadati > Pseudomonadota > Gammaproteobacteria > Pseudomonadales > Pseudomonadaceae > Pseudomonas > Pseudomonas sp. FW305-3-2-15-C-LB1. Next base: position 5,838 of record NZ_JBYSZX010000008.1, on the reverse strand, counting down.
AAAACTTACAACGCTCTAACTACTGTACGCGGTCCAAATGTGGGAGCTGGCTTGCCTGCGAAGACGCCAGCCCAAACACCGCAGATTTAAATCCGGAACCCCTGATAACTCTCTGCCCACTGCTGTTGAGCCGCTAATGCGGACTTCAACCGCCCAATCTGCTCCCGAACCCGCTCCGGCGCTGTTCCACCCCACCCACTGCGCGCCGCAATCGCCGCTTCCAGGGTCAGGCAGTCGCGCACTTCTGGTGTGAGTCGTGCATCCACCTCCGCTAACATCGCCGGCGAGGCTTCCCACAACTCAATCTCATGCTTCTCACAGGCCTGCACCAACGCGCCGGTGATCTCGTGGGCCTCTTTAAACGGCACGCCACGGGTGGCCAACCAATCCGCCACCTCAGTCGCCAAGGTGAAGCCCATCGGCGCCTGACGCCGCAGCTCTTGTACCTGCACCTTCATGGTCGCAACCATTCCGGCCATCGCCGGCAACACCAGCAGCAATGTATCCACGCTGTCCAACACGCTGTGCTTGTCTTCACTCAAATCACGGTTGTACGACAGCGGCAATGATTTGAGCGTCGACATCAAGCCGGTCAGGTTGCCAATCAAGCGCCCAGCCTTGCCGCGCGCCAATTCGGCAATGTCCGGGTTCTTTTTCTGCGGCATGATCGAGCTGCCGGTAGCGTAGGCATCGTCCAGCACCACCCAGCGAAATTGCCGCGAGGACCACAGGCAAAACTCTTCGGACAGGCGCGAAATATTCACCCCGAGCATGCCCGCCACAAACAGGAACTCCGCTACATGGTCACGGCTGGCCACCGCGTCGATGGAGTTTTCGCACGGCCCGGTGTAGCCCATTTCCTTAGCGGAATGTTCTGGCTGACGGGCAATCGCAGAACCTGCCATTGCGGCTGCGCCTAAAGGCGACAAAGCCGTGCGTGCATCCCAATCCACCAAACGCTGTACATCCCGCAACATCGATTGGGCATGGGCCAGCAAGTGGTGGGCGAACACAATCGGCTGCGCCTGCTGCAAGTGGGTGAAGCCGGGGCAAATGCTCTCGATATGCTGCTCGGCCTGATCCACCAGCGCCTGCTGCAAACCCAGTACTTCAGTGGTGATGGTGCGCGCATGGTCCCGTAGGAAAAGGCGCAAATCGTTGGCGGTCTGATCGTTACGCGAACGCCCGGCGCGCAATTTTCCGCCCAGGGCACCAAGGCGCTCGGTCAATACGCGTTCGATGAAGGTGTGCACGTCCTCGTCATCCAGGGTCGGATGCAGCGTGCCGGCGGCGAAATCTGCGCCAATACCGTCCAGCGCGTCGAGGGTGCGCAGGGTCTCCGACTCATCCAGCAAACCGGCGCGCTGTAATTCACGGGCATGGGCACGGGAGCCGGCCAGGTCGTAGGGTGTCAGGCGGAAATAGCGCTCAGGGCAACGCGACAACGCGGCCAATGCAACAGACGGGCCGGTCTTGAAACGAGCGCCCCAAAGGCGGTCGGTGGGCTGGGACATGGTTGTTCCTCACGCTTGTTTTTAGAAGAGTCGGAGGCAGTAAAAATAAGTTTTCAACTAGACTGAACCAGCGTCTGACGCGCCGTATTCAAGGTTGCCAAGGGCGGATGTTTATGTTCATTATCGCCGCCTGGCTATGTTCAAGGATTGGGTTGAAGCCTGTTGAATATGGCACTTGAGGTCAACGCGTATTATGGAAACCCCACTTTCCACTTCTGGAAACCTGCTACCCAAACCCGGCACAAGACCGCCCCTGCAGTTGAGCGGGCTGGACTTCAAACTGCTGCGCGTGTTCATGGCCGTGGTCGAAGCCGGCGGCTTCAGTGCCGCGCAAAACGAGCTGAACGTGGGCCTGGCGGCCATCAGCAAACAGATCTCCGACCTTGAGATTCGCATCGGCATGCGCCTGTGCACCCGGGGTCGCGAAGGGTTTGGGCTGACCGAAGAAGGCAAGTTGGTGTATCAGGCTTCCATCGAGTTATTTACCTCGGTGGACAGTTTTCGCGACAAGCTTAGTTCGGCGCAGAACGAGCTTATTGGTGACCTTAGTGTGGGCGTTATTGATAACACGGTGACCGACGTTAATTCCCCGCTCATTACCGCGTTGGGGAAATTACATAGCGAATCGCCAAAGATTAGATTGCGCCTGCATGCCTCACAATTGGACGAAGTTGAACGCGGCGTGGTGGAAGGGCGCTTGATCGTCGGCATCGTGCCGGTGTACCAGCGCCGTGAAGAATTCGACTATTTCCCGCTGTATGAGGAAAAGGCCCACGCCTACTGTGCCGTAGGGCATCCACTGTTCAACGCGAGTGAAATCACACCGGAAGTGCTGCGCCAATACGAAGTGGTCAACCATCGCTATGCGATTCATCGCGACAAGGCCAACTTCGTCAACTATGACAGCCAGTCCGCCTCGGCCTCACAAGTCGAAGCCGTCGCGATCCTGATCCTTACTGGCCGTTTCCTGGGCTTCTTGCCCGAACACTACGCCGCGCCATTGGTAAGAGAAGGGCGCCTACGGGCACTGTGCCCGGAGCAAGTGCACTTGAGCACCGACTTCAACCTCATCCTTCGCCACAACGCCCCGCGCAGCCCGATGGTAAAAGCCTTTGCGACGGCGTTGGGCGTGGACCTCAAAGCCACGGCATAGACCTCCTGCCAAACACGGATCTGGGCTCGGCGAAGATCAAATGTGGGAGCTGTCGAGCTTCGGCGAGGCTGCGAAGGGATCGAATCGGTTTCCCTGGCGAACCTGCCATTCGCATCGATACATTTTCCGCCTAGGCAACAAACAAGCTGGCTTGTATTGTCTTCAGCCAACCCAAAGGAGGGATGCTCATGACTCAAACAAAAAACAGCCCCCCAGCGGAAAGCACCTGGGACAGCTATTTTCTCCATGGCGAATCAGTGTCTGACGACTTTATGTCTGAGGATGATCGATTGGAGGTTCTGAAGTTGAATCAGATTGTTCAGGAGCGACTCGACGTCAGCGAAACACCCATTGGTGTGTCCCTCGAAGAACGAGATTTCGGGGCAACGTAATTCAATCTTTCAACCCCTAGCACCCCTTGCTAGTGCGCGACTACCGCAGCTGCTTGCGCTTCTTCTTCGCATGAAAATGCCGAAAATGCGCATCCTGCGCCGCCGCCAGCAACTCCCGATCCCCACGCGTATCGCCCCATGCCCGCAGCCGATACTCGCCCAAATCCCCATACACCGCCTCAAGCCGCAACACCTTGTTCTCACACCGGCAGTTATTCCCGGTGAGCTTGCCAGTCAACACCCCGTCGACCACCTCAAGCTCCGTGCCGATCAGCTTGATCCCCAGCCGATTGGCAAACGGCTGCAACACCAATGCCGGCGACGCCGAACACAGCGTGACCTCCGCCCCGGAGCCCAACTCCTGCTCCACCGACAAGACCCCCGTCGGCCGCATCAGCCGCGCCCAGGTCTTCTGGCAATACTCCTCGGCCTTCTGCTGCACCCACGCCTTCTCCACCCCGGTCATAAAGGTGCGGATCAACTGCGCCTTCAACTCATCCCGGCTGATCTGCCGCACCAGAAACCGCAGCCCCGGCACCGCCAGCTTGACCATCCGGCCGTAGAACTCACCGGGGCCAAAGGCAAACTTGAGGAAGGGCACGAAACTGTCGTGGTGGGTCAGGGTGCCGTCGAAGTCAAAGACGGAAAGTACTTTGGCGTCAGCGGGGCCGGCTTCGAGCATGTCTGGGTTCACGGGTTGGCCTCGGTCCTATCGGGTATTTTTTGAGTGTGCATCAGGTGTGACAGCGGGAGTCTACTCCCGTGCCAATCTTCCGACCCTGGCGTAAAGCCCCTCGTTGAAGACGTCCCGGTCACTCGACCGGTGACAACACTGATGGCAATTGGGGCACAAGGCTACAGCATTGGTGATGCGATCCGAACCCTTCGGGGCGAGGAGGTCAGCCTGATGTGCTTCAAAAAGTGGCAATTCACCGCGCACAAAAAAGCCCTGAACACGTCAGGGCTTCATGGGGTTGCTTGGCTCAGGAATCAATCCCAGCTCAGCGCGCCGCCAGTCTGGTATTCGATCACACGGGTCTCGAAGAAGTTCTTCTCTTTCTTCAAGTCCATAATCTCGCTCATCCACGGGAACGGATTCGTCGTCCCTGGATACTCTTCCTTCAACCCAATCTGCGACAGACGACGGTTAGCGATGAACTTGAGGTAATCCTCCATCATCGCCGCATTCATGCCCAACACCCCACGCGGCATGGTGTCGCGCGCGTACTCGATCTCCAGCTGAGTCCCTTGCAGGATCATCTGGGTCGCTTCTTCCTTCATCTCGGCATCCCACAGGTGTGGGTTTTCGATTTTGATCTGGTTGATCACATCGATACCGAAGTTCAGGTGCATCGACTCGTCACGCAGGATGTACTGGAACTGCTCGGCCACACCGGTCATTTTGTTGCGACGGCCCATGGACAGGATCTGGGTGAAGCCGCAATAGAAGAAGATGCCTTCCAATACGCAGTAGTAGGCGACCAGGTTGCGCAGCAGTTCCTTGTCGGTTTCGACGGTGCCGGTTTCGAACTTCGGATCGGAGATCGAGCGGGTGTACTTCAGGCCCCAGGCGGCCTTTTTGGCGACCGATGGGATCTCGTGGTACATGTTGAAGATTTCGCCTTCATCCATGGCCAACGATTCGATGCAGTACTGGTAGGCGTGGGTGTGGATCGCTTCTTCGAAGGCCTGGCGCAGGATGTACTGGCGGCACTCCGGGTTGGTGATCAGGCGGTACACGGCCAGCACCAGGTTGTTGGCGACCAGGGAGTCGGCGGTGGAGAAGAAGCCTAGGTTGCGCATGACGATGCGGCGTTCGTCGTCGGTCAGGCCTTCGGGGTTTTTCCACAGGGCGATGTCGGCGGTCATGTTGACCTCTTGCGGCATCCAGTGGTTGGCGCAGCCGTCGAGGTACTTCTGCCAGGCCCAGTCGTACTTGAACGGCACGAGTTGGTTGAGGTCGGCGCGGCAGTTGATCATGCGCTTTTCGTCGACGGCGACGCGGGCGGAGGCGCCTTCGAGTTCAGCGAGGCCTTCGGCGACGTCGAGTTTGTCCAGCGCAGCCTTGGCGCGGACGATGGCGGCGGAGTCACTGGCGGTGACGGCGCGGGCTTCGATGGCGGCGGCAGCGCCGGCACCGTCGAGGCGGTCCATGTTGGCTTCGGTGGCGTGGCCGGCGTTGGCGCCTTTGGTGGCTACTTCGCCTTCTTCTTCTTTGTCGAATTCGTCCCAGCTCAGCATGACGTGTCGTCTCCTGCGTGAGGGCTCAAAGGTGCCCGTGTGAAACCGGATGGTTGGGTGTTCACACGGCCCTGAGGCCGCGGTGGATCTTAAGGAATCGTTTGTTGCAGCTAGCGCACGCATTAAACGGAATAGGCTTACGGGTGCTCTGCGTGAGGCTTGAGGTGCGGAGCGGTGGTTGCTTGCTCCTGCGGGATGCCTCAGGTCTGGCTCTTCATCCCTGTGTAAAGGGATATTGCAGGCCCGATTTACCCGCGCATTGTAGGGGAAAAAAACCGGTTTGTGTTGAGGCGGATGGTCACGGAGAGCGGCCAGAATGGCGTGTTTTTCGGCCAGAGTGCGGGTTTACAAGGCTTTGCCGGGGTTGGATTTTTTTGACGGGCGGTGGGATGTTTTTTGTGGGGAGAGGAGCGGCGTGGTGCGTCAGGCTTTTATAGGTGCGGTGTGGCAGCTAGCGCTATGGGACTGTCAGAAATTTTGTGTTCGGGCATAACATGAGTAAGAGGTGCATGTATGCCAACCAAAAAGAAACCGCTTC